>NZ_JBGVSA010000001.1:0-86368 GCF_041807905.1 Uliginosibacterium sp. sgz301328
CGACAACCGTCGCGCGCTGGATGTCGACCCGGTCGATTACCGTGTCGTGGAATTCACGCTGGAGCCGCCGCGCGGCGACATCGGGCTGGAACGCGAGATCGACCGCTTCCCCTTCGTGCCGTCGCAGCCGGACCGCCTCGCGCAGGATTGCTACGAGGCATACAACATCCAGGTGTCCGGGCTGGTGCAGCGGCTACGCGCGATCAACGTCAAGCGCATGGTCATCGGCGTGTCGGGCGGGCTGGATTCGACCCACGCCCTGATCGTGGCGGTGCGCGCGGCCGACCGCCTGGGCTGGTCGCGCAAGGACGTGCTGGCGTATACGCTGCCCGGTTTTGCGACAGGCGAACGTTCGCGCGAGAGCGCGCACCGGCTCATGAACGCGCTTGGCGTGTCAGCCCACGAGATCGACATCCGCCCCGCCGCACGGCAGATGCTCGACGACATGGATCACCCGTACTCGCGCGGCGAACCTGTGTACGATCTGCCGTTCGAAAACGTGCAGGCCGGGCTACGCACGGATTACCTCTTCCGGCTGGCGGGCCAGCACGATGCGATCGTCATCGGCACGGGCGACCTGTCGGAGCTGGCGCTCGGCTGGTGCACGTACGGCGTGGGCGACCAGATGGCGCACTACAACGTGAACGCCGGCCTGCCCAAGACGCTGATCCAGCATGTCATCCGCTGGGTGGTGGCATCGGGGCAGTTCGACGACGAAGCCAGCCAGACGCTGCTGAACGTGCTCGACCACGAAATCTCGCCCGAACTCGTGCCGGTGGCCGAAGGCGAGAAACCGCAAAGCACGCAGGCCAGGATCGGGCCGTACGAGTTGCAGGACTTCACCCTCTTCCACGTGTTGCGCCATGGCATGCGCCCTTCCAAGATCGCGTTCCTTGCGATGCATGCATGGGGGGACGTCACGCACGGCGCGTGGCCGCCGGGATTCCCGGACGATGTACGCAACGCGTATTCCCTGGGCGATATCCGGCACTGGATGCAGGTGTTCCTGCGCCGCTTTTTCGGGTTCTCCCAGTACAAGCGTTCTGCCATGCCGAACGGACCGAAGGTGGTGGCCGGCGGTTCGCTGTCGCCGCGCGGCGATTGGCGCGCGCCCTCCGACGGCGATGCAACCGTCTGGCTCGAAGAGCTGGAACGCAACGTTCCGGAATCCTGACCCGAACCGACGAGCGATGCCGCCGATCTGCGTCGGTGGCATCGCATGCCGGGGCCACGCCAAAGGCCCTTCCCTCCCTCCTTCTTGTCGCTTTCCCCGCATACATCCCCGTCCGACGCAGCCCGCCTCATTGGTCGACGGCTTAAATCGCAGGTGTCGCCTACACTGGATTTCGGCCGTGCGAACGGGCCGTCTCAATGCCAATTCATACGAGGGAACGGACATGAAAATAGACAAGGTGCTCTATACCGCACACGCAACCGCCACCGGCGGCCGTGACGGCAGCGTGAAGTCCTCCGACGGGGTGCTCCAGGCGAAGCTCGCCGTGCCGAAAGAGATGGGTGGAGGCGGCGGCGCGGCGACCAATCCCGAACAGCTCTTCGCCGCAGGCTATTCGGCGTGCTTTCTCGGCGCAGTGAAGTTCGTGGCGCGTCAGCAGAAAGTGGCCGTACCCGATAGCGCGTCGATCGACGGCGCCGTAGGCATCGGAGAAATCCCAGGCGGTTTCGGCATCCAGGTCGAACTGACGGTCAACCTGCCGGGCATGGACAGTGGCCAGGCGCGCGCACTGGTGGATGCCGCGCACAAGGTGTGCCCCTATTCCAACGCCACGCGCAACAACGTTGATGTGACGCTCAACGTAAAAGTCTGAGCGCCGCATGCCACCGCTCGTCGCATCCAGATCGCGGCTGGCGGGGCGGATTTTCGTGTTGACCGAGCTCGCCCTATCGTTGCGCGGGGGACGTATCCCCCGTGCGCGAAGTCTGGTGTTGCGCAAACGCATCAGGATTAGTGGCACAAAGCGCCTCAAAGACGCATAAACCGCTTGTCACGCGCACGAGGATCACCGTTAGAATCGGCCCTGCGTGACCACGCTTGGCACGGATGCTCTCCGGCTGCTGATAATCATTCGGAGACAGCTGTTTTTTACTTTTCCTTTCGATCAGGACATTTATGGCAACGGCAAAGAAGGCAGTAAAGGCACCGGTGGCGAAGAAGGCCACCAAGGCGGCTCCGGCGGCGGCCAAGACGACCACCGTGGCGGCAATCAAGCCCGTCAAGGACGGTTTCACCAAGGCTGCGCTGGCAACCCACCTGGCGACCCAGGCCGGCGTCGAGCCGAAGGCTGTGAAGGCCGTGCTTGCCGCGCTGGAAGCCACCATTCTGGGCTCCGTCCACAAGAAGGGCGTTGGCGAATTCACCCTGCCCGGTCTGCTCAAGATCGGCGTGCAGCAGATCCCGGCCAAGAAGAAGCGCTTCGGCAAGGACCCCTTCACGGGTGAAGAGCGCTGGTTCGACGCCAAGCCCGCTTCGGTGCGCATCAAGGCTCGCGCCCTGAAGAAGCTCAAGGACGCTGCGGCGTAAGTCGCAAACGGTGCGCGGCGGCTCGGCTGGCGCGCACCGCTTCTCTTCGGTACATACCCCTCTCCTGCTTCATCCCTGCCCCCTCTGCGGGCGCACTGCGGTTCTCCCCTCTCCCCCCGGTTGGATCGGCTGATCTATCATCGTCGTGTCGCCGTCCGCTCGCGCCACCGGCTCGTTGCGTCGTCCCGGCGTCAATCCCGACTCGCTCCCTGCGCACGCATCGATGGAGGTCTCCGCCTTGAATGCGAAACCTGCGTTTTCTGCCGATGCGGCACCGTCCAGTCGTGCGATATTCGACGTCGCCATCGTCGGCGGCGGCATCAACGGCGCCGGCATCGCGCGCGATCTCTCCGGGCGCGGGCTGTCGGTACTCCTGTGCGAGAAGGACGATCTCGCTCAGCACACGTCGTCCAACTCGTCCAAGCTCATCCACGGCGGCCTGCGCTACCTCGAGTACGGTGAATTCGGACTCGTGCGCAAGGCCTTGCGCGAACGTGAGGTCCTGCTCCGGTGCGCGCCGCACATCATGCGGCCATTGCGCTTCGTGATGCCGCACAATCCGTCGATGCGCCCCGCGTGGCTCATCCGCACCGGGCTGTTTCTCTACGATCATCTCGCCCCCCGTACGGTGCTGGCCGATTCGGCTTCGATCGACCTGCGGCACGATCCCGCGGGCGAGCCCCTGTCGGCGGAGTGCGTGCGCGGTTTCAGCTACTACGACGTGCAGGTCGACGACGCGCGCCTGGTGGTCCTCAATGCGCGCGATGCGGCCGATCACGGTGCGCGCATCCTGGTGCGCACACCGTGCACGCGTGCCGATCGCGGCGCGCACGAATGGTCGCTCCAGTTGCTCATGCCCGACGGCACCCGGGCAACGGTGCAGGCGCGCATGCTGGTCAATGCCTGCGGCCCATGGGCCGACAGTTTCCTTCGCGATTGCGCGCCCGGCGTGGATGTGCGGCGCAAGCTGCGCTTGGTGCGCGGCAGCCATATCGTGGTGCGCCGCGAGTTCGCCTACGACGGCGCATTCATTTTCCAGAACAGCGACCGGCGCATTCTTTTCGTCCTGCCATGGGAAGATGACTTCACCCTCATCGGCACGACAGACATGGAACATCGGCAGTCACCCGATCACGTCGAGCCGACCGACGCCGAAGTGCATTACTTGTGCACGCAGGCCTCACGCTACCTGCGCCAACCAGTGACAGCGGCCGACGTCGTGTGGCGGTTTGCCGGCGTGCGCCCCCTGCTCGACGATCACGCAAGCGACCCCGCTTCGGTGACGCGCGACTACCTGCTCGAAGAAGACCACTCCGCAGCCCCCCTGCTATCGGTATGGGGAGGCAAGCTCACGACCTTCCGCAAGCTGGCCGAGGAGTCCTGCGAGCGCATCGTCCGGCGACTGGGCCGGGGCGGCCCCGCCTGGACCGCGGATGCGCCTTTGCCGGGCGGCGACCTGTCGCAATGGACGAAGCCCAGCGACAACCCGCGCCGTGCGTTCATTGATTTCGTCAGCGCGTTGCAGGCGCATTACCCGGCGCTCGATCCCGCCCTCGTGCGTCGCGCCGCGCGCTGCTACGGTAGCCGCGCCACGCGCTGGCTGGGCGAAGCCATGTCGCCGGGCGACCTCGGCGCGGAGATCGTCCCCGGCCTGCGCGAAGCCGAGTTGCGCTACCTCGTCACGCAGGAGTGGGCGCGTCGCGCCGACGACGTGCTGTGGCGCCGCACGCGGCTCGGGCTACGCCTGCCGCCTCATCAGCGCGCTGAGGCGCGGATGCGCATCGAAGCAGCGATGGACGCGCTGCTCTCCTCCCCGTCGCACTGAACCCACGCCCGTCGTTCCGACGGGCGGGCATGCTGCCCGTTGGTACAGCGCAGACCGCTCCATCCGCGCCGTTACAGCGTCCATGCGCGGCTACGAATGCGGCCATCAGCGCATGCAATATGCATGTCTATCCATGCACTTCAGCCAGACTGGATGGGCTGAACAGATTGCCGCCAACTAAGAAAACGACACAGCTCTCAGAGGGGACCACATGTTCAAGGTACTCAGGCGCGAAGAGGGACGTCGCGCGACTGCGCAGACAGCGCCGGACCAGGCCGCGATGCTCGGCGCGCTGCATCGCTCGACCGCCGTCATCGAATTCGATCCGCAGGGAAACATCCTCGACGCCAATGAAAATTTCCTGCGCGTGACGGGGTATTCGCGCGATGCGCTGCTGGGCAAGCATCACCGCATCCTCTGCGATGAATCCCACGTCGCCAGCGAAGAGTACCGAGCCTTCTGGCATCGCCTTGCCGGCGGCGAATTCATGTGCGGACAATTCCGCCGACTGGGGCTTGGCGGTCGCGTCGTGTGGATGCAGGCGAGCTACAACCCGGTGGTCGATGCGCAGGGCCGCGTGGTGCGCGTCATCAAGTTCGCCCACGACATCACGGCACGCGTCGAGGCCGAACTCGACATGCGGGCGCGACTGAGCGCGCTCGACAAATCGACCGCCGTCATCGAATTCAACCCGGATGGCACGGTGATTTCAGCCAACGAGAATTTCCTTCGCGCCACCGGCTATCGCATCGAAGAGATTCGCGGACAGCATCACCGCATGTTCTGCGAACCTGCCTACGCCGCCAGCGCCGAATACGTCGATTTCTGGCGCGCGCTCAATCGTGGCGACTTCATGACTGGTGAATATCGGCGTGTCGGCAAGGCTGGACGACTGCTCGGCATGGAGGCCAGCTACAACCCCGTCTTCGACGACAACGGCAGCCTGCGCCGCGTGGTGAAATTCGCCAACGACGTGACCGCCCGCATGCTCGAGCGTGAGACAGACGCGGCTAACGCGCAACGGGCCTACCGCATCTCGGAGCAGACCGACGCCGTGTCCGAGCGCGGCAAGGACGTGATCCAGCATGCCTGCGACGAGATGCGCCAGATCGCCGACAAGGTGCACACAGCGTCGGGCCTGATGGAAGAACTGGCGCAGCAGTCATCGCGCATCGGCAATATTGTCGGCACCATTCGCGAGATTGCCGACCAGACCAATCTGCTTGCGCTGAACGCCGCCATCGAAGCCGCACGTGCCGGCGACCAGGGGCGCGGTTTTGCCGTGGTGGCCGACGAGGTCCGCAAGCTCGCCGAGCGCACCGCCTCATCGACGACCGAAATCGCCGCCATGGCGGCGAGCGTGCAGAAGGAAACGCGCACGGTGATCGATGGCATGGAGGCTTGCGTGGACCAGGCGCGCCATGGCGTCGAACTGGCCATGCAGGCGGGCATCGCCATCGTCGACATCAGCCAGGGCGCCAAGGAAGTCGTGCGCGTCGTACGAGAGTTTTCCGCAGTCCGCGAATTGTCCGCCTGAAAGACATTGTCGGAATGCGCGAAAGCCGCCCAAGAAAAAACGGCAGCGCATTGCGCTGCCGTTTTTTTGCGTGCGAAGACTGGAGAGCGGTCAGCCCTGCTGTTCCGCGACGAAGATCTCGATGCGACGGTTCTTGGCGCGACCTGCGGCGGTGCTGTTGTCGGCGACGGGCTCGCGCGAACCACGACCGTCCACCGTGATGCGGCTGGCTGCCACGCCACGATCGGCCAGGTAGTCGCGCGCCGACGTCGCGCGATTGACCGACAACGGGTTGTTGATGGCGTCCGTACCGCTGCTGTCGGTGTGCCCGATGATGCGAACCCGCGTCACCGGGTTGTCGCGCAGCGTCTGCGCAAAGCGATCGAGGATCGGACGCATCTGCGGCTTGATGGCCGCGCTGTTCGAATCGAACGAGATGTCGCTGGGAATTTCCAGCTTGAGTTCATTGTTGGCCGTCTGGGTCACTTCGACGCCGGTGCCGCGCGTGGCCTGTTCCATCTGCTGGCGCTGCTCCTGCATCTTCTTCGACCACACGTTACCGGCAACCGCGCCCCCCGCGCCGCCGATGGCAGCGCCGATGGCCGCCCCCTTGGCCGGTTTGTCGTGATTGATGACGGCACCCAGGACGGCACCGGCGGTCGCGCCGATCGCGGCACCCTTGGCGGTGTCCTGCTGCGTTTCGCTCATGGATGCGCACGCTCCCAGAAAAAGCGAGCACGCCAGCAGGCCGGAAATGATCTTGATTGCTTGCATGTGTGGATTCCTTCAGTTGTCGCGGCAGCCACGGATAGTGCCACCGAGTCGCACGCGGCGATCCAGACAAGATCAAGGTCCCTGCCCGCAGGGGCATGTGTCACCCGGAACAGGTCTTGCATGTTCGGTCCCGCACGCGGGGCATATTGTCTGCGACAGTGGGGATCGAGCGTGTCGGCCAATGTCCGACAGATCACATTGCAACGACATGTTTCCATCGTCACCGTGCAAGGCCGGCGCTGCGACATGCCGGAGCACTCATTCAAGTCAGTCAGGAGAGATAACGTGGCAAAAGGTATTGTGAAGTGGTTCAACGAATCCAAGGGTTTCGGTTTCATTCAGCCTGAAGGCGGCGGCGAAGATCTGTTCGTCCACTACTCCTGCATCCAGGGCTCCGGTTTCCGCACACTCAAGGACGGCCAGGCCGTCGAATTCGAAACGACGCGCGGTCCCAAGGGCCTGCAAGCATCGTCCGTCATTCCCCAGTAGATCAGTCTTTCCCCCGGCGAAGTGCTTTTCCGGCTTCGCATCGCCACGGACCGCCGCTTCATGCGGCGGTCGTCGTTTGTGCCCTCCCATGCCGTCTGCATCGCCGCGCGCATGGAACACTATTTGCAGCAAATGCACGTCCGCAATGCACCGGGGCGTCCTCGCGGCGCATGACGCGCATGTGCGCGTGCCTTCGGACATGCTGATACGTAGAAAGTAGACAGACGGCGTGTAATTTTTACAACGCCACGCAAGGAGACCGTCATGCCAAAGGAATCACCGCCTCGCCCTGTCCAAGAAGACCATACCGCCAAAGGCGATCGCCGCGACGCTCCGCTGCCGCCGGGGCCACCCGATGCCGATGACATCGATTTCCGCCGGCCCGACGAGCATCGCTCGCCAGGCTATTCGGGTCCGCCGGGCGCTGGGCCGAACCCCACGTCGTCGGTCTGACGCGGCAGCACAACCACACCTCCAACGGACAACAACGAGACTGCATGCATTCGAACGCGCGTAACGAACCCGTGATCTATCTGAGCGTCATCCTGTCGGCGCTCTGCATTTTCACTCTTGATGTCATGACGCCGCCCGGTACCACCGAATGGCTCTTTTACATGTTGCCGGTGGCGCTTTGCGCGTTGCAGTCCCGCCCCTTTTTCGTCGTCGCGACGACGGGCGTGAGTTCGGTCCTCCTGTTCATCGGGCTGCTGGTGTATGCCAGGAGCGGCATTCCCGATACCTCGATCCTCAATCGCAGCTACGGCGTCATCAGCCTGTGGGCCATCGCTTTTCTCGTGCGGCAGGTGATCGTCTCGCGCAATCGCGTCGAGCGCATGGCGTGGATCAACGACGGCCAGATGCGGGTGTCGCAAAGCATGCTGGGCGAATTGAGCATTGCCGAAGTCGGCGGCAACGTGCTGCGGGAACTGACGCAGTATCTTGGCGCGGCAGTCGGCGCGGTCTACCACCTGGATAACAACATGCTCGTCCGCAGCGCCACCTACGGCCTGCGCAGCAACGAGGATGCGCCGCCGCGGATCGCGCCGGGCGAAGGCATTGCCGGACAGGCCGCGCGAGACCGCAAGGTGGTGCAGCTCGCAGACCTTCCGCCCGATCATCTGCGTATTGAATCGGCCACGGGCGCCAGCCGCGCCGCGCGCGTGACCGTCGCCCCGCTGACGGCCGATGGCGTGGTCTACGGCGTGGTCGAACTGGGTTTCACTGGCGCGGGAGCGTGCATGGCCGACGAGCGAGAACTGCTCGAACGCATTGCCGACAACGTCGGCGTCGGCCTGCGCTCGGCGGTCTATCGCGTGCGCCTGCTCGAACTGCTTGAAGAAACGCAGCAGCAGAGCGAGGAACTGCAGGCGCAGCAGGAAGAGTTGCGCGTGTCCAACGAAGAGCTCGAGGAGCAAAGCCGCATTCTGCGCGAGTCGCAGACACGACTCGAAGCCCAGCAGGCCGAACTCGAACAGAGCAACCTTCAGCTCGAAGAACAGACGAGCCGGCTGGAAGGACAAAAGCAGGATCTGCTCGCCGCCCAGCGTTCGCTGCGCGACAACGCCGCCGAACTGGAACGCGCCAACCGCTACAAGTCCGAGTTCCTCGCCAACATGTCGCACGAATTGCGCACGCCGCTGAACAGTTCGCTGATCCTCTCCAAACTGCTGGCCGACAACAAGAACGGCGGGCTCACCGAAGAACAGGTGCGACATGCGCGCACGATCCATGCGGCCAACAGCGACCTGCTCAATCTGATCAATGAGATCCTCGATCTGTCGAAGATCGAATCCGGCCATTTGAGCATTGAACCGGAAAGCCACTCGCTGTCGTCCATACTCGAAACGCTGCGCCAGACGTTCGAGCCCGTCGCCCACCAGCGCGGCCTGGCCTTTCACTTCGAAATCGAAACCGACGCGCCTGTGCGGCTCGTGACGGACGCGCAACGCCTGCAGCAGATCCTCAAAAATCTGCTGTCGAACGCATTCAAATTCACCGAGCGCGGCAGCGTGAGCCTCATCGTCGGGCCTGCCTCGCACGGCAAGGTGTCGTTCAGCGTGCGGGACACAGGCGTGGGCATCGCGCCGCATCAGCAGGAAGTCATCTTTGAAGCCTTCCGCCAGGCCGACGGGACCACCAGCCGCAAATATGGCGGCACCGGCCTGGGCCTGTCGATATCGCGAGAGCTGGCCCGCCTGCTGGGCGGCGCCATCACGGTGGAAAGCGCCCAGGGCCAGGGCAGCACTTTTACGCTCACCGTGCCGGTGAATGTGGAAGACGCGCAGGCCGTGGAACAGGCCTCCCAAGCAAGCGACACGGCCAGCGTGCGACCGACGCAGGCGCCGGTCGTGGAGCGCATCGCCGAACAGGCGGCCAGCGCCCCCGCGCCATCGCCCCATATCACCGACGACCGCGACCAGCCCCTGCATCACGAGCGGCTGATCCTGCTCGTCGAAGACGACATGCGTTTTGCCGCCGTGCTGTACGAGCTCGCACATGAACTCGGCTTCGACTGCGTGCACGCGTCGACCGCTGCCGACGCCATCCGGCTCGCGCGAGAGCTCACGCCCAGCGGCATTCTGCTCGACATCGAACTGCCGGATCTGTCGGGCCTGTCGGTCCTCGAACGGCTCAAGCGCGATTCGGCGACGCGCCATATCCCGGTGCACATGGTGTCGGTGTCCGATCACGTGCAGACGGCGCTGGAACTGGGCGCAGTAGGCTACGCGCTCAAGCCTGTGGCGCGCGACGAAATCGAACAGGCCATCCATCGGCTGGAGAATCAATTGCGCAGCCGCATGCGGCGCGTGCTGGTCGTCGAAGACGACGATTCGCTGCGCGCGAACATCGGCCTGCTGCTTGGCGCGGAAGATGTCGAAATCGTGGGCGTGGGCACTGCGGCGGGGGCACTGGAACTACTTTCGGCGTCCACCTTCGATTGCATGGTGATGGACCTGATGCTGCCCGACGCATCCGGCTACACGCTGCTCGAAGCGATGGCCAGCGGCGGCAAGTACGCCTTTCCTCCGGTCATCGTCTACACCGGCCGGGCCCTGACGCGGCAGGACGAAGAGCGCCTGCGCCGCTATTCGCGTTCGATCATCATCAAGGGCGCCAAGTCGCCGGAGCGCCTGCTCGATGAGGTCAGCCTCTTCCTGCACCGCGTGGAGTCGACCCTGCCGCCCGACAAGCAGCGGCTGTTGCGGCAAGCGCGCCAGCGCGACCAAGTGTTCGAGGAGCGCCGATTGCTATTGGTCGAGGATGACATCCGCAACATCTACGCCCTGTCGGCGGTGTTCGAGTCGCTCGGCGCCACGCTGGAAATCTGTCGCAACGGGCGCGAGGCGCTGGAGCGCATCGGAACCGAGGAGCCGGTGGATCTCGTGCTGATGGACATCATGATGCCGGAGATGGATGGCCTCACCGCAATCCGCCACATCCGCGCGATGCCCGACCGACAACGCCTGCCGATCATCGCGCTGACCGCCAAGGCCATGGCGGACGACCGCCAGCACTGCCTGGAGGCCGGCGCCAACGATTACGTCGCCAAGCCGGTCGATATCGACCGACTGGTGTCGCTGTGCCGCGTATGGATGCCCAAATGACCACCGACGCCTTTCTCGACGTGCAGGCCGACAATGGACGGCTCGATGTCGACATCGAGCTGCGCCTGCTGCTCGAAGGGGTGTTCCTCAAGTACCAGCACGATTTTCGCCATTACGCGGTGGCGTCGCTGCGCCGGCGCGTGACGCAGGCGATGGAAATGTTCGGCTGCGCCACGGTGTCGCAATTGCAAGACCGCGTGCTGCACGAGCCGGAAGTGTTCGCGCAGATGCTGCAGTACTTCACCGTGCAACTGTCCGACATGTTCCGCGACCCGGCGTACTTTCGCGCGCTGCGCGAACAGGTCTTGCCGGTGCTGCGCACGTATCCGTCGATCAAGGTGTGGGTGGCCGGCTGCAGCAGCGGTGAAGAGGTCTGGTCGCTGGCCATCATGCTGGCCGAAGAAGGCCTGCTCGATCGCACGCTGATCTACGCCACGGACATCAATCCCAAAGCGCTGCGCATCGCCGAGGGCGGCATCTATTCGGGCGAACGCGTGGCCGGCTTTTCGGCCAACTATCTTGCGGCCGGCGGGGTACGCTCGCTCTCCGACTACTACACCGCCGCCTACGAGAACGTGGTGTTCGACCGCAGCCTGCGCCAGCACATGGTGTTCGCCGACCACAGCCTAGCAACCGACAGTGTGTTCTCGGAGGTGCATCTGGTGTCCTGCCGCAACGTGCTGATCTACTTCAATCGAGCGCTGCAGGACCGTGCCTTGCAGTTGTTCCGCGATTCGCTGGTGCATCGCGGATTCCTAGGGCTGGGCACGCGCGAGACCCTGCGCTTTTCGTGCCTGGCCGACAGTTTTCACGAAATCGCGCCGCCCTTGCGCGTCTACCAACGGGGCTAGCGGCATGTCCAACCGACCCGCCATCGATGCCGTCGTTATCGGCGCCTCCGCAGGCGGCGTGGATGCCATCGGCCAGCTCTTGTCGGCGCTGCCGCAAGACTTCGGACTGCCGATCATGTTCGTGCTGCACCTGCCAGCCGGCCACTCCAGCCTTCTGCCGGAAGTCCTCGGCCACTACTGTCGCCTGCCGGTCTGCGAAGCGCTCGACAAGCAGCCTATTGCGGGCGGGACCGTCTATTGCGCACCAGCGGATTGCCATCTGCTGGTAGAGCCGGATTTCACGCTGTCGCTGTCGATCGACGATCCGGTGAATTTCTCGCGTCCGTCGATCGACCTGCTGTTCGAGTCCGCCGCCTATGCGTATCGTGCCCGTCTGCTGGCCATCGTGCTGACCGGCGCAAGCAGCGACGGCGCGAACGGCCTGGCCACCGTGCGGGCGTGCGGCGGCCGGGCGTGGGTGCAACAACCGGCCCAGGCCGCCCACGCCACCATGCCGAGCGCTGCCATTGCACGTGCCGGTGCCGATGCAATCCTGTCCCTGCCTGCGATGGCGGATGCCTTGCAGGCGATATCAACATACTCACCGAACGACAATGAACGCCAGGCTCACCATGACTGACGACGTGAATATCCTCATCGTCGATGACGTCGAACAGAACCTGCTTGCCATGGAGGCCGTGCTCGCGCGGCCCGGCATCCGGTTGCTGAAGGCTTCGTCCGGCCCCGAGGCGCTGGAGATCCTGCTCGATGCCGACGTCGCCCTGGCGCTGGTCGACGTGCAGATGCCGGGCATGGATGGCTTTGAGCTGGCCGAGCTGATCCGCGGCCGCGAACGCACCCGTGGCATTCCGCTGATGTTCCTGACCGCCGCCTCGCGCGATCCGGCGCGCGTCTTTCGCGGTTACGAGACCGGTGCGGTGGACTTCCTGTTCAAGCCCGTCGAACCGAACATCCTGCGCAACAAGGTCGAAGTCTTCGTCGAGCTGCACATGCAGCGCCGCTTGCTGTCGGAACAGTTGGCCGAACTACGGCACGCACTTCGCCTGAACGAGGTCTTTACCGCCGTGCTCGGGCACGATCTGCGCAATCCGCTGGCGGCCATCCGCTATTCGGCCGAAGCCATCCTGCGCAAGGCCGGAGACGAAAAACTCGTGGCCGCCGCCTCGCGCATCCAGACCTGCAGCGGCCGCATGGCGCGCATGATCGATCAGTTGCTCGACGTGGCGCGACTGCGCGCCAGCGGGCTGGAACTCAAGCGCCGCCGCACCGATCTGCTGGAGGTGGCGATGACGATACGTGACGAGTTCGAACGCGCTGCGCCCGAACGCATCTCGGTCGACGGCCGCGGCGACACGCACGTGGACGTCGATGTCGACCGCATGTCGCAGGTGTTATCGAACCTGATCGGCAACGCGCTCCAGCACGGCGACCCGCAGCAGCCCATCGAGGTCTATCTGGATGGTCGCGCGCCCGACTCGCTGACCATCACGGTGAGCAACGGAGGCGCGATTCCCACCCAGCAGATCGCCAATCTGTTCCAGCCATTCCAGGGACAACAGGGCGTGGATGCGCAGGCGCGTGAAGGCCTGGGGCTCGGCCTGTACATCGTGGACCGCTTCGTCCAGGCCCATGGCGGCGCGGTCACGGCGCTTTCCGAGCAGAACCGCACGCGCCTGACCGTCACCCTGCCCCGACACGCCACCAGCGCCATGCGCGCGAACGTCACGGCGCCGCTGTAGGCAGCGCCGCGCGCACGAACTTTGCGACAGCCATGTAACAGGACTGGAATCTCCCCCCGGCGGGTCTATGCTGCAGTGCGGCATACGATTTGCTGCCATGCATTACACCGTCCGCGGACGGGCATGAACAGGAGGAAAGCGTAATGAGTACTTCGATCAACCCGGACACCTTTGAAGAGATCATTCCCGCGCAGCCGCGCGATCCATATGGCCCGAGCGATAGCGTCGACTCGGCGAGCGACGTGGTGGGCACGCCATTGGAGGGCATCGAGACCGATGCTGAAGGCACGGGCGAGCGCCCGTCGGTGGATGACGATGACCTGGTGCCGAGCAATGTGGGACACGACCTGGAGCCCGATGTGATACTGGTGCCCGGCGCGCCGAAGGAACCGGACGAGGAGGAAAGCTGAACGCTTCGACGGGCGCCGCAGGCGCCCTCGTTGTCTCGACTACAAGCCTGCCTGTGCGGGCGAAGCGCGGCGCTCCGGCGCACGCGGGCCGCTACGGGCAATTTCGCCGGCGACGATGGTGCGCACCATGATGAGCTGGCGTTGTGCCTCGCTGGCGTCTTCGTCGATCGAAGTGTCGCGTACCCAATGCGTGAGCAGGCGCCCCGGCTGATCGGCTCCTCGGCCGAGCCGCAAAGGAATGTCCGCGAGCATGCACATCAGCGCCGCGGGCAAGGCGCTCTCGCCACGCCGTGTAAAGATGACAGCCCCATCGAAGTCGCCCGCATCGATGCGCGCGATCATGCGGCGGTCGGCAATCGCTTCGTTCTCGCTCGCGATCGACAGCCACGGTGCGTCGTACAGGATGACGTGATCGACCTCTTCGATCCGCTGCGCAGGCGTGGCACAGGGCGGAGAAGTCAGCAGCGTGATGCGGCGCGACGGCAGGTCGTGCTTGAGCAACTGCAACGCCGGCTGGCACATCGACAGATCGCCGCGCACATCGAAACGGACGCACAAGATATGTTGGGCATCGAACCAGCTCATGCTTCGCTCCTCCGCGTTTTCTGCGCCCCTTGGGGGCATGGATCGCATAGGGGCAGCAAGCGGCGTTCCCGCCGCCCGGGGCGCACTCAGGCGGGCTTGAGCAAGGAATCGATGGTGTCGATCAGTTCGCGGTAGCGGACCGGCTTGGTGAGATATGCGTCGCATCCGGCGGCGCGGATGCGGGCGGCGTCTTCGGGCATGGCGAAGGCCGTCAGCGCAACGATGCGCAGGTCGCGCGTACCGGGTGCGGCACGCAACTGTCGCGTTGCCGTGAGGCCATCCATGCCCGGCAATTGCACGTCCATCAGGACGAGGTCGGGCTGCTCGCGATTGATCACCTGCAGCCCGGTGACGGCGTCATCGGCCGTCAGCACCTGATGCCCGGCCTTGTCCAGCACGAGGCTTACCAGCTTCATGTTGGTCGGGTTGTCTTCGATGACGAGAATGCGTGCCATGCCTCGATGCCCTATTCGCCTTTTTGCCCGACGCGCAGCGCCCGGTGTACTTCGTTGAGAAAACGCCCGTGATTGAAGTCGGCCTTATACAGGATCGCCTGCACGTCGCCGTTGAGTCGGCGCTTATCTTCGGCGGTGAGCTGCCGGGCGGTCATGATCAGCACCGGAATGTGGCGGGTGCGTTGCTCGGCCTTGAGCGCTTCGACGACCTCGAAGCCATTGGTGCCCGGCATCATGAGATCAAGAATGATGAGATCTGGTTCCTCATGTCGCGCCGCGGCCAGTCCTTCTCGTCCGCCGTAGGCGCGTAGCACCTCGAAGCGGTCCTCTTCTTCCAGTTGCAGCGCCAGGACTTCGACCGCCCTGGGATCGTCGTCGACCACCAGCACGCGTCGTCCGCCGACGACGCCATCGTCCTTGATGCCCAGTCCAAGGGATTCGAGCGTGTCGAGCAGTTCCGTGCGCCCGATCGGCTTCTGGAGAATGCCTGCTGCGCCGAGCGACACACCGCGCTGGTGGTCTGCCGCCACCGACACAATGACCACCGGCACTCCGCCCAACTGCGGATCGGCCTTGAGCTGGCCGAGCAGTTCCCAACCGTCGATGCCCGGCAACAGGATGTCCAGCGTGATGAGCGCGGGCGGCGTGGCGCGCGCGAGGGCCAAGGCGTCTTCCGCCGTTACCGCCACGGTCACTTCAAAGCCCGCGCCTTCGAGCTGATGCCGGATCAGGTCGGCCGCCCGCGCGTTGTCCTCGATCACCAGCACGTTCTTGCCGCTCTGCGCCTTGCGCACGGCTGGTGGCGCAATGATGCGGCTGGCCTCGTCGGCGTCCATCACCGGCAGCCACACGATGAAACGGCTGCCACGGCCGACTTCGCTGCGCACCGCGACTGAGCCGCCATGCAGACGCGCCAGGCGTAATACGAGCGACAGCCCCAGACCCGTGCCGGCGTAGCGCCGCGACAGGTCCGAATCGAGCTGCACGAAAGGCTCGAACAGTTCGTTCAATGCGTCCTGCGCAATGCCAATGCCAGTGTCTTCCACGGCGATTTCGATGTAGCGCTCGCGCAGCGGTTCGGGCAATGGCAATGCGCGGTAGCCCGGTGCCGCGGCCGTGTCGATTTCGTGAGTGTCGCGCAGCCGCGCCTGCAAGGTCACGGAGCCGCCTTCACGGGTGAATTTCACTGCATTCGACAACAGGTTGTAGATCACCTGCTTGACGCGGCGCTCGTCGAGCACGGCATTGCCGACCGATGCGTCTACGTCGGCATTCAGCGTCACGCGGTTGTTGGCGGCGCGTTCGCGCACGATGGTGAGGCTGTTCGACAGCAGCGCACGCAGATCGACCACGGCTGGTTCGATGCTCATGTGACCTGCTTCGATCTTCGACAGATCGAGAATGTCGTCGATCAACGACAACAGATGCCAGCCGCTGTCGTGGATATCGCCGATCAGCCCATGCTGCTCCTCGCTCATCGGGCCCACCACGCCATCGCGCATGATCTCGGAAAAGCCCAGGATGGCGTTGAGCGGCGTACGCAGTTCGTGCGACATGTTGGCGAGGAATTCGCTTTTCATGCGGCTGGCATGTTCCAGCTCTTCGTTCTTGTGGGCGACCTCTTCGTTGCGCAGTTGCAGTTGCGCGGAGAGGATGCGCATCGCCTCGTACTGGCCCGTGTTATGCAGGGCCACGCCCAACTGTCCTGCCGCCCGCACGATGAATTCGACATCGGCCCGATCCAGCGGCGTGCTCGAGGCCAGCGCGATGACGCCTTGCGCACGCTCGCCGTGAACAACCGGCACCATCAGCACGGCGGCAGGGGCGAACTCACCCAGCCCGCTGCTGAACGTGAAGCCTGGCGCCGCCTGCAGCAGCAAGGGCTTGCGGTCGCGCAGCGCCTGCCCGGGAAGACTGTCATTGAGCCCGCAATGCATCGCCAGCGTGGGCGCCGCTCCACGGCTCGCCTCGCAGATCAGCGAACCTTCCCATTCCTCGTAGCGGTAGAACGCCACCGTCGGGTAGCCATGGTTTTCGGCCAGCAGGCGCAGCAGCCCGTCGAGCGTTTCCCTGCGATCCGTGGTGCTGTTGAACAGCGCCAGCGACTCGCTCTGCGTGCGGTCGAAATTCTGCTGTCGGACCAAGGCCTCTTCGATCAACTGGCGGCGACGCAGATCGCCGACGACGCGACCGCTGATCAGCGCCACCATCAACATCAGCCCGGCCACCAGCGCGATGGTCAGCCCATTGGTCATCCGATAGCGGCGTTGGGCTTCTTCGCGTCGCGACTGGAGGAGTTCTTCCTCGCTGGTGCGCATTTCGCGCAGCAGGCTGCTGACCTGCTCGTTGAAGACGACCGCCTTGTCGCCCTGGAAACGGTCGGGGCCGAGCACCGGTCCCGTGGGAGCCTCGACCGCGGTCATGCGCGACTGGTAGCGGTTGAGGAACTCCGCCAGGTGCTGAACACGCGCACCTTGTTCGGGGTTATCGGAGGTCAGCGCGCGCAGGACGATGAGCACCTCGCGGCCGCGGCTGAGTGCGGCATCGCGGCGCAGGCGGAACGTATCGTCGGCGCTGATGAGGTAACCGCGGTGCTCGGCGATGGCTTCTTCAAACGCCAGCGAAACGCTGCGCAGATTGGTCAGCACCTGCTGCGTATGGTCGGTCCACTGATCGCTGGTCCGATAGCGGACGCTGTTGAAGTAGATCGTGGCGCACATGGTCGCCAGCACCACGACAGCAGCGAAACCGCTGATCAGGAGTCGGCGGCGGATGGAGCGGGCAGAAGTACTCGATGTCGGCATGGGTGACGCAGCAAGCAATGCCAGGCAAGGGCGAACCGGCAGATGATAACGCGTGAAGTCTAATCATTCGTAGGAATATTGCCGACGAATACACTCTACAAACGTATTCGCCAGACAGAATATTCCATTAGAACTTCACGCCCAACGAGGCGCCCGTGCTGCGCCCCTTGCTCCGACATGGCGTGACCCTGGCCGTCACCCGTCTTCAGTGGCTGGAAACCTTGAATTGCCCGACCAGTCGATCCAACGTGCGTGCCGCATGACCAGTGAGTTGCGCGCCGCGCGCCGCCTCGTCGATGGCGCAACGCACAGCCTCCGCCGAGCCGGCCACCTCTTCGACGCGACGCCCGTTGTCATGGGCTGCGGCCGATATCTGATCGATGGTGGCAAACAGGCGTTGCAGGATGTGCTGAACGTCCGCGCGGTCGGTCGCCGCGGCGGTGGCGAGTTGCAGGCCCTCTTCCAGTTCTGCCATGCCGGTTTCCATGGTATTCACGGCATCTTCGGCACGACCTTGAACCGTGCCGACCATGGCTTCGATCTCTTTGGTCGACACCGCCGTGCGTTCGGCCAGCTTGCGGACCTCGTCGGCCACCACGGCGAATCCGCGCCCGTCCTCGCCGGCGCGGGCGGCTTCGATGGCGGCATTGAGCGCGAGCAGGTTGGTCTGGCCGGCGATGTCCTTGATGACAGTGACGATGCGGCCGATCTCCTGCGCCGAGACCTCCAGGTCGCGGATGCTGCGCGTGGCCAGGCCCACCGAATTGCGGATGCTGTCGCTGCGTTCGCGGATCAGTTCGAACTGCTGGCGAGCTTCGGCCGTGGCGGCATCGACGGCGCCGCGCATGGCTTCCGCCTCGCTGCCGGCCTGTTCGATCTCGTCGATCTGGCCATGGATGGAATCGAGCGCGCTGTGCATCTGTGCCGACATGTTGCGGGACGCCGTGGCCGACATCGCACTACTCTGCCCCAGCGTCGCGTTGGTGCGGTCGATGTCGTGCGAAGTGCGGATCACCTTGCTGATGATCTGTTCGATGTTGTCGATGAAGCTGTTCACCCACTGCGCCATGATTGTCGTTTCATCACGACGCCCCTCGGCGCGCGGCAAACGCTCGCTCAGGTTGCCGCCGCCCTCCGCGATGCCCTGCAGGACGGCATTGAGCGTCAGCATGCGCCTGGACACGGGGCGCGCACCGAGCTGGCGGAAGACCAGCATGCCGGCCACCAGGAACAACGCCTCGGTGATCGCCGACGACGCGGGATTGAACGAGAACGCCAGTTGCGCCGCCTGCGCAACGCTCCACGCCACGAGGCTGGTGACGATGTAGAGCCGCTGCAACTGGTACGAGATGCCCCGGAAACGATAGACCTCTTCCAGGTCCGCCTCGCACATCATGCCCCACGTGTCCGGCGAGCCCGGCATCTGAAAAGTGACGCCCTTGCCGACGACCGGAATGTGGCGGTAGTCGGAGTAGCCGGGATACGTCACGAACAGGTTCGAGCCACGCGCGATGGTCTCGCGCACGCCCGGGTGCAACTGACCGGTGGCGGGGTCGTTGAAGACCAGCTCGAACTCGGTATGACGCTGGACCTTGACGGTACCGTACGCCGTCCGCACGCCGTCCTTGAGGTTGTCGCCCAGCGAGAAGGTGTTGTCCTCGAAACGCGAGCGCGACAAGGCGGTACCACGCGCGATGGAAGGATCGAAGCGCGACTCGACCATGAACAGGTAGTTGTCGCCCGACTCGTGAAAGATGTGCCCCGCCTCGCGCTGGATGAGATCGCCGATCACGTCGTTGGGGACCCGCGCGCACAGCGTGCCGACTGCGTTGCCGTCGATGACGATGGGTTGATAGAACATCAAGGTCACCGCATCGTGAAAACGCGAAGACGAGCGCCCCAGCCGCGCTGTCACTTCGTCCAGGTATGGGCCATGCAGAAAGCGCGCGCGCAGCCCGGCACGGAACGCCTCGCCCCCGACGCTGGCAGCTCCTTTGCGCGAAGGGGTCGTCGACTCGATGACACGCCCCGCCTTGTCGACGACGAAAATCTCGGAAGCGTCACGCAGGCCCGTCAGCCGATCGGCGAGCGCTCCGGGTGCGACATCGGGCCACGCAGCGGCCACTTCTTCGGTGGTCTGTTCCAGCACTTGCCAGATGTGTTCGGCCCATCCCTGCAGCAGGCGAACACGGGTGTCGGCGAAACCGTCGAATGCGATTTCCAGCCGCGCATAGCGATCGCGGCTAAGGAAGCACGCCCAACGCATGGCGAGCTTGCCGGTCTTGCCAAAGAGCGGCAGCCACCGCAGTTCTTTCGGACTCAGTGCCATTTCTTTGCTACGCAGCATGATTTGCATCCCGTGTCAGATTGGTCTTCTCGGTACGCGTCGCCCATAAGCCACGCCGGGCGGCACGTTTCAGCCACATTACGGGTATACCCGCTGCATACTTTAGGTTTCGGAAGGCTGGCCGTTGCGCTGCATCAATCGCTGAAATTCATGCACCAAAAGGAGGCCGCGCATGCACGTGGACGAAGCATCGACATGAGGCCATCATGACGGCCGGATCGTGTCACGAGACAGGCCTTCCCCACTCCCATGAAGAACCCGTTGCACGCCCTCATCTGCACCCTCCTGGTATTGCTCCTGCATACCGTGGCCGGCCCCGCCAGCGGGGCATCTTCCAGTAGTTCGTCATCCAGCCTCGCAGTGTCGTCGGCGCCCGCCGAAACGACGCTGGCGGCAATCGTCTCGGCGCTGGACGCACCGGACCGCCTTGCCTCGCGGGCAGCGCGCGTGAGCGAGCAGATCGCACCGCTCAAGGAACTCGCCCCCAAGCTCGTGCAACAGGACGTAGAGCTGCGGGCCTTGCTGACCCGCATCGAACGCGCCGATGGATCGACCGCCGGCGCGGGTGAACTGATCGACATGCAGACCGCCATCCTCAACGACGATGTGACGCTGTCCGGCATGATCGAGCGGCTGCGATCAGGCGTCGGCGACATCGAGTCCTTGCTGGCGGACCTCCAGCAAGAACGCGACAAATGGGCGCAGCGATCGCAACTCGCAAAGCAGCTCGAGGCATCTCCGGCCTTGCAGGCACGCATCGATTCGGTGCATGGCACGATCGACGACGACATTCGCGCATTGCGCCCACGGCGCGATGCCTTGCTGGTGCTTCTGGGCAACGCGGTGGAGCTGCGCTCGCGCGTGGAGGAGGTGCGCGCGCGCATTTCGGCGCGTCGCCTGAGCGTGAGCCAGGCGCTGCGCGAGGCGGAAGCCGAACCGATCTGGCGCATCTACGACGCCGAGCGCAGCCACCTGCCGCAAGTGCGTGCCGAATGGAGCGCGCAGGGACGGCAGATCAAGGCATATTTCGAACTCCACGGAACGTTTCTCGCGCTGCTGGCATTGGCGATCTTCGGCCTCACCCTGTGGTTGATGAGGCGCGCCCGTGAGATTTCGCTGCACGACGTGACCACCCTGCCCATCGAAATGGAGCGCTGCCGGCGCGTCATGCATCGACCGTTCTGGGTCGCCCTGCTGGTGACGCTGCTGTATGTGGCGCTGAGTGCGCCGCGCGGACCGATCGCGTTCTACGACCTGCTGTGGCTGTTCGTGCCGCTGCCGGCTGCGGCGCTCACCGTATCGGCACTCGGGCCGGCGGTGCGCACATCCGTGTGGGCGCTGGCGATCGCGCTGCTGGCCTCGCCGTTCCGCTCGTTGCTGGAGTTCGCGCCCGGCATCGATCGTCTGGTCATGGCGGCGCAGGCCATCCTGGTTGGCGCAGCCCTCTGGCATGACTTGCGCAAATTGCCGGGCAACGTCGGCACGCCGCGCAAGCGTCGGGCCCTCAAGACGATTGCATGGCTGGCGCTCGGTGCGCTGGCCGTGTCGCTGTACACGAATATCGTGGGGTTCGTCGGCGTAGCGGCGACATTGCGCACCGGCGTGCTGGGCACCCTGGGATTTGCCGTCACCTATACGGCGGCGTTCTACGCCACGCTGGGGCTCGGGCTCGTCGCGCTGCGCACGCCGGCCGCGCGCGGCTTCCACATCGTGCAGCGACGGCGCGCAACGCTCGAACATGCGCTGTTCCGGATCCAGGCCACCTTGTGCGTGATCGGCGTGCTGGTGGGCACGATGTTCGCATTCGGCCTGTACGACACGGTGCCTGGCGCCGTCAGTGCCCTGATGGCGTTGCGACTGGACGTGGGCGAAGCCAGCATCTCGCTCGGAGCGCTCATTACAGTGGCGCTATGCCTGGTGGGCACATGGGTCCTGATGGGCGTGGTGCGGGTTCTGCTGGAAGACGAGATCATGCCGCGCCTGAACCTGTCGGATGGCGTGCCCTACGCGATCTCGGCACTCACGCGGTACGCGCTGGCCCTGCTCGGTTTCATGTTCGCGCTGGCCGCCGCGGGCATCGACATGACCAAGCTGACGATCGTGGCGGGCGCGGTCGGCGTCGGCGTGGGCTTCGGCCTGCAGGCCATCGTCAATAATTTCGTATCGGGGCTGATCCTGCTGCTGGAGCGGCCGATCCATGTCGGCGACACGGTCGAGACCGACAGCGCCAGCGGCGTGGTGCAGCACATTGGCATTCGCGCCACGACCATCCGGACCTTCCAGGGCGGCGATGTCATCGTGCCCAATGGCAATCTGCTTTCAAAGGACCTGCTCAATTGGACGCTGTCGAATCGTCGGCGCCGGATCGAGGTGGAGATCGGTGCTGGCTACGGCAGCAATCCCGAAGAGGTGAAGCGGCATCTGGTCGAAGCCGCGCGCGCGCACCCGGACATCCTGTCGATTCCGGCGCCGCTGGCCCTGTTCGTCGGATTCGGGGACAACTCGCTCGACTTCCGTCTGCTGGCGTGGGTGAACGACACCGATGTCGCGGGCGGCACCGCCAGCGCCATCCGCGAGAGCATCCTCAAGCGCTTTTCGGACGCCGGCATCGAAATCCCCTTTCCGCAGCGCGACGTGTGGATACGACAACCCCACGCCCCCGGCCCGTCGCTACCTTCAAAGCCGGACACGGGCGCTGAGCAAGGGCCATCGACCGAAGAACCGACGGGCCCGTGAGTCGATCGCGGCCCACCATGAAAAAAGCCCTGCAATCGCAGGGCTTCTGTCTGTCGTTTTCTGCTTGGACTCTCGCATTCAGTGCGCCGGATGCTCCGCACTCTCCACGCGCAGGGTGCTGCCTTCGACCGCTACGACGCGAACACGCGCGCCGGTTGAGATTTCGCGCTCTGCGGCGCAATCCCACACATCCGCGCCCAGAATGGGGCGCTGGAATCGCACCTTGCCCGGATGATAGGGGCGCACGTCATGCACCAGCAGACCCACCTCGCCGAGTGCCGCGTCCGACATGCCGGAAGACGACACCGTGCGTTGCTTGAAGACGCGGAACCACAACACCGTCAACAGTGCCGACAGCACCGCCCACACCGCGATCTGCACGCCGATCGCGGGCGCCAGCACGATGACCAGCAAGCCAACGACAATTGCCGCCACTCCGAACCAGATGATGAAAAACGACGGGACCACCAATTCGGCAGAGATCAGTCCGAAACCGAGCACCAGCCACATCCACCATTGCATTGCTTTCTCCCCTGACCACCATGCGCGCCGCGCACGCACTGGTACGTCAATGGTACCCCGTGCCGCAATATGGCGACCCCGGGATGGATCAGGCGCTGGCAGCGCCCGGCAGCTCGACCACATTGCCGGCCGGCGCTTCCTTGCGAGAACTGTCATTGGCCGAGCACAGGCAGCCGTCAACGACCGCGCCGCAGTCCATCCGCAACTGGCGATAGATAATGTCGCCCGTCACGCGCGCGTTGGGCTGGAGTTCCAGGAAGTGTTCGATTTCGAGGTCGCCCTTGACGGTGCCGTTGATCACCGCGTCATAAGCGGTGACATTGCCCGTGATGCTGCCCTGTTCGCTCAGCACAAGCAGGCTCTGTACGCCGGGCTTGCTGCTGACATTGCCGCGCACGTGACCATCCACGCGCAGGCCATCGACGAAGTTCACATCGCCGCATACCTCGACGGAGCCGGCAATCAGGCTCGACAACTTGGTCAATTCGACGGTGGTGTTCTTCTTGGAACCGAACATGGCGTTTCTCCTGCGTTGATACAAAGATTCTCTGCTGCGCCTGCTACTGGCGCGTTGGCGGCTTGCTCGAACGGGTGAAGCTGGCGTCGGCCTGCACGCGCCCGAGACGTTCATTGAGTTCGGCGATCTGACGAACCAGTTCGGCGTTGGTCGCGGCCTGGTGTTCGGCATCGAGCCGCACGCGTTCGAGTTGTTCCTGCAGCGCCTTATTGGCGGCCTGCAGACGTACGAGTTCGGCCTGCTGGATGGCGCTGGCCGATGGCGTACGCACCAGCGCCCAGGCGCTGGCCGCCAGCAGCAGGGCGAGCACGGCAAGGCCGGCACGCCACCAGTTGTTCATGCGGCCTTCCTGTACCCGAATGCGGTAAGGGGCCTGCGCGAGGCGCTTGGTACGGTGGCGTGCCATCGCTTACAGCGCCGACATGTCGCCGGCCAGCGTCAGGTATTGAGCCGGATCGACGTAGCGTCCCTGATGAAGGATTTCGAAATGCAGGTGGGCACCCGTCGAACGCCCTGTCGACCCCACCTGTGCAATGACCTGGCGCGGCGTTACCGCGTCACCCGTGCGAACGAGCAGCTTGGAGGCGTGGGCATAGCGCGTGGTCAGGCCGTTGCCGTGGTCGATTTCGACCATGTTGCCGAATTCGCTCATGAAGCCCGCAAAGCGCACCGTCCCGCCGCCAGCGGCGTGGATCGGCGTACCGGTCGGCGCGGGGAAATCCAGTCCGGAATGAAATGCGACACGGCCATTGATTGGATCAACGCGATTGCCAAATGGCGAACCCGTTTCGCGATCGTCGACCGGCAACTGGGCGGGCACCGCCAGCAGGGCCACCGTGCGTTCGCGGGCCGCGGCATCGACCAGGGCGAGCATGTCTTCGAGGCAACGCACATCGACCGCGGCCGAGTCGAGGGAAGCGTCGCGCCCTGCCCCGCATTTACGCGCTGGCAGCAGCCTGCCGCCGGCGGCGCCAGACTTCGGCGTCACGCCGACTTCGCCGGCACGCAGGCCGTTCAACTTCTTTTCGATGGAATCCAGCAGGCCGACCTTGCGCACCAGATTCTGCGCGTCGGACTCCAGTCGCAGCAGGCGGCCGGACAAGGTGCCCAATTGCTGCATGGAAAATCTGTCGCGCACCGGATCGGCCTGCGCCACGGCCGCCGGCGGCGTTTCGGCCGTCATGCGGCCGGCCAGCACGCCGGCACCAAAGCCCAGGGCAGCAACGCCAGTGGCGCACACCGCAACGACCGACAACGCCAGACGCATACTCACGGCACGCACGCCGCTGCGCGTCGCAGATCGATTCGATAGCAACAACAAAGCCATAGGACAACTCCGGCCAGGACTTGACCGCCCAACGAGCGGCGGCGGTTTACGAAAACGCTTCGAGTCACGCAGACACCACGGCGATCCGACAGTGCGGATCGCCGTGGCAGGAAAAACAGGACGGGATTTTAGCGCGGGAAGACTGCTGGATTCCCGCACAAAAACGCGCGAAGGTGATCAGGAGAGGATGAGCGGAATACACCTACACGATGATGCTAAATTTCTCAAAATCAGATTCTCCGATGCGCAGCCAATTTGAGCCACGTATCTACAACGGTGTCGGGATTCAGCGAAATCGTCTGGATACCCTCATCCATGAGCCACTCAGCGAAATCCGCGTGGTCTGACGGCCCCTGTCCGCAGATCCCGACATACTTGCCCAGTCGATTCGCAGTCTTGATCGCCATGGAAAGCAACTGCTTGACGGCCGGATCGCGTTCGTCGAAGGCATGTGCCACCAGGCCCGAATCGCGATCCAGACCCAGCGTCAGTTGAGTCAGATCGTTGGAGCCGATCGAGAAGCCATCGAAATGCTGCAGGAACTCTTCCGCCAGCAATGCGTTCGAGGGGATTTCGCACATCATGATGAGCTTGAGTTCGTTCTCGCCGCGCGCCAGACCATGCTCTGCGAGCAGGTCCACGACACCGCGCGCCTCTTCGAGGTTGCGCACGAACGGCACCATCAATTGAACGTTGGTCAGGCCCATGTCGTTACGCACGCGTTTCATGGCGATGCATTCAAGCTCAAAGCAGTCGCGGTAGCTCTGCGCGATGTAACGCGAAGCGCCGCGGAAGCCGATCATGGGGTTTTCTTCTTCGGGTTCGTAGATTTCGCCGCCGAGCAGCTTGCGGTATTCGTTCGACTTGAAGTCCGACAGGCGCACGATCACCGGCTGCGGCCAGAAAGCCGCTGCAATGGTCGCCACGCCTTCGGTCAAGCGGCTGATGAAGAATTCGCGCGGGCTGGCGTAGCCACGCGAACGACGCATGATTTCGGCATTGAGGCTTGCCGGCACCTGACGGTGTTCGAGGATCGCCTTGGGATGGATGCCGATCATGTTGTTGATGACGAACTCCACCCGCGCCAGCCCCACGCCGCCATTCGGAATCTGGGCGAACTCGAAGGCCAGTTCCGGGTTGCCGACGTTCATCATGATCTTGACCGGCAGTTCCGGCAGATTGCCCATGTCGGTGGTCTGGATCTCGAAGTCGAGGCGGCCACGATATACGTGCCCGGTGTCGCCCTCCGCGCACGACACCGTGACCGATTCGCCTTCGGTCAGCACTTCGGTCGCATCACCGCAACCCACCAATGCCGGGATGCCCAGTTCCCGCGCGATGATTGCCGCATGGCAGGTGCGCCCGCCGCGATTGGTCACGATGGCGGCCGCGCGCTTCATGACCGGCTCCCAGTTCGGGTCGGTCATGTCGGTGACGAGCACGTCGCCGTGCTGCACGCGATGCATTTCAGACGCGTGCTGGACGATCCGGACAGGCCCCGCGCCGATCTTCTGGCCGATGGCGCGGCCCGATGCCAGCACCTTGCCGTGTTGCTTGAGGCGGAACTTCTCCATCTGCAGGCTAGAAGCCTGCGACTTCACCGTCTCCGGACGTGCCTGCAGGATGTAGATTTTTCCGTCGTCGCCGTCCTTGCCCCATTCGATATCCATGGGACGGCCATAGTGACGTTCGATGATGTCGGCATAGCGGCCGAGTTCGAGCACTTCGTCATCGGTCAGCGAAAAGCGATGGCGTTCGGCTTCCGGCACGTCCTGCGTGCGCACCGATTTGCCGGCTTCGCGCGTTTCGCTGAACACCATGCGGCTCATCTTCGAGCCGAGGCTGCGGCGGACGATGGCCGGCCGGCCGGCGCGCAGCGTCGGTTTGTGCACGTAGAATTCATCGGGATTGACCGCGCCCTGTACCACCATCTCGCCCAGCCCGTACGAAGCGGTCACCAGGCACACGTCCTTGAAGCCGGATTCGGTATCGATGGTGAACATCACACCCGAGGCGCCCAGGTCCGAACGCACCATGCGCTGCACGCCCGCCGACAAGGCCACCTCGGCATGCGTAAAGCCCTTATGCACGCGATACGCGATGGCGCGGTCGTTGTAGAGCGAGGCGAACACCTCTTTCATGGCGTGCAGAATATTGTCGAAGCCATGGATGTTCAGGAAGGTTTCCTGCTGGCCTGCAAAGGAGGCATCCGGCAGGTCTTCAGCCGTGGCCGAGGAACGCACCGCAAAGGAACCCTCTCCGTCGCGGACGAGCGCTTCGTAGTGCGTGCGGATTTCGTCTTCGAGCGCAGCCGGCAGCGGCGTATCGATGATCCACTGGCGGATTTTCTCGCCGGTGCGGGCCAGCGTGGCGACGTCGTCGACGTCGAGCCGGGAGAGTTCGGCTTCGATGCGTTCGGCCAGGCCCTGATGAGCGAGGAATTGCCGGTACGCGTCGGCGGTGGTGGCAAACCCGCCGGGAACCCGGACGCCTGCATCGGCAAGCTGACTGATCATTTCACCCAGCGAGGCATTCTTGCCGCCGACCTTGTCGACGTCAGTCATGCGCAGCGATTCGAACGGAATGACATATCGGCTCATCGTTTCACCTGTATTGCGCAATCGCAAAAGTGGCCGCATTCTATCCAGCCAGGAATGGTGCACCGCATAAGAGCATTCCCCATCAGGTTACGTCCTATGCAGAAACCCGCCTGGAGGCGATAAACTCATCATGTTGCAAAGCACAAAGCGTACCGTCTTCTTTGTTTCGGACGGTACCGGCATCACTGCCGAAACCCTCGGGCATAGTCTGCTCGCCCAATTTCCCGACTGTCAGTTCCGGCACGTCCGGGCACCTTTTGTCGATTCGCCCGAACGCGCCGCCGATTGCGCGCGGCGCATCGACGAAGCCGCGCAGCGCGACGGGCGCCGTCCGATCGTGTTCAGCACGCTCGTGCAAAGCGATATCGTTGCCATCCTTCGAGCGACGCAAGCGCAGTTCCTGGACCTGTTCGAGAAATTCATCGACCCGCTCGAAACCGAACTCGGTGTGAAATCCACCCACACCGTGGGGCGCTTTCACGGCATCGCGGAGAGCGAGGACTACAAGACGCGCATCGAGGCGATCAACTTCACGCTGGCGCACGACGACGGGGTGACCGACAAGGACCTCGAAGATGCGGACGTCATCCTCGTCGGCGTGTCGCGCTCGGGCAAGACGCCGACCAGCCTCTACCTGGCCATGCAGTTCGGGGTGAAGTCGGCCAACTATCCGCTGATCCCCGAAGACTTTGAACGCAACCGACTGCCCGGCGACCTCCACCGCTATCGCAGCAAGCTGTACGGGCTGACCATCAGCGCCGACCGGCTGGCGCAGATCCGCCAGGAACGCCGCCCGAACAGCCGCTATGCCGACCTGGACAATTGCCGCTACGAAATCGAAGCGGCGCAAAAGCTCATGCGGCGCGAAGGCATTACCTTCATCGACTCCACATCGCGCTCGATCGAAGAGATTTCCGCGAAGATCATGCAAGAAGTGCGCATCGGCCAGAACGGCTTCTAGGCCACTGCCGCCCACCGACGCGCGCCACAATTCGCAACTGGCCGACAATTAAAGCGGCGGACGGCTGCGCCGCGCGGCCGACAAGTGCTTATGATTCGACCATGCAGAGCGAATCGCCCATCCTCCTCGACGAACGGCACTACCTGAGCCACATGTTCGAGCCGCAATCGGTCGCCATCATCGGCGCGACCGAACGCGCGGGCGCCCTGGGCGCGGTGCTGGTCCACAACATGCTGGAGAGCGGCTTTCGTGGCGCGCTCTTTGCCGTCAATCCCAAGTACCGGCGCGTACAGGGCCTGGTCTGCTACCGCCGCATCGGCGACGTGCCGGGGCGCGTGGACCTGGCCGTCATCGCCACCCCTGCCCATACCGTGCCGGACATCGTGGCCGAATGCGGCCGGGCGGGCGTACGGGCAGCGATCGTGCTGTCGGCGGGATTCGGCGAATCGGGCGCGGCCGGCGCACAGCTCGAACAGAAAGTCCTCAAGGCCGCGCGCCTGCATGGCCTGCGGCTGCTCGGTCCGAACAGCCTGGGCCTGGCCCGTCCGCAATCGGGACTCAATGCCACCTTCGCGCTGGTCCCTCCCATCTCAGGCTCCATCGGTTTCATCTCGCAGTCGGGCGCGCTGTGCGCGGCCATCCTCGACTACGCGCGCCCCGCCGAAGTGGGGTTCTCGAACGTGGTGTCGCTGGGCGTGGCGAGCGACCTCGATTTCGGCGAGATCCTTGACTACATGGTGTGGGACTACCGCAGCGAAAGCCTGCTGCTGTACGTCGAGAGCATCCGCGATGCGCGGCGCTTTCTGAGCGGCCTGCGCGCGGCGGCGCGCGCCAAGCCGGTCATGGTGTTCAAGGTTGGACGTCATCCCGTGGGCCTGCGCGCGGCACTCACCCATACCGGTGGCGTCGCGGGTGAAGATGCCGTGTTCGACGCGGCTCTGCGCCGCGCCGGCGTCATCCGGCTCAACAACCTGAGCCAGTTGTATGCGGCCACCAAGGCCTTGTTCCTGCACTTCCGGCCGCGCGGCAACCGGCTGGCGATCATCACCAACGGCGGCGGCCCCGGCGTGATGGCGGCGGACCGCGCCGGCGACCTTGGCATTCCGCTGGCGCAGTTGTCGCCGGATACGCTGGCGCGCCTCAACAAGGTGTTGCCACCGCATTGGTCGCTGTCGAATCCGGTCGACCTCATCGGCGACTCCGACCCGGCGCGCTACGCCGCCGCGCTCGAAGCGCTGCTGCAGGACGATGGCGTCGACGGCGTGCTGTGCCTGCTCACGCCGCAGGCCATGACGCGGCCGACCGAAGTGGCCGAGCGCGTGATCGCGCTGCGCGGCAAGAGCGACAAGCCAATCCTCACCTGCTGGCTCGGCGACGAGCACACGCGCGATGCGCGAGGCCTGTTCCAGTCGGCGGGCATTCCATCGCTGCGCACGCCGGAAACGGCCGTGGAGCTGTTCTCGCACATCACCAACTATTACCTGAACCAGCAACTGCTCACGCAGGCGCCGGCACCGCTGGAAGATGCACGCGAACCGGCCGTGGGCGACGCACGCGCGGTCATCGAACACGCCCTCGGAGAACGCCGCACCACGCTGCTGCGTTCCGAAGCGCTGGCCGTGCTGGAGGCCTTCCACGTGCCGGTCGTCGAAGCACGCGTGGCGCGTTCCGAGAACGACGCCACGTCGATCGCCGATGACCTGGGCTACCCGATCGCGCTGCGGCCGGACGCGACTGTGCCGGACGGCACCGGCGCGGCATCGCTGGTGCGCAGTGAGCTGCCCAACGAGCTTGCCGTGCGCCTGGCGTGGCGCGCCATCCAGGCGAGCCTCGCCCGCAAGGCTCCGGGCACGGCCATACATAGCCTGTCGGTCGAGCGCGTGCTCGACACGCGCAGCAGCCATGAACTGGCCATCCGCGTGTGGCGCGATCCGGTCTTCGGCCCGGTGATCGGTTTTGGCGAACGCAGCCTGAGCCCGCACCACTGGCCCGATCGCGCAGTCGCCCTGCCCCCGCTCAATGCTTTCCTGGCTCGCGATCTGATCCGGCAGACGCACGCCGAGCGCGCGCTCTCGGGGCTCGATCTGCTGCCGGCCGCGGACATCGATTGCATCGAGCAGATACTGCTGCGCGTATCCGAAATGGTGTGCGAGCTGCCATGGGTGCGCTCGCTCGATATCGTGCCGCTGTACGCGGACGAGCGCCGCGCCATCGCGGGCGATGTGCAGATCGAGGTCGGCCACGTCGCCGAGGGTATCGGCCGCTATGCGCATATGGCGATCCACCCCTACCCCAGTACGCTGGAACTGCAATGGACTCTGCGCGACGGGACGCCCGTGCTGATCCGCCCGCTCAAGCCCGAAGACGCCGAACTCGAGCAGACCTTCGTACGCGCGCTGTCGGCGGAGACCAAGTACTTCCGTTTCATGAGCGCGCTGCGCGAACTGCCGCCGTCGCTGCTGGCCAAGCTCACGCAGATCGACTACGACCGCGAGCTGGCGTTGATCGCCATCATCGAACGCGACGGCGAGCCGCTGGAGATCGGCGTATGCCGCTACTCTACCAATCCGGATGGCGAGAGCTGCGAATTTGCCATCGTGGTGGCCGATGCCTTCCAGCACAGCGGCGTCGGCCGCAAGCTCATGGAAACGCTCATCGGCTGCGCGCGCGAGCGCGGGCTCAAGACCATGAAGGGCGTTTTCCTCTCGGACAATGAGCGCATGTTGCGCTTCGTGCGCAACATCGGCTTTGTGATCGTTCCCGACCCTGAAACACCAACGCTGCGCCACGGCACGCTCGACCTGCGCGCCTGAGCCCTTACTACGGAAAACACCATGTCCGATACCCGATGCCGCTGCCAATGGGCCGGCAGCGAGCCGCTGTATGTCGAATACCACGATACCGAATGGGGAGTGCCCGTCACCGACGACGACAAACTCTTTGAGTTCTTGATCCTGGAAGGCGCGCAGGCCGGGCTTTCGTGGATCACCATCCTGCGCCGCCGCGAGAACTATCGCCGCGCGCTGCATGGCTTCGATGCGCGTCGCATCGCTCGCTACACTGACGCCGATCAGAATCGTCTTATGGCAGACGCGGGCATCATTCGGAATCGGCTCAAGGTCGCGTCGGTCGTCGACAACGCCCGCGCATTCCTCGAAGTGCAGGCCGAATTCGGCAGCTTTTCCGATTACATGTGGCGCTTCGTCGATGGCAAACCGATTCGCAACAAATGGAAGAGCATGTCGCAGGTGCCCGCCACCACGCCCGTATCGGACGCCATGTCGAAAGACCTCAAGCGCCGGGGTTTCCGTTTCGTGGGCAGCACCATTTGCTATGCTCACATGCAGGCCGTCGGCATGGTCAACGATCATGTCGTCGAGTGTTTCCGCCATGCCGAGGTCGCGCGGCTGGCTCCGTAACCCTTCCCGCCCACTAGAACAACCATGACCACAGCAATCACCGAGAACATCACCTACCAGGGCCTGCCGGCCGTCCACCTGCGCGCGCCCAATGGCGCCGAGGCCACCATCCTGCTGCATGGCGCGCACGTCGTGTCGTGGAAGACCGCCGATGGGCAGGAACGTCTCTACATGTCTGAGAAGTCGGAGTTCGCCGACGGCAAGCCCGTGCGTGGCGGCGTGCCGATCTGCTTTCCGCAATTCTCGACGCGTGGCCCGCTGCCGGGACACGGCTTTGCCCGCCTCTTCAGTTGGGAAGTCAGCGACGCCCGCACCGGCGACGACTACGCCATGGCCGTGCTGCGCCTGACCGATACGGCCGCCACGCGCGAGATGTGGCCACATGCCTTCATCGCTGAAATGACCGTCAGCGTGGCGGGCGATCGTCTCGACATGGAACTCGAGATCGAAAACCGTGGCGACCAGCCTTTCTCGTTTACCGCCGCATTGCACACCTACCTGCGCATGCGCGAAGTCGAAGAAGCCACGCTCGAAGGGCTGCGCGGCCAACACTACTTCGACAACGTCAGCAAGGAAGACAACAAGCTGGAGACCGGCATCACCGTCGCCATCTCCGAAGAAACCGACCGCGTCTATTACGACACCCGCAACCCGCTGCTGCTGCGCGAGCCGCACCGCTCTCTCGGCATCCACGCCGAGAACATGCCGGAGACCGTCGTGTGGAATCCGTGGGTCGAGCGCTGCGCCAAGATCGCCGACATGCCGGACAACGGTTTCCGCTACATGATCTGCGTCGAAGCGGGCGCCATCCAGAAACCGGTTCAGCTCGATCCGGACGGCACGTGGTGGGGTCGCCAAACGCTGGTGGCCATGTAAGACGGACCGTGCTCCAATAAAAAACCCGCCACCGTGCGGGTTTTTTCATGTGCTGCGGCACAGCGTTTGCTATGACGGCAGTATCGCCGCCGCGGCGGCTTGCCGGATGGCTCCGATGGGTTCGCTCGATCTTGGCAGCATCTTCGACTTCGACGTACCGGTACTCGAGATCATCGTGCGCGGCACGCTCATGTACTGGTTTCTCTTCATCCTTTTCCGCTTTGTCATCCGCCGCGACGTCGGCTCCATCGGCATCGCCGACGTCCTGTTCGTCGTGCTGGTGGCGGATGCGTCGCAGAACGCCATGGCGGGCGAATACACCACGTTGAGCGACGGCGTCGTGCTGGTCCTCACGCTGGCATTCTGGAACGTGATGCTCGACTGGCTGTCCTGGCGCATTCCGTGGTTGGAAAAGCTCATCGAACCGCGCCCGATCCTGCTCATCAAGGACGGCCGCGTCCTGTACCGCGAACTGCGGCGGCAGTTCATTTCGCTCGACGACCTCAAGAGCAAGCTGCGCATGCACGGCATCGAGAACTTCTCCGAGGTGCGACGCGCCTACATGGAAAGCGACGGCGATGTCAGCGTCATCGAGCGGAAAAAGAAATGACCTCGCTCACTTGAAGAGTTTCAACATCGCCACGGAGAGCGTTGCGCGTTGCGCGTCGTAGTCCGCCCAGGGGTCCTCGCGGTCGGCGAGGATCTGCGGGACGTTGACGATGTTGAAGTAGTCCTCGCGCACATCCTGCGCCGCGTCGAGTTCGTCCCACGCCATGGTCATCGACACCGGCGCGCCGGCTCGCGCACGGGCCGAGAACGCCGCGATGGCGGTGGCTTCGCGTCCGTTGCGCAGGTAATCGACAAAGACCTTGCCGCGGCGGCGCGCCTTGGCCATGTTGGCGACGAAGCGTTCCGGCATGACACTTTCCATGTGCTCGGCCACGCCTTTCGCGAATGCCTTGACCTCGTCCCAACTGCGCGCGCCCCGGATCGGCACGACCAGATGCAGGCCCTTGCCGCCGGTCGTCTTGACGAAGCACTTGAGGCCGATCTGTTCGACCAGCGCGCGCGTCAGCGTGGCCGATTCCAGTACCGTTTTCCACGGTAGATCGGGGTCCGGGTCGAGGTCGAAGGTGATGCGGTCCGGCTGTTCGATCTTCGGCTCGCGCGCGCCCCAGGTGTGGAATTCGATCGCACCGAGTTGCACGAGTCCGACCGCGCCGCCGATGCGGTCCACGACGACGAGCTTTTCCTCGGGCTCGCCCTTCTGCGCGATCGATACCTGATGCGTGTGTTCAGGCGCCTCCGGCACGTGCTTCTGGAAGAAGCAGGTTTTCTCGGCCCCCTGCGGGCAACGCACCAGGCTCAGCGGCCGGCCTTTCAGGTGCGGCATGATCCACGCATCGACCGCCGCGTAGTACCGCGCCAGATCGATCTTGCGCAGCGTGGTATCGGCAAAGATGATGCGCTCCGGGTGCGAGATGCGCACGCCCACGACGGGCGCATCCAGATCTTCGGCGTGCACAGCTTTCTCCTTGTGAATGTCGCGGGCTGGCTTGTCGGTGCGCAGCCCCATGAACGACGCCTGTCGCAGGATGCGTTCGTGCGTCCAGCCGGCGAATGCAATCTCCGCGACCAGTTTTGGCTCGACCCAATGCACCGCGGTCGCCCTGCCGATCTGCGAAGGCGGCGTGGCGAACGGACTGCGCTTGCGCGCCAGCGGTTTGAGTTGCTCGCTCAGCCGCTCGAGCGTGCGCACGTCGAACCCGGCGCCGACGCGGCCGGCATACTGGAATTGCCCCCGGTCGTCGTAGAGCCCGACCAGCAAGGCCCCCAGCCCGGTGCGCGAACCTGCCGGCTCCGAGTATCCGCCGATGACGAACTCCTGCCTCGGCCGACATTTGAGCTTGATCCATGCGGGACTTCGGCGTGGCACATAGGGCGCGTCCAGGCGCTTGCCGATGAGCCCCTCCAGGCCCAGTCGGCAGGCCTCGCGATAGGCTGCCACACCGTCGTCCGACACCACCTCGGTAGCGCGCACCGGGCCGTCGGCGGGAAGTTGCCCGAGCAGCGCATCGAGCACTTCACGTCGTGCGGACAGCGGCTCGCTGCGCAGGTCGCGGCCGTCCGCGAAGAGCACGTCGAACACACGGAAGACGACGTCCGACGAGTCGCCCGACAGTGCGTTCTGCAATGCCTGGAAATCCGACAGGCCGTTGTGCCCCGTCACGATGATCTCGCCGTCGAGCCAGCAATCCGGCAGCCCTGCCTGCGCCAACGTGTCGACAATGTGCGGCAGCTTGCCCAGCCAGTCTCGCCCGTTGCGACTGACCAGCCCGACCTTCGCGCGGCGCGCGCCACGCTCCACGCGGGCCAGCATGCGATAGCCGTCGTACTTGATTTCGTAGACCCAGCCATGGTCCACCGGAGGCTCGTCGACCAGCGTGGCGAGTTGCGGACTCATGGTGGCCGGCAGCGGTTGCTTCCTGCCTTTCGCCACAGTCGTTCCGGTCTTGGGCTGGGCGGCGCGATGCCTGCGCTGGGCCACGCGCGCGCGCAGCGGCGCGGCGTCATCCTCGGCGTCGTAGCCGGCACGCGCGTCCGCATCATCGAGCTTGCGCAGAATCCAGCTCTCCTTGCCCGCGTCGCCGCGCTGCGTGCGGATCAGAATCCATTCGCCCGACAGACGCTCGCCGTCGAGCCTGAACTTGAGATGGCCTCGCGACATGGCGCCGTTGACGTCGTCCTCGAGCGGCGTCCAGGTCCCCGCATCCCAGATCGCGACCTTGCCCGCGCCGTATTGGCCGGCGGGGATCGTGCCCTCGAAGCTGCCGTACTGGATCGGATGGTCTTCGACGTGCATGGCCAGCCGCTTGACCTCGGGATCGAGGCTCGGCCCCTTGGGCACGGCCCAGCTCACCAGCACGCCGTCCCATTCCAGGCGAAAGTCGTAATGCAGCCGGCGCGCTTCATGGCGCTGGACGACGAATGACAATCCGCGGGTCTGGCCCGTCGGACGCTGGCCGCGCGGCTCGCGCGTCACGCCGAAGTCGCGCTTCTGCTGGTAACGGGCAAGACGGTCGGTGGATGGCATCGGCACGTTCCCGCGTCAGGCGCTCTTGCGGCGAGTACCCGTCGTCCCGGCGCGGCCGCCGCTACGCGCTGTGGAAGCCTTGGCCGGCGCCTTGGCGGGGGTTTTGGCGGTACTGGCGCTCGCACGGCGCGCACGTGTTGGCGTGCGGGGCTCGGGCGGGGGTTCGGGCCTGGCGCGCGACGACGCGCCCTTTCGCTGCCCGCCCCGCTCATCGAGACTGCGCTTGAGCACTTCGACAAGATCGATGATGTCGGCGCTGGCCCGCTCGCCCTTGTCGGCCGATGGCTGGGCCATGACGTGCGTCTGTCCGCTGTGGATCTTGGCTTCGACCCGTTCGAGAAGATCTTCACGATAGGTGTCGGTGTACTTGCTGGCGTCCCAGGCTTCGGTCATTTCCTCGACCAGCCGCTCGGCCATGTCCAGTTCCCGCTTGCCGATGCCGAGCTTGGTAAGCGAATCCGACGGCAAGGCAAGATCGGCGGTGCTCAGCACCTCTTCGGCAAAGCGCATGGTGTTGAGCACCAGCACATCATCGACCACCAGCAGCGCAGCCAGATGCTGCTTGCTGTGGATCACCGCCTTGGCAAGCCCGGCGCGGCCGGTCCGCTGGAGCGTCTCGCGCAGCAGCGCATATCCCTTATCGCCGCGACGGTCGGGTTCGAGGTAATACGGAGTGTCGAAATACAGTGGTGGAATGGTGGCGGCATCGACGAACGAGAGAATGTCGACCGTCTGGGTGGCTGCGACGTTGGCCGCGCGAAAGTCCTCGTCCGAAAACAGCACGTATTCGCCCTTTTGGTATTCGTAGCCCTTGACGATGTTCTCGCTTTCGATGGGCTTGCCGGTCTTCTTGTTGATGCGCAGGTAACCGACAGGCGCCATGTCGCGGCGATCCAGCCAGTCGAAATCAAGCCGGCTCGCGCGCGAAGCGCCGCGCAATACGACCGGCACGTGCACCAGCCCGAACGAGATGGCGCCTTTCCACACGACACGCGATGCCATGATGGGCCTCCTTGCGGCGAGACCAAGACTTCCAGCAAGCGCCGTTCCCGATCCGTGCACGTTTCTTGCGGCGCAGGATCGAACATGTCGACTATGCTCAGGAGCACACCATGTCCAAGAACATTCGCAAGACGCTGATCAACGCGAAGGCAGCCACCATCGTCCATCGCAACGCGTCGTGGATCGCCGTGCTGGCTCTCTCCGCACCCGCCTGGTCGGCCGACCCGGTGCCGTCGTGGCACCCGGCGGGCGACAACGCCGGGTATGTCTGCGGTGGCATTTCGGCCGAGGGCATGGCGGCGCTGCAAAAGCAAAAGGGCGACTCCAACGCCGAATTTCTCTTCACCGAAGGCCCGGAACGGGCCTGGGTCAGTGGCGTCAGCGTCACCATTCGCGGCAATGGCCTGCAGCAGCCGCTGCAATTCACCAGCGATGGACCGAGCTGCCTGCTGCGCCTGCCCACCGGGGAGTACACCGTGCAGGCGTCCTACAAGGACATGCCGCGTTCGCAGCGCGTGAAGGTCGGGGGCGCAAGCAGCCAGACCGTTTTCAACTGGCCGGCGAAATAAGGCATGGCTGGCCTGGTTCGCGTCGGAATCTCTGGATGGCGCTACGCGCCGTGGCGCGGCGAGTTCTATCCCAAAGGTCTGCCCCAGCGACTGGAACTCGCCTACGCTTCGCGTGCGCTGTCCACGATCGAGCTGAACGGTTCGTTCTATTCGTTGCAGACGCCACAGCGCTACGCCGAATGGCGTGAGGCCACACCCGATGGATTCGTGTTCAGCGTGAAAGCGCCGCGCTTCATCACGCACGTGCGCCGGCTGCGCGACTTCGATGCGCCGCTCGCCAACTTCATGGCCTCCGGCATCTTCAGCCTGCAGGAAAAGCTCGGGCCGATCCTGTGGCAGTTCCCGCCTTCATTCACCTTCGATCCGGAACAACTGGAGCCCTTCCTCGCTGCTCTGCCGCACGACACCGATGCCGCCGGCCGCCTGGCCGAACGCCACGATGCGCACCTGCGCGGACGGGCCCAGACACACAGTCCGCGCAAGTGGGTCATGCGCCATGCCATGGAGATACGGAACTACAGCTTCGTGGACGAACGCTTCGTGAAGCTATTGCGCAAGTACCGGGTGGCGCTGGTCGTGGCCGACACGGCCGGACGCTGGCCTTCATGCCAGGACGTGACGGCCGACTTCATGTACATGCGCCTGCACGGCGACAAGGAACTCTATGCCAGCGGGTACACCGACAAGGCGCTGGATGATTGGGCGCAGCACATCGACGCATGGCGCCACGGCAGGCAACCGCGCAATTCACCGAGGATTTCGCAGGACGCCCCGCCCGCCCGCAATACGCGCGAGGTGTTCTGCTATTTCGACAACGACATCAAGGTAAAGGCACCGTACGACGCGGCGCGCCTGGCCCAACGGCTGGGCGCGGCACAACGCTTGATCGACCACGCGCCGATCCTCGACGAACTGATCCCTCAGGGGTGAAGCGCGATGGGGTCCGGCGCTTGCGGCGGTGGGAAGAGCTTGCGCCATTCGTCTTCGCTCATCAGATCGCGCAGACGAAAACGCAGGCCGACGAAATCGTTCCGTTGCTGGCGGTTTTCGACTTCGACCGCGGTGGCAAGGTCGTCAAACTGCTGACGCGTGCTGTCGTGCCCCGCCAGGAGTTCGAGCCAGCGCTTGGCGTTGTCGGCGTGCTGGTCGCCGATTTTCTTCCGGGCCTTTTCCATATCGTCCAATACGCTGCCGATGTCATTGCGCCGCGCCTCGTCCTGCACGACGTGGATGACGTCCTTGCGCAGATCCGAGATGGCCCTGCCGCCGACGGCGTCGCTCGACATGACGCTGATCGATCCGCCGATCAACAAGGTCGTCACGAAAATGACGATGAGCACCTGACCGCGCTGCTTGCGTTTGTTAAGCATGGAATGACTCACCGTTGCGGAATGCGGACACTGGCCAGCATGGCCCGGCTCTCGTAAGGGAACAGCGCTTTCCACTCGTCGGCCGTCGTGCTGGCGACGAGGGCCAGATGCTGGTCCACAATGCGTTGGCGCAGGTTGGCGCGCGTGCCATCGAACTTGTCGAGGGCGGCATCGAAATCCGCCCTGCTGGCGTCCGGCCTTGCATTCAGGGCTCGCAGCTCTATGCTGGATTGATATACGGCTTGCTCGAGCGCGAGCAGATCGGTCTCCATGGCGACGCTTTGTTGTCGGGCCTGCTCGGCGCGCTCCGGGTCCTTCACAGCCTTGTCGATCGCGTCTCGCAGAGCGGCCATTTCCTTGCGGATGGTGTCGGCCGGCGGCTCGGGATGTGTCGCGCAACCGGCGACGAAGAACGCCACCGCAATCCACGAATACAACGAACGTCGAAACGGCATGAGGCCTCTCCGATGACTGTTGGCATCTTCACTCTAGCATGTGCCTGTCAGTCAAACCGCATAGGCCGCGCAGCGCATCCGGAAGGAGAGGCATGACAGTCCCCGCTCAGGACCACGCAACAAGAATCTCGTCCCATCGCCACACATCATTTCGCGTCTACATCGCAACAGGCAGCATGCTGGTCGCGCTCACCGTGCATGCGGAAGAACCGGACATCGACGCGCGGGCGGGCCAGCCGGCGGAGGTTCGGGAAAGCGAAGTCTTTGCCTACGCCGGACGCGTTCTGCCGCCGATGACGGCACCGACGGCACCGATCACCCGGCCCGCCGCGGACGCCGAAAAGCGCAAGTGGGATCGCGCATTGCCGTTCTTCGCGCAGCGCGTCATCGACCAGGGCTACGACCTGCCCAACCCGTACGACATTGGCGTGTCGCTGTTTTCCGGCGACCAGGAGTACCACCTGTCGGACCTGAAGATCGGCTTCAACGGAGCCAGTCCGCAAACGCTGGACTTTGTGAACTTCACCCGCACCGAGATCCATACCCGCTCGTACCAGGTCCAGGGCGGCGCATGGATTTTTCCGTTCCTCAACGTGTACGGAATCCTTGGTCAGGTACACGGCGAAGGCGACATCGATATCTCCATTCCAGGGCGCGATCTGATGAATTACCTCGGCGTGTCCGGCTGCAACCTTCCCGCACGCCTGCAGCCCGACCTGTGCAGCAAGACGTTGTCCGGTACGGCCAAGCCCAACTACCGGGGCAACAGCTACGGCGTGGGCATGACGGTTGCGGGCGCATGGCACCAGATCTTCTTCGCCCTGCCGATCACCTATGTGCTGACCGACGCCAGCATCTCCGATTCGCCCGCGCGGGCGCTCAACATCGCGCCGCGCGTGGGCTGGTCGCAGCCGCTCAAGGACCTCGGGTCAGTGGTCTATTACGTCGGGGGCACCTACCTGCGCAGCACCTCGAACCTGACCGGGGAGTTCACCTTCAATACGGCGGACACCGTCATCGGCCGCGACACCACGATGAGCTTCGACATCACAGAAAAGCAGGTGCAGAGCTGGAACTACCTCGTCGGCGCGAACTGGAACATCTCCAAGTCGTGGGGCATCGCTGGCGAAATAGGCTTCGGCAACACCCGCAACGACGTGATCATCACCGGCTTCTACCGATTCTGAAGACGCGGTGCTACCATGCCGCCCGGGAGATGGCATTCCTCCCTGAACCGCCCCTTTCGGGGCTGATGATGCCTGCATGGTCTCCCGGTCCGGAGACGGTGCAGGCGCGTGCCCGCACCTCAGGCGGCGTTGCCGCCAGTTCGGCCGGTCATCCATGCGGCAAACTCCTGACCGTGACCGATTGAATATTCCATGACGATTCTGCGTTCTCTCCTCGCCATCTCGCTGGGTGCATCGCTCGGCGCAATCATGCGCTGGATTCTTGGCACTGCCTTCAACAGCCTGTTCCCGACGATCCCGCCCGGCACGTGGCTGGCCAACATGATCGGCGGCTACCTGATCGGCGTATCGATGGCGTTCTTCGCCCTGCACGTCGATCTGGCGCCCGAGTGGCGGCTGCTGGTGATCACCGGCTTTCTCGGCGGGCTGACGACGTTCTCGACCTTTTCGGGTGAAGTGACGACACTGTTGCAGCAGGGACGCATCGCCTGGGCGGGCGCGGCCATTGCGGCGCACGTGTGCGGTTCGCTCATCATGACCATCGCAGGCATCGCCACAGTGTCGTGGCTGCGGCTCTGAAACGTCTGCGCGAGGAGGACATCATGAAAGGCTTCCAGCTCATTTTCTTCACGCAACAGAACCAGCAGCATGGCGGTCTGCCGCTGTGCGAATGGCTCCTGCGCGAAGCCAGGGCGATCGGCGTGCAGGGGGCCACCGTGATGGCGGCAACGGAAGGCTACGGACGCAGCCTCAAGCTGCATGCGGCGCATTTCTTCGAACTGGCGGACCAGCCCGTGCAGGTCACGATGCTCACCAGCGAAGCGCTGGCCAACACCCTCTTCCACCGGCTGCGCGAGGAAGGCCTGAAGATCTTCTATGCGCGCGTGCCGATCGAATTCGGCAGTACTGAAGACTGGGACGAACCGATCAATCCTTGAGGCGGAAATCCACCGGCAGCAGGATGGTATCGACCATCTTGCCGTCCGCCGTGCGCGCGGGCCGGATCTTCCAGTCCTTCACGCCCTCGAGCGCAGCGACATCCAGCGCGGGCCAGCCCGAACTGCGGTCGACCGCGGTGCGCTGGACCTCGCCATCCGGCGTCAGCCATGCCTTCACCACCACCCTTCCTTGCTGGCCGCCCTGCATGGCAGTCGTGGGGTATTCGGGCTTGGGCGTCGACAACAGATGCGCGGCCTGCGGGGTCGGAGGCGCCTTGGTGCTGGTGCTGCCGCACGCAGCCAGGAAGATGAACGGTAACAGGGCAATGAGACGCATGGTCGGCTCACAGAACGGTTGCGGCGAATCATAGGCGCAAAAGACATCGGTCCTGGTTGACGCGCCCCCGTGCGGCAGACAGGCGGCAGCCGATGCGCGCCGGTCGACGGAGCCGTCTTCAACGCAATAATCCATACGTAAACCATTAGAAAAAAACCGGTCTCTCAGTGCGGTTCGACAACGTCATCGGCGCTTGCACCGATGTACTCCACCAAGCCTGCCACCAAGGCATCGAACGCCGTGCGGCAAGCTACGTTCTGCCGCAGATCCGCGTGCATCGTCACCCACGTTTCGAGCCGCATGGAGAATCGCTCCGCCAGCACCCGCACGAGGCCGCCGCGTTGCGCCAACGGCTGCTGGCAGATGCCGATGCCAGCGCCGGCACGGATCAACGCCAGTTGCGCCACGTCGCTGTCGGCCCGCAGCGCAAAGCTCTCGCGCGTCAGGTTGCCAAACGTCCGCGTTGCGGCGCGAATGAATGGCGTCGCGTGATCGAAGCCGATGAGCGCGTGTGCGGTCAGTTCGTCGACGGTGCTCGGCACGCCGTGCCGGGCAACGTAGGCATCGCTGGCATGCAGGCCCAGTTCGATGTCGCCGATGCGGCGGGCGACGAGTTGCTCCTGCTGTGGGCGTGTCATGCGCACGGCGATATCCGCCTCGCGGTGGAGCAGATCCTGCACGCGATTGCTCAATGCCAGTTCGATCATGAGCGCCGGATGTTGCGCCCGCAGTGCGGCAACGATGGGAGGCAGCACCTCAACGCCGACGACCTCGCTGGCGGTGATCCGGACGACCCCGCCAACCGCCTCGTCGGCGGACGCGGCCGCCCGCTCCAGCGCGGCCGCCGTGCTGTCCATCGCCCGCGCATGACGTTCCAGCTCGTGGGCCAGTTGCGTCGCCCGCAGCCCGCTCGGAGAGCGTGTGAACAGCGATCGGTGCAGGACCTGCTCCAGCGCGGCAATATGCCGCCCGACCGTCGGTTGTGTGATGTCCAGCGCGCGGGCAGCGCCAGAGAGCGAACCTTCGTCGAGCACAGCGAGGAAGGATCGATACCATTCCCAGGGGATTTTCGAGGCCATGCATTTTTGTATAACCGATCCGCCATCTTCGTCAATTCCTTATTTGCCGATGCTTCGCCACACTGCATTCACTGCATGTTTTTCCGACGGAGCGTCACATGAACCCCACAAACCGCGCACTGATTCTGGGCGCTACCGGAGGCATCGGTGGCGAAATCGCACGACAACTGCAAGCGACAGGCTGGCGTGTCCGCGCCCTGAGCCGAAACGCGCCCCGACACGCCGACGGCCTGGAGTGGATCAGGGGCGATGCGCTGGACGCTTCTGCGGTCATGCGCGCATCGCACGACTGCGATGTCATCGTCCATGCCGTCAATCCACCGGGCTATCGTCGCTGGGGCGAACTCGTGCTGCCCATGCTCGACAACACCATCGCCGCGGCCCGTCGAGCAGGCGCGCTGATCGTCCTGCCGGGCACGATCTACAACTACGGTCCCGACGCGCTCCCCCTCATCGACGAGGACGCGCCGCAACGCCCGCGCACGCGTAAGGGCGCTATCCGCGTGGCGATGGAAGATCGCCTGCATGCATTTGCCGGCGATGGCGGTCGCGCCCTGATCGTCCGCGCCGGGGACTTCTTCGGCCCGCGCCCCGGCAACAGTTGGTTTTCGCAGGGAATGATCAGCGCCGGACGGCCAGTCCAGCGCATCGCGAATCCGGCCGTCGCAGGGATCGGCCACCAATGGGCCTACCTGCCCGACGTCGCCCGCGTTGTCGCCGCCCTGCTCGGCCGGCGCGATGAGCTGCCCGCCTTCGCACGCTTCCACCTGGCGGGCTACTGGGATACGGACGGCCAGGGAATGGCGCAGGCCATCGCCCGCGTGGTGACGGCCCGGACCGGCACAGCACCGCGCATCGGCGGCTTTCCGTGGTGGGCGCTGGGCCTTGCCGCGCCGTTCAATGCCACCTTTCGCGAGCTGCTGGAAATGCGCTACCTGTGGCGCACGCCGGTCCGCCTGGACAACACACGCCTGGTCGACTTTCTCGGACACGAGCCGCGCACGCCGCTGGACGAGGCGGTCGAAGCGACCCTGCGCGGTATCGGCTGCCTTCCGCCGGCCGCAACGAGACCTCCGACGGCCTCGCTGGTCTCCTGGTGATACACCCACCCGGCCAGTGGAAAGTCCCCGGGACGGGGGCGACAATTGTCATATCCGTTCCGGGCTAGAGGGCATCATGGCCGAGCAAGCTGCGTCACCGCGCGACCTGCGCGCAGGTATTCCCGTCGATGAACTCGAAGACGGGGCCATCGTCGCCGGACAGGTCGACGGCGAAGAGGCAATCCTGGTGCGCAGCGGCACGCGCTTCTTTGCCATCGGCGCACTGTGCAGCCACTACCACGAACATCTGGTCAAGGGACTGGTGGTCGACTGCACCATCCGCTGCCCCCTGCACCATGCGAGCTTCGATCTGGCCACCGGCGAAGCGGTCCGCGCCCCGGCTTTCGATCCGCTGCCGTGCTGGCGCGTGGAGCATGGCGACGGCACGGTATTCGTCGGCGAGCGCATGACGTCGCAGACGCTGCGCGAGAATATCCCTGCGCCCCCGACGTCGGTGGTCATCGTGGGCGGCGGTGCTGCCGGCTTTGCGTGTGCCGACATGCTGCGTCGCGAAGGCTACAAAGGCCCGGTCACCATGGTGTGCGCCGAAGAAACCCTGCCCTGCGATCGCCCCAACCTGTCGAAGGACAATCTCGCCGGTACCGCGCCCGAAGAGTGGATCTACCTGCGCCCGGCACAGGCCTACGCGGACCAGCGCATCGAACTGCTGCGCGGCCTGCGCGTCACCGCGATCGATACCGGGGCGCGCACCGTCGCGCTTTCCGATGGCAACCGATTGCCATATGGCGCGCTGCTGCTTGCCACCGGCGCCGAGCCGGTTCGACTGGAGATTCCCGGCGCCGACCCCGCGCGCGTGCACGTGCTGCGCAGCGTGGCGGACAACCGCGCCATCGTCGCGCAGGTCACGCAGGCGCAGCGTGCGATTGTCGTCGGTGCCAGTTTCATTGGTCTGGAGGTTGCCGCCTCACTGCGCGAGCGTGGCGTCGAGGTCCACGTCGTGGCGCCGGATAGCGTGCCGATGCAGCGCGTGATGGGCGAGGACATCGGTCGTTTCGTACAGGCTCTGCACGAAGCGCACGGCGTGGTCTTTCACCTTGGCACCACCGTTGCCCGCATGGACGGCACCGTCGCCACGCTGGCCAATGGCGACACCATCGATGCGGATCTCATCGTGCTCGGCGTTGGCGTACGCCCGGCGACAGCGCTCGCCGAACAGGCGGGGCTTGCCGTCGAACGCGGCGTGTCGGTCGACGCTCACCTGCAGACCAGCGCGCCCGGCGTCTACGCTGCGGGCGATATCGCGCGCTGGCCCGATCCGCACACAGGCGAGCGCATGCGCGTGGAGCACTGGGTCGTCGCCACGCGACAGGGGCAGGTCGCCGCACGCAATATGCTCGGGCGCCAGGAAGTATTCGACGCGGTGCCTTTCTTCTGGAGCCAGCATTACGACGTCATGATCCACTACGTCGGCCACGCCGAGGGCTGGGATGCGATCGAAGTCGACGGCGTCATCAGCGACGCCAACGCGCAGGTGCGCTACAAGCGCGATGGCCGCACGCTCGCGGTAGCCACCATCGGGCGCGATCTCGATGGACTGAAAGCGGAATTCGAACTGGAGCGCGCGTCTCCGTCCAGCTAGGCGGCGAGATCGTCATGCCCGGCGCCAATGGCGCTGGCAAAAGCCCGCCGCTCAAGGCGCAGGGCGCCATGGTTGGGCGGCAACCGACCGTGAGCATTGCGCTCGACGGTGTTGAACTCTCACGCTTGCCGGGGCATCGTATCGTCGATGCAGCCCTTGCCCTGGTACCCGAAGGACGCGGCCAGTTCGGCGAATTGGCGGTCCGCGACAACCTGATGTTCGGTGCTCGGCCGCGCCACGCATACGCACACGCACATGAATCGAGCAAGGGCTACGCATTGGTATCGCAGCCGGCGATCCTGCCGCCGCTGCTCATGTGCCGCGGGCTGTTCGCCAGGGCGCGCAGAATGCGCGACGATGCGGCCCTCCAGCGCGCCGACCTGGGCGCTGCCGCCCCCAATACGCTGGACGGTGCTGCCGTCTGAATTCAAACAGGAGACTCCACATGCAGGACATTCAACTCATCATCGGCAGCGAGCGCGGTGCCGCGACTGGCGGCGCTACCTTCGAGCGGCGCAATCCGCTGGATCACAGCGTGGCTTCGCGTGCGCCAGCGGCAACCACGGACGACGCACGCCGGGCCGTCGATGCCGCCGCGCAGGCGTTCCCCGCATGGGCAGCGATGGGGCCGAACGAGCGCCGCGCGCTGCTGATGAAGGCGTCCGCCGCGCTCGAAGCACGCGCCGAGGCTTTCACGGCGGCGATGGCGGCCGAGACCGGCGCGTCCGCGATCTGGGCCGGTTTCAACGTGCATCTGGCAGCCGGCATGTTGCTGGAGGCCGCTGCGCTGACCACGCAGATCAACGGTGAGGTGATTCCCTCCGATGTGCCCGGCAGCGTTGCCATGGCGGTGCGTCGCCCGGCCGGCGTGGTGGTCGGCATCGCGCCCTGGAATGCGCCCATCATCCTCGGCGTGCGTGCGCTTGCCACGCCGCTGGCCTGCGGCAACACGGTGGTGTTCAAGGGCTCGGAGCTGTGCCCAGCCACGCACGGCCTGATCATCGAAGCGCTGCTTGAAGCGGGCCTGCCCGCCGGCGTGGTCAATTACGTGACCAATGCGCCGCAGGATGCCGGTGCCGTCGTCGAAGCCATGGTCGCGCATCCAGCGGTGCGGCGCGTGAACTTCACCGGCTCCACGCGCGTGGGCCGCCTGGTGGCACAGACCTGTGCGCGCCATCTCAAACCGGTTTTGCTGGAACTGGGCGGCAAGGCGCCCTTCGTGGTACTGGACGACGCCGACATCGACGCTGCGGTGGCGGCGGCCGCATTCGGCGCGTTCGCCAACTCGGGGCAGATCTGCATGTCGACCGAACGCATCATCGTCGATGAGTCGATTGCCGACACCTTCGTCGCCCGCCTGGCCGACAAGGCCGCCAGCCTGCCGCTGGGCGATCCGCGCAAAGGGCCCGTGGTACTCGGCTCGGTCGTCGATATGACGACGGTGGAGCGCTGCAATGCGCTCATCGATGACGCTCTGGCGCGCGGCGCGGTCCTGGTGTGCGGCGGCCGTGCCAGCGACACGCTCATGCCGGCGACCCTGCTCGACCGCGTCACGCCCGACATGGAAATCTTCCGCGAAGAGACCTTCGCCCCGGTGAAAGCCGTCGTGCGCGTACGCGGCGCGGACGAGGCCGTCGCCTGCGCCAACGACAGCGAGTTCGGCTTGTCTGCAGCAGTGTTCGGGCGCGACGTGGCGCGTGCCTGGCAGGTCGCCTCGCGTATAGAGTCGGGCATCTGCCACGTGAATGGTCCAACCGTGCACGACGAAGCCCAGATGCCTTTCGGCGGGGTGAAATCGTCCGGTTACGGTCGCTTTGGCGGCAAGAATGGCATCGACGCGTTCACCGAGACACGCTGGATCACGCTGCAGACGACGCCCCGTCAGTACCCATTCTGAAAGCGCGCCCGCTCAGATCGCGATGGCGCTGAGCGGCGCACGCACAGTGCCGTCCGACGGGTGTCCGCCGACGAACAGTTTGAGTTCGCCCGGCGCGAATGCATGCCAGACCTCGTCGCTGGTGAGCGGTTGCGTGGCAATCACGCAGATGCGGTCATCCAGATGGTTGTGCTGGTTGAAGTCGATGGAAAGATCGCAATCGACGAGACGCGCCGACGTGAACGGCGACTGGCGCACGACGTAATGCAGATGCGTGGAGCAATGCGCGAAGAGCGCTTCGCCATTGGACAGCATGTAGTTGAACACGCCGTGCGCGGCGACCGTCGCCGAGAATTCCTGCAACGCTTCGTACAGGGCCGGCAAGGCCGGCGGCGTGTCGCCAAAGCGCGCGCGCAGGTGCTGCATGAGAAAGCAGAAGGCGCGCTCGGAGTCGGTATCGCCGACCGGCGTATACAGGCCCGAGAGCTGGGGGCGGAATTCCTTGAGGTCGCCGTTGTGCGCGAAGATCCAATGCCGCCCCCAGAGTTCGCGCTGGAAGGGGTGGCAATTCTGGAGCGACACCACGCCTTGCGTGGCCTTGCGAATGTGGGCGATGACGTTGCGCGATTTGATCGGATAACTGCGGATCATCTCCGCCAGCGGCGAGCGGCAGGACGCCTGCTCGTCGATGAACAGGCGGCAGCCGCGATCCTCGAAAAAGGCGATGCCCCACCCGTCGGCGTGCTCGCCCGTCATCCCGCCCCGCCGGCAGAACCCTTCGAAAGAGAAGGTAATCGCCGCCGGCTTATTGCAGTTCATGCCCAAAAGTTGGCACATCTTATTGCAGCCTGTTCTGGAACCTGTTTCGCGGTGAAACAGCCTCCTAAAGCCAGGAAAGTCGTGTCTCCATATTCGCGTCGGCGCCTGTTCGCCGACCACGGTGCGCGTTTGCGCGTGACCACCCGCACAGGCGCCATTGTCGTCCCGCGCAGGGCGCACCGGGTGGCGCGCCCTGCGTCCGATTCAAAAATTCACTGCTCGTCGGAAAACGCTCACTCCGGCGAGAACTGCTGCGCGAAGGTGAATTCGTCGATGCGTGCCTTGTAGCGCACGCCCTTCTTCATCGCCCACGTGGCGTATTGGTGATGCAACGGAATCAGCGCGTAATCCTTGAGCGCCACGTTCGCCGCCTGGCGTGCGATTTCCGCACGCTTTTTGTCATCCACCGACGCCAGCGACGCCGCGATCAACTGATCGAGCTTGGGGTTGCTGTACTTGCCCCAGTTCCACGTCCCCCAGCCGGTGTCCGGGTTGGGCGTGCCCAGCAGCGAGCGCAGCGCGAAATCCCCCGCCAACGACCCCCATCCCAGCAGCGACATGCTGTATTCGGACGCCCGCGCCTTGCCGAAGTACGTTGCCAGCGGCAGCGTTTCGACCTTGGCCTGGATGCCGATGCGCGTCAGCAACTGCGCGGTGGTCTGCACGATCTGCTCGTCATTGATGTAGCGATTGTTGGGCCCGTGCAGCGTGATGGCGAATCCGTCCGGATAGCCGGCATCCGCCAGCAGCTTTTTGGCGCCCGCCACGTCGTAGGCTTCGACCTTGAGCGAATCGTCATGCCCGAGGATGCCGGGCGCAACGATATTGGAAGCGGGCGTGGCGAGCCCTTCCATGGTGCGCTCGACCAGCGCCTGGCGATTGATGGCCTTGGAGATGGCTTGGCGGACGCGCAGGTCCTTGAGCGGATTTTTCGCCAGCGGCTTGCCGGCCTTGTCGGTCACGTACGGCGAGTTGTCGCGGAACTGGTCCAGGTGCCAGAAGATCGTGCGCCACGACGCACGCTGCTCCAGGTGAATCTTGGCGTTGCCCTTCAGCCGCGCGATGTCGGCGGTCGGAACGTTCTCGATGGCGTCGACGTCGCCCGCCAGCAGTGCAGCGGTACGTGCAGCGTCATTGGTGAGGATGCGGAAGGTCACGTGCTCCCACGCCGGCTTTGGCCCCCAGTAGCTGTCGTTGCGCGCCAGTTCGATGGATTCACCGCGCCTGAAGCTGACGAACTTGAACGGGCCGGTGCCGATCATCGCCTTGCCGCTGTTGAAGTCGTCCGTGCTGGCCTTTTCGGCCGCCTTCTTCGACACGATGAAAATGGTGTTGATGTCCAGCGGCAGCGGTCCGTACGGCGTGGCCGTCTTGAGGCGCACGGTGTAAGGATCGACGATCTGCTTAGAGACGATCTGCTTGGTATAACTCGTGAATGGCCCCGGGCTGTTGGTGAGCGTGGCCGGGCGGTCAAGCGAGAACACTACATCGTCGGCCGTGAAGTTGCTGCCGTCATGGAACTTGACGCCCCGGCGGAGCTTGAATTCCCACGTTGTCGCATCGATCGGCTTCCACGACGTCGCCAGGCCGGGTTCGTAGTGCCCGTCGGCGTCGATGTGCACGAGCGCGTCGAACACATGCTGCGAGAACGCGATGTTGGGCGCGATATTCACGAAATGCGGATCGAGTGACGAAACGTCCGCTCCCAGGCCGATCTTCAGGTCGGCCGCCGTGGCCGTACCCGCTGCTGACAACACCAGACCGCTGAACGCAGCGGCCGCCATGATGCGAATCCCGCGCAACCAGAACGCCATGCAAGCTCCTTATCCAGACAATGAACGCAAGCGGCGAATTTGCCGCATTGCACACAGATGACGGAAATATAGCCTGCGCAGCGCGCAGTCGATAGAACCGGCAAGTCTTTCGTTATGCGCGGCAGCCTGTCACGCGGGCCTTTTGCACGAATACGGTATGATTGCCCGCTCTTGCCCGCTCGACGGGCGCACGCCCTGCCCCATCCATGGAAATCCTGCTGCTGATTGGCCTCATCCTGATCAACGGCCTCTTTGCAATGTCCGAAATCGCGCTCGTCGCAGCGCGGCGCGGGCGTCTCATGAAACTCGCATCCGATGGCGACACGGCGGCAGCCGTGGCACTCAAGATCGGCCAGGACCCGACCGGGTTCCTGTCCACCATCCAGATCGGCATTACCTCCATCGGCATCCTCAACGGTATCGTCGGTGAATCGGTGCTGGCCGAGCCGCTCGCCAACTGGCTGCGCGAACTGGGCATGGCCGACCGGGGGGCGCGCATCCTCGGCACCACGCTGGTGGTGGTCGTGGTGACGTACCTGTCGATCGTGATCGGCGAACTGGTGCCCAAGCGGCTGGGGCAGATCGCGCCCGAGAACATCGCGCGCCTGGTGGCCCGCCCCATGCAGGTCCTCGCGCAGATCACCCGCCCCTTCGTGCTGCTGCTGTCGGGCTCGACGCATGCCTTGCTGCGCATCATGGGCGTTCGGCAGAACACCAACACCGGCGTGACCGAAGAAGAAATCCACGCGCTCATCGAAGAAGGCTCGGAAACCGGCGCCATCGAACATCACCAGCACGAGATGCTGCGCAACGTATTCCGGCTGGATGACCGCCAGCTCGGCTCGTTGATGATCCCGCGCTCCGACATGGTGGTGCTGGACGTCTCCCACCCGGTGGAAGAAAACCTGCGCCTGCTGTCCGAATCGGAACATTCACGCTTCCCGGTCTGCCGCGGCGGCCTGGACAACCTGCTGGGCGTAGTGCATGCCAAGCAGATCCTTGCGCAGACACTGCGTGGCGAGCGGCCCGACCTTTCGCGCAACCTGTCGCCCTGCGTGTTCGTACCCGAGACGCTGACCGGCATGGAATTGCTGGAGAACTTCCGCATCAACAACATCCAGATGGCCTTTGTCATCGATGAGTACGGTGAAATCGAAGGATTGGTCACCCTGCAGGACCTGCTCGAAGCCGTCACCGGCGAGTTCACGCCGCGCGACGTCGACGACGCATGGGCCGTGCAACGCGAAGACGGCTCATGGCTGCTCGACGGCCTGATCCCGGTGCCCGAGCTGAAAGACCGGCTGGAACTGAAGGACGTGCCGGAAGAAGAGCGCAATCGCTACCACACGCTGTCCGGCATGCTGATGTTGCTGCTGGGCCGCGTGCCGCGCACGGGCGACAGCGTGGTGTGGGACGACTGGAAGTTCGAAGTCGTCGACATGGACGCCAAGCGCATCGACAAGGTGCTGGCCATGCGGATCGCACCGCCCGAAGGTACGCACACCCTGTTCGACTCGGACGAATAACTCCGGCCGGACGACACGGCGCCACGCCGGCGCCGTGCTTCTCGCACTCAGCCCACCCAGCGCGCGAACCACTCGCGCAGGCGACGCCACCCGTCCTCGGCGGACACCGCGTGGTAGCTCGGCCGGTAATCCGCGTAGAACGCATGCCCGGCGCCCGGGTAGACGATGATTTCCGACGGACTGCCCCCGGTCACCAACCCTTGCCGCATCTCCGCCACGGTATCGAGCGGAATGGCGGCATCTTCGGCGCCGTAGAGGCCCAACACCGGAATCTGTATGCCGATGGCCACGTCCAGTGGCTGGCGTGTGGTGATGGCATTGATCGGCCCCACCAGTTTTCCGTACCACGCCACGGCCGCCTTCAGGCGCGGCTGGCGGGCCGCGTACAACCACGCAATGCGACCGCCCCAGCAAAAGCCGGTCAGCGCCAGGCGCGATTCGTCGCCGCCGTTGGCGACCGCCCAGTCTAGCGTCGCATCCAGATCGTCGAATACCTGCTCGTCGGGCACACGGGAGACGATCTTTTCGCGCAATTCTTCGGTCGATGAAACGGTGCGCGGGTCGCCCTGCCGTACGTACAGCTCCGGCGCCACCGCCATGTAGCCGATATGGGCCAGGCGGCGCGCCACGTCGCGGATATGTTCGTGGACGCCGAAGATCTCCTGCACCACGATCACCACCGGGTGCGGGCCCGTCCCTTGCGGCATGGCGACGTAGGCCGGCAGGCGATCGCCCTTCGAATCGATGGTCACATCGCGGCACGACAGGCCCGCTTCGTCGGTATGGATCACGGTTGCCTGCGGCGGAGTGGCCGCGGCGAAGCCCTTGTTCTGCTCTGGGGTCATGGGACGCTCTCGATCTTGTTTGAGGTAGCCGCAGCGCGCGGCCGTCCGGCATCATAGCGCCGCGCTCGCACGGCCGGCAAAACGTCCCATGGCCGACGCAATCCGATGAACAGGACTAAGATCGCGCAATCGCACCCGGACACGACCATCATGATTTCGCACACCGAACTGCTGTTGCGCCTCGCGCTCGCCGCGGGCCTGGGCGCGCTCATCGGCATCGACCGCGAACGCCTCGCCTGGGCGGCTGGATTGCGCACGCATATGCTGGTGGCAACCGGCTCCGCGCTTTTCATGCTGGTGTCCGCCTATGGCTTTTCGGATGCCCTGCACCAGGCCGGAGAGGTACGCCTGGACGTGTCCCGCGTCGCCTCGCAGGTCGTCAGCGGCATCGGTTTCCTGGGTGCGGGCACGATCATGCTGCGTCGACAGATCGTGCATGGCCTGACGACCGCCGCGAGCCTGTGGAGCGTGGCGGCGGTCGGGCTGGCGGCGGGCGGAGGCATGTACGTGGCCGCGATCGGCGCCACGGTGCTGATCCTCATCATCCTGGTGCTGATCAAACCGCTGGAAGCCCACATGCGTGGAAATCGTCACGACCAGACGCTGACGGTCAATTACGCACGCGGCAGTCTGACGACGGAACAAGTACAGGCGATGCTCGACGACGCCGGTCTCAAGCAGCGGGGCATGACATTGCGCAGCGATCCGCACGGCGATGAAGAGGAACTGCGCATCACCCTCACCCACTGCGACAACCGCGATGCCGCGCGCGTCGTGGATGCCCTGCGTGCGCGGCCCAATGTGCGCCAGGTGGCGCTGGACGAACATAGCAACTGAGCGCGCGCGGCGAGGCGAGGACGTTGAAACCTCACCTTCCGCGCAACGTTGCCGGGACTAGTACGCGCTATGGCCTGATCCAGCGCGCGATGATGTCCTTCATCACCGCCAGGTGTTCCTTCAGTTCCTTCGGCGAAGTCGTGTTGCAGGCGTAGGTCACCGACAGCGAATGCCGGTTGATGAGGTAGAAGAAGCCGAGCGCCGCAATGCAGATGTTGATGCGCTTGGGCTCGATGTCGGCCCGCACCGTGCCCTCTTCGATGCCTCGACGGACCAGTTCGGCCATGCACTTGTGGTGATGCGTGTTGATGTGGCCGATGTTGGGGGACTGTTTGAGGTGGCGCGCCTCGAGCAGATTCTCGTTGCTCAGCAGCCGGATGAAATCCGGATTCTTCAGGTAGTAGCGCCAGGTGAATTCCACCAGTTCGAGGATCGCCTCGTCGGCCGGCAAATGGTCCAGCGCGAGCCGCGCTTCGTGCACGCGGAAATCGCTGAACACGGCTTCCAGCACCGTCCCGAACAATTCGTCCTTGTTGCCGAAATAGTGGTACAGCATCAGCTTGTTGACGTCAGCCAGTTCGGCGATGGCGTCCACGCGCGCACCGTCGAAACCCTTGGCGGCGAACTCCGTCTGCGCCGCCCGCATGATCTTGGCCTTGGTGACTTCTGCGTCGCGCTTGCGCGGCGGCTTCTTCTCGTCCATCGGTACTCGCTCGAAATCGAATGACGCACGCCATCGAAGGCGGGCAAGACGGGCTCACATACCACGCAACGTTTCGTGGTCCAGGCAGGAAGGCCGGTCCCGGCACGGCACTTTAGAGCGCGCGGCGTCGAACGGCAAGCCGGCTAAGTACCTTCCCCAGCATATTGACACCTATCAACCGAGCGCTGTTTGGCTTTTGACAGGCGGGTGAGCCATGACCTCTAATCAACCAACCGGTTAGTTATTAGACAACGAGACCACCCTGCTTCGATTGACGCAACCCGGAGTCCTTATGCATGCGTTCTATCTCAAACCCGGCGACACGGTGAGTTTTTCCAAGACCGTGAGCGAAAGCGACGTCTATCTCTTTGCCGGCATCACCGGCGACATGCACGCCAACCACGTCAATGAACACGCCATGGCTGCCACGCGCTACGGCAAACGTATCGCCCACGGTGCGCTGCTGGTCGGATACATGTCCAACACCTCCACGCGGATCGTCGAACAGGCCGTCGACCTGGGCCTGAACGAAACGCCCGTCTCGCTGGGCTACGACCGCGTCCGTTTTCTGAAGGCCGTGTGCATCGGCGACACCATCACCGTGCGCTACACCGTGACCGAAGTCGACGTCGACACGCGCCGCAGCCGCGCCCGCATCGTCATCACCAACCAGCACGGCGACGAAGTGACGGCGGCCGAGCACATCCTCAAGTGGGTCGCCGCCGACGGACACCGCCAATGAACAACACACCCCCGACATGGCAATCGCGAGCGGGGGCAGCGTCTCTCACCTCTTTTGTACCGACAAGGATCGAAACAATGACCACACTCTCGAGCAAACCCGTCGCCGTCATCACCGGTTCGGCGCGCGGCATCGGCAAAGGCTGCGCCCTGCGCCTGGCGCAATCCGGCTTCAACGTCCTGATCAACGATCTGCCGACCGATACCGACCGCGCGGCACTCCAGGCAACGGCCGACGAATTGCGCGCGCATGGGGCCGACGTCGCCATCCATGCCTGCGACGTGGCGGACCTGGCCACCCACGAGGCGCTGGTCGCTGCGGCGCTGCACCGCTGGGGCCGCATCGACTGCTGGATCAATAACGCCGGCGTTACCGTCAAGCAGCGCGGCGACATGCTCGATGCCACGCCGGAGAGCTTCGACTTCTGCATCGACGTCAATACCAAGGCGGTGTTCTTCCTGTGCCAGCGCGTGGCGCGCCACATGCTCGAACAAGGCCAGATCGGCGACCAGCATCGCAGCATCGTGAACGTCACCTCGTGCAACGTCGAAGCGCTGGCGATCACCCGCGCCGAGTACTGCATTTCAAAGACAGCATCGAGCATGACCACCAAGCTGTTCGCGCTGCGCCTGGCCGAGCACGACATCGGCGTGTACGAAATCCGCCCCGGCATCATCGAAACCGACATGACCAAACCGGTCAAGGCACGCTATGACAAACTCATCGCGGAAGGCATCGTGCCGATGAAGCGCTGGGGTTATCCGGCGGACATTGCCTCCACGGTCAATGCCATGGCGCAAGGGCAGCTCTGCTACACCGTCGGCCAGGCGGTCACCATTGGCGGCGGCCTGACCCTGCCTCACTTCTAGGAGACAGGCCATGCGCGATCTCGCGACCACGCCTGAGTGCCTGTCCATCAACACGGCCACTTTCGGGCACCGTATCGACATCGATGCCGTCATCGATCTGTGCCAGCAACGCGGCATCGGCGCCATCGCGCCCTGGCGCCGCGACCTGGAAGGCCACAGCGTCGCGCGCGTCGCCGCGCGGTTGCGGACGGCCAACATCGGCGTGAGCGGCTATTGCCGTTCCACCTACTTCACCCATACCGACGAAGCCGGCCGCCGCGCGGCGCTGGAAGACAACATGCGCGCCGTTGATGACGCCGCTGAACTGGGCGCCACCTGCTTCGTGCTCGTCGTCGGCGGAATCCCGGCCGGCAGCCGCGATCTCGCGGGCGCACGCGAGCAGGTCCAGACCGGCGTGGCCGCCCTGCTCGAGCACGCCCGCAAAGCAAAGGTGCCGCTGGCGCTCGAACCTCTGCATCCGATGACGGCCGCCGATCGCTCGTGCCTGTCCACGCTGGGACAGGCGCTGGACTGGTGCGACGAGATCGATCCATGCGGCCAGGGCCTGGGCGTGGCGGTGGACGTCTATCACGTGTGGTGGGACCCGGCGCTGCAGTCGCAGATCGTGCGTGCCATGCAAGGCCGGCGCGTGCTCGGCTACCACGTCTCCGACTGGCTGGTGCCCACCAACGATCTCGTACTCGACCGGGGAATGATGGGCGATGGCGTCATCGACCTCAAACGCATTCGCGGCTGGCTGGAAGACGCCGGCTACGACGGCGCGGTGGAAGTCGAAATCTTCTCCGCCGCCAATTGGTGGAAGCGCCCCGCCACCGACGTGCTCGATACCTGCATCGAGCGCCTGCATACCGTCTGCTGAAAGGAATCCGCGCATGAGCGACGAAATCATCGTCACGCGCCACGCCGCGCACGTCGACATCCTCCTCAACCGTCCGGACAAGGGCAACGCCATCGACATGCCGATGCTGCGTCTTCTCGATGACGCGGCACGCGCGCTTGAACACGACAGGGAAATCCGCGCGGTGGTCCTGCGCGGCGCCGGAGAGCGCTTCTTCTGCACCGGTGGCGACATCGCCGCCTGGGGCGCGCTCACGCCGTGCGACATGGGCCGCGAGTGGATCGGCTACGGCATCGAAGTCTTCAATCGCATCGCAGCCCTGCCGCAACCGGTCATCGCGTTGCTCAACGGCCACACCCTCGGCGGTGGTCTGGAACTGGCCATGGCCGCAGACCTGCGCGTGGCCGTACGCCGCGCCAAGCTCGGCTCGCCGGAGGTCTCACTCGGCATGATCGCGGGCTGGGGCGGCGTGCGGCGACTGGCCGAACTCATCGGGCCTGCGCGCGCAGCGCACGTGACCTTGCTGGGCAAGGCCATCACCGCCGAACAGGCACTGGACTGGGGACTGGTCACCGCGCTCGTCGACGACGCGGCCAGCTTGCAGGCCCAGTGCGACGCTTGGGTCGAAACGCTATGCGGCAACGGGCCCATCGCCATGGCGCTGGTCAAGCATCTGTTGGCCGGCATGCGCGCTGACGCCGCCGACCAGCACGGCTGGGCCGTGGCCCAGGCGGCCGCCAGCGACGACTGCCGCGAAGGCGTGGCCGCATTCCTTGCCAAACGCCCGCCGGTCTACCGCAACCGCTAGGCATTGGGGCACGCCCTCATCCTGGCGCCCGATCACTCAGGACATACGCACACACACACCATGGCACATACCACCTTCATGGCGGCCGAAGCGGCCGCCGCTTTGATTCCCGATGGCGCCACCGTTGCCATCGCCGGCAACGGCGCCGGCATGATTTCGGCCGAAGCGATCTTCGCCGCCATCGAGCGGCGCTTTCTCGAGACCGGCCATCCGCGCGACCTGACCCTGGTGCACTCCCTGGGGCTCGGCGACCGCGCCGAGCGCGGCACCAACCGCTTCGCGCACGAAGGCCTGGTACGCAAGGTCATCGCCGCGCACTTCACGTGGTCGCCGCGCATGCAACAACTGATCCGCGACGAGAAGATCGAGGCCTACTGCCTGCCCGGCGGCGTCATCCAGCACCTGCTGCGCGAGATCGGCGCGGGCCGCCCCGGCCTGTTCACACATTCCGGGCTCGGCACCTTCGTCGATCCGCGCCAGGATGGCGGCCGCTGCAACGCGCGCAGCACCGACACCGTCGTCGAACTGATGCACGTCGACGGCAAGGAGATCCTCCGCTACAAGCCTTTCAAGGTGGATTTCGCCATCATCGGTGCCACCTACGCCGACGCCCGCGGCAATCTCAGCCCCGAAGAAGAAGCCGTCGACCTGGACATCCACAGCATGGCGCTGGCCGCCCACAACAGCGGCGGCCGCGTATTGGCGGTGGTGCGCCAGGTCGTGGAAAACGGCGCGCTGCAGCCGCGCAGCGTGCGCGTGCCCGGCATCATGGTCGACGCGGTGGTGGTCGACGCCGATAAGCAGCAGTTCTATGGCCTGCCCTACGATCCGACCGTCAGCGGCCAGCGCCGCGCGCACCTGGGTGCGCTGCGTGCCGACATTCCGGCGCGACTGGAACGCCGCATCATCGCCCGTCGCGCCGCCATGGAGCTGCGCCCGGGCGCTTCGCTCAACTTCGGATTCGGCATTCCCGGCGGCATCTTCGGCGTCATGGCCGAACAAGGCTGCGCCGACCAGATGTGGACCAGCGTCGAACAGGGCGTGCACAACGGCCGCATGCTCGACGATCATCTTTTCGGTGCTGCCCGCAACGCCGACGTCATCATGCCGTCCATCGAGCAGTTCGACTACTACAGCGGCGGCGGCATCGACGTGGCCTTTCTCGGGATGGGCGAAGCGGACGCCGAGGGCAACGTGAACGTCTCGCACCTGGGCGGCAACCTGATCGGTCCGGGCGGCTTCGTCGAGATCGCCCAGAACGCCAAGAAGGTGGTCTTCTGCGGCACCTTCGACGCACAAGGCAGCAAGCTCGCCCTGGAAGACGGCCGCCTCGTCGTGCAGCAGCGCGGCGCCGTGCAGAAGTTCGTGCAGCACGTCGAACGCATCACATTCAGTGGCGGGTTCGCGCGTGAAAGCGGACAGGAAGTGCTCTACGTCACCGAGCGCGCGGTGTTCCGGCTCACGCCGACCGGCCTGAAGATCATCGAGCTCGCGCCCGGCGTCGACATCGAACGCGACATCCTGCCGGGCATGGCTTTCCGCCCCGAGTGGGACAACCCGGCACCGATGCCGGCCGCGTCATTCCTTTGAGCGAGGCTTGCCATGCCAGATACACAAGCCCTGCTCGACGCATTGACCGACGTCGACATGCCGCCGCCCCCTGCCAGCCCGATGCCACATGGCACGGTCGACATCGGCGGCATGCGCATCCCCCGCTATCGCAGCACCGCCCTGGTGCTTGGCAGCGGTGCCGCCGGACTTCGCGCCGCAGTCGAACTGGCGCGCCGCAAGGTCGACGTGATGGTCACCACACAGACCCTGTACTGGGGGACCTCCGCCTGCTCCGGCTCGGACAAGCAGACCCTGCATACGGCCTCAACCCACGGCCACGGCGACAGCTTCCTCAAGATGGCCGGTGCCCTGAGCGCGGGCGGCGCCATGGACGCGGACACGGCCTACGTCGAAGCAGTCGGGTCCATCGAAGCCATGGCCGGCCTGCAGTACATCGGCCTGCCCTTGCCGCAGGACCGCTTCGGCGCCGTCCTGCGCTACCAGACCGATCACGACGAAGCCGGCCGTGCGACGAGTTGCGGGCCGCGCACCTCTCGCCTGATGGTCAAGGTCCTCGCAGAAGAAGCCATCCGCCTTGGCGTGCCCACCGTCAATCGCGCCACGGCGGTTCGCATCCTCACCAGGGGCGAAGGCGCCGAAAGGCGCTGCTGCGGACTGCTGGCAGTCAATGCCGACAAGCGCGCGCAGGACAATCCCTTCGGCCTCGAACTCTACGAATGCGACTCACTGGTGCTGGCCGCCGGCGGACCGGGTGAATTGTTCCGCGATAGTGTGTACCCGGTCCATTGCTTCGGTTCACTCGGGTTGGCATTGGAAGCCGGCGTGGACACCGTCAACCTCACCGAACATCAGTTCGGCATCGGCACCGGTCGCGACGGTTTTCCCTGGAACCTGTCCGGCACGTACATGCAGGCCATGCCGTACATCTATTCGGAAGACGCACAGGGCAAGGAATACAACTTTCTCGCCGACTATTACCGCAGCACGCAGGAGCTGGCCTCGAACATCTTCCGCAAGGGATACCAGTGGCCGTTCCATGCCAGCCGCATGACCGGATTCGGATCGAGTCTGATCGACCTGGCCGTGTTCATCGAAACGCGCCGGGGCCGAACGGTGTACATGGACTTCAACCGCAACCCGGCCGCGGTGCCGGGCAGCGAACCCTTCTCGCTGGAGCGGCTGGACGACGACGTGGCGGCCTATCTGCGCAACAACGATGCAGCGCTGGCGCAACCCATCGACCGGCTCAAACGGATGAACCCGTTATCCATCGAGTTGTATCTGCGCCTCAAGCACGACCTGCGCGCCGCGCCCCTGCCCTTCAAGGTCAATCACCAGCACATGAACGGCGGCGTGGCCGTCGACATATGGGGCCACAGCAGCCTGCGCGGTTGCTACGCCATCGGCGAGGCGGCCGGCACGCATGGCGTCACGCGTCCCGGCGGTGCTGCGCTCAATGCCGGTCAGGTTTTCGGCATCCGCTGCGCTGCGCACATCCATGCGCAGGCACGGCCGCAAGCGGAAAGCGACCTGCCAATGGCGCAGATCGAAACCGAAATCGACTGGCTGGCTCGCAACCTGGGCAACGCCGACGGGCTGGCGATCGCCGACATCCGCACCGAGGTGCAGGCACGCATGAGCGACAAGGCCGGGTTCATCTGCCAGACGCGCGAAGTCCCCGATGCCTGCGCCCGCGCGGAAGCGCTCAATCGTGCGATCGCCGAATGCGGCATTCGCTTCGATCAAGCGCCGCAGGCTGCAAACGCCGTGCTGTGGCGGCAGATGGCGGTGGCGTCGGAAGCCATCCTGCACGCGCTGCGGCACTACATCGTTCACGGCGGCGGCAGCCGCGGCGCGCGCGCCCTGTGCGCACCCAACGCGCCTCATGCGCCGGAAACCCGTCAGGGTCCGCTGGACGCGTTCCGATTCATTGCCGAACGCCCGCAAGACAGGGCGGTGCAGATCCACGTGCGACGCGTCGGCAGCCGCTTCGACACCAGCGAGCGGCCGCCGCGCACGGCAGACGGCACCACGGGTGTGTACTTCGAGAAAAACTGGATGCCCTTCCTGAAGGGGGACATCTATCGCACCTGACGCCTGGGTGACTCCGCAACCGGCGCGCACTCGCCCGATGCCCCGCTATTGGCTCATGCCGCAACGAGCATTCATCCAGAGCGCCAGAACGATCTCGCCCGGCCGCCGAACGCGGCCAGCCCGATTGGCGGGAGACGTGCTCTCCGCATTTTGCACACCCTCGCTGCCAGGCCGTCGCCTCCGCGATGACTGGCGGCACCACCACTCACATGGAGGTTTGAAAACCCATGCAACGTGTAATGAAGACTGTCAGCACCGTCTTGGCAGGCATCAACATCGTGATGCTGACCATCCTGGTGTGTTGCGTCGTGTGGCAGGTTACGGCGCGCTTCATCCTGAAGAGCCCCAGCGTCGTCACCGATGAACTGGCGCGTCTGCTGTTCATGTCTCTGGGCCTGCTCGGCGGGGCGTACACCGCCGGACAGAACCGGCATCTGGCCATCGATCTGTTGCCGATGATGCTCAAGGGCAACGCAGCGCGTTACCTGGCGATCGTCATCCAGATATGCGTCATCGCCTTCGCGTTGATCATCATGGCCTACGGCGGCGGGCGCCTTGCGCTCGACACGCTGCATTCGGGACAGACATCCCCTGCCCTGGGCTGGCACATGGGCTACATCTACCTGTGCATTCCCATCAGCGGCGTCCTCATCGCGCTCTACGCTGTGGCAGCAATCCTCGAAAAATCCGGCGCACAGGCGCCGACGCAAGCCGCGTGACCAGCGGCCCGCCATAACATATCGGAGACACATCCATGGATTGGTTGCCCATCGTCGTATTGTTTGCATCCTTCTTCGGCATGCTCGCCATTGGCGTGCCGATCGTATATGCCATCGGCCTGTCGACGCTGGCGTCGATCGCCACGCAATTGCCCTTTCTCGCGGCCCTCGCGGTCGTCTCGCAAAAGCTGGCCTCGGGCCTGGACAGCTTCACCTTGCTGGCGATTCCATTCTTCATTCTGTCCGGCAACATCATGAATCACGGCGGTATCGCGCGGCGGTTGATCGGGCTTGCCAAAGTGATCGGCGGCCGCCTGCCGGGCTCGCTTGCCCACTGCAACATCCTCGCCAACATGCTGTTCGGTGCCATATCGGGCTCGGCGGTCGCTTCTGCCGCGGCCATGGGCGGCGTCATGCATCCGCAGCAGACCAAGGAAGGCTACGACCCGGCGTTCGCCACGGCGGTGAATATCTCGTCGGCGCCCACCGGATTGTTGATTCCTCCCAGCAATACGCTGATCGTGTATTCGCTCGTCAGCGGCGGCACCTCGATTGCCGCGCTGTTCCTGGCGGGCTATGTGCCAGGCATCCTGCTGGGGCTGGCTTTGATGGTCGTGGTGACCTTCATCGCGGCCCGCCGCGGCTATCCACGCCCGCCTCGCCCGACATTGGGCGAGATCGGCTGCGCCGTGTGGGAAGCCGGCCCCAGCGTGTTCCTCATCGTCATCATCATGGGGGGCATTCTCGGCGGCGTTTTCACACCGACGGAAGCCTCGGCCGTGGCCGTGGTCTATACCTTGTTGCTGGCACTCGTGCTGTATCGCGAAATCGGCGTGCGGGACTTGCCGGCCATCCTGCTGGAATCCGTGGTCACCACCTCGATCGTGCTATTGCTCATCGGCGCATCGATGGGGATGTCGTGGGCCATGTCGAATGCCGATGTTCCGTTCCTGATCCTCGATCTGCTGCAGTCGATTTCGGACAACCCGATCGTCATCCTGCTCATCATCAACATCCTGCTGCTGATCATCGGCACGTTCATGGACATGACGCCGGCGGTGTTGATCTTCACGCCGATCTTCCTGCCGGTGGTGATGGAGTTCGGCATGGACCCGATCCACTTTGGCATCGTCATGGTGCTCAACATGTGCATCGGCATCTGCACCCCGCCGGTGGGCAGCGTGTTGTTCGTCGGATGCAGCGTCTCCAAGCTGCCGATCAATCGCGTGATCAAGCCCATGCTGCCCTTCTACGCCGTCATGGTGCTGGTGCTAGCATTGGTGACGTATATCCCGCAGATCAGCATGGCGATCCCGCGCGCGCTGGGATATTGATCGCTGCGTTGGGCCGGGCCAGTGCGGGGAGTCCGGTCCGCAGTAGACCCACACACAAAAAAGGGGAAGGGCCTGCGCCCTTCCCCTTTCTTGGACTGCTGTCAGAACGTTTCGCTTACTGACCCGCTCCGCGAATCTGCTGCACCGCCGGAGCCAGGCCGGGGTTCTGTTTTTCAAAGGTGTCGTACATCGGTTGCACCTTTTTCATGAACGGTCCCTTGTCCACCTTGTGCACCTTCACCCCCATCTTGTCGAGCTTGGCGAATTCCTCCTGCTCCTGCTGCGACCACAACGTCTTCATGAATTCCATGGACTCGCGTGCAGCCTTGAGCACGGCTTCCTTGCTGGCCGGCTTGAGACTGTCGAACGCCTGGTTGCTCATCAGCAGCACGTCGGGGACCATGGTGTGTTCATCCAGACTGAAGTGCTTGGCGACCTCGCCATGCCGCATGGTGGTCAGTGCCATCACGCTGTTCTCGGCCATGTCGACCACGCCTTGCTGAAGCGCGGTGTACAACTCGCCATAGTCGAGCGACGTCGGGTTGCCGCCCATCACCTTGATCATCTCGACCGCGCTCGGGCTGGGCTGCACACGCACCTTCATGCCCTTGAGATCGTCCGGCGAGAGCACCGGCTTGTTGCCGTAGAAACTGCGCGCGCCACCGTCGTAGAAGGTCAGGCCGAAATAGCCCTTGGCCTTGGTGGACGCCAGGATCTTCTGACCCACTTCGCCCTGCATGGTCGCGTAATAGGCTGCGCGATCGCGGAACAGGTACGGCAGGCTGAATACCTTGTACGAGTCCTCAAAGGCTTCCATTTCGGCGGCGTTGGTCTTGACCATCTGCACGGCGCCGGAACGCATCAGTTCCATCGTTTCGCGCTGTGTACCGAGCGTGCCGTTCGGGTAGATACGCACCACGACATCCCCCTTCGAGTAGTCCTTGGCTTTCTGCGCAAAGTGCTCCATCGCCTTGTGGACGGGGTGTGCCTTGTCCTGATTGTGACTGAGTTTGAACGTAGCGGCGCTGGCGCCTCCGACCGATGCGGCGAAAAATCCGAGCGCGGCCACCATGACGTGCAGTTTCATAGCTCCTCCTTCATTGGACTTGATTGCGATGTGCGTCGTCACCACGGTGCCGACGACCAACCCATCGCAAACTAGCCAGTTAGTTAGAACGAGAAACCCCATGCCTCGATCGCGGCCCGACTTGCCACACCTCAATCACGTGCGGCCGCGTCACTTTCGCCTGATGGCAGCGGTAATAAACACGACAAAGAAAGTAAAACCAGCCCCGGAATGCGTGCAGGCGGCCCGCTCAGGACGCCAGCAGTCGCTGAAAGATCGTGGGCGCGGCGCGAATCACGAGGGACTGCGCCGCTTCTGCCCACAGCGCCAGTCGCCTACCATGCAAAAACCAGATCGCGCGCCTGGTGCACCGGCTCCTCCACCAGGGCCGCCTCGGGCACCTGGCTGAACTCACGCAGGATGTCCTCCTTGATGCGATCCAGCGCAGCGCTGTAGCGGGTGCGAGGATGCGGCACGTCCACCGGGACGATGCGCTTGATGCGCCCCGGGCGCGGCTCCATGATGACCACCCGGTCTCCGAGGAACACCGCTTCGTCCACGTCGTGCGTGACGAGAATCATCGTGATGCCTTCCGAACGCCAGATGCGCTGCAGTTCCTGCTGAAGGTTGGCGCGCGTGAGTGCGTCGAGCGCGCCGAGCGGCTCGTCCAGCAGCAGGATCTTCGGGCGATTGACCAATCCGCGCGCAATGGCCACGCGCTGCGACATGCCCCCGGAGAGCTGATGCGGGTACGCCTGCGCAAAGGACTCCAGCCCGACGAGCCGGAGGTGTTCGTCGATGGCCCGCTTCTTCTGTGCGCCGCTGAGTGCGGAGTTCTCAAGCGCAACGGCGACGTTCTGCTCCACCGTCAGCCACGGGAACAGACGGTGTTCCTGGAAAACGATGCCGCGCTCCAGGCTGGTGCCGCGAATGCGCTGCCCGTCCACGAGAATGTCGCCCTGGTATTCGTCTTCCAGCCCGATCACCAGCCTCAGCAGCGTCGACTTGCCGCAGCCGCTGGTGCCGACGATGCTGACGAACTCGCCCGGGCGGATGTCGAGATTGATGCCGTCCAGGACCTGCAGCGTCTGGCCCTTGACCTCGTACTGCTTGCGGACATTGCGGAAACTGAGCGTTCCGCGCTGTGTTTCGACTTCGCTCATCGGCTCTCCATGGGATGTCTTGTTCTGGAATGCGATGAGCTTAGGACGCGCACGCCCCCTGCCTAACCAAGAAATCTTCAGGAGCTTTGCAGAGTCTCCGAAATGACGGCGCCGGCGTCATCCAGCATGGACAGCACGCGGCGCGCTGCGCTGTCGACACTTTCGCTCGCCGAGTCATAGCGCAAGCGTGGTGCTTCCGGGATTTCATACGGATCGGATACGCCCGTCATGTGCGCCAGATGCCCCGCCTTCGCCTGCGCGTACAAGCCTTTGGGATCGCGCGCAGCGCAGGTTTCGAGGCTCGCACTCAGGTGGATTTCGTAGAAGCGTTCGCGGCCGATGCCGTTGCGCGCCCGCTCGCGCTGCATGCGCAACGGTGAAACCAGCGCCACCACCACGGTCAGGCCTGAGTTGTTGGCAAGCCGTGCTACCTCGGCCACGCGCCGCACGTTTTCATCACGGTCGGCCTGGCCGAAACCCAGATCGCGGCACAGGCCGCCGCGCACTTCGTCGCCGTCGAGCAGCAACACCGGCTGGCCGCGCAGGTGCATGGCCCGTGCCAAGGCTCGCGCGAGCGTGGTTTTGCCTGAGCCGGGCAAGCCAGTGAGCCATGCCGTGACTGGGGAGAATTCATTCATGAGCGGTACAGCGTCGGGACGTTTGAACACAAAACGTCGCATCGTAACGCGCCATGCACCCCGTTGGTGTCCCTCACTCCACCGTCACGGAAAGCGCAGGCCATGACAGATGAACGGCGTATTTTCATGGACCAGCGGCACATGAAAATCGTCAATCTCTGCCACGATTGGGACATTCGTAGGAAATTAATCAGAATCCGCACGTAGTTGCTGTTTTTGTCGTTACTTCAATGGCATGGCGCTGGAGGCGGACTTTAACGAACAGGTGTTTCGTTGCCTCGACAGTTCCATTTCATCTCCGGCCTGCCCAGGTCCGGCTCTACGCTGCTGTCCGCGCTTCTGCGCCAGAACCCGCGTTTTCACGCCGGCATGACGAGCCCGGTGGGCGCGCTCATGACCGGCATGCTCGGCCAGCTATCGGCCGGTTCCGAGTTCAGCCCGGTGGTCAGCCGCGATCAGCGCCGCCGCCTGCTGCATGGCCTCTTCGACAGCTACTACGCCGACCAGCCCGACAGGGACGTCATCTTCGACACCAACCGGATGTGGTGCAGCCGCATGCCTGCACTGCGCGAACTGTTTCCGCAATCGCGGGTGATCGCCTGTGTGCGCAACGTCGCGTGGGTCATGGACAGCGTCGAACGCCTCTATCGCGCCAACCCGTTCGAACACACCAAGCTCTTCGCCGACGACAGCGAACGCAGCACCGTCTATAGCCGCGTGGAATCGCTGGCGCAGGGCAACCGCATGGTTGGCTTTGCATGGTCGGCGCTGCGCGAGGCGTATTTCGGCGAACACGCCGGCTCCATGCTGGTCATCGACTACGACCTGCTCGCCCACGCGCCCGAGAAAGTGCTGCGGCTGGTGTACGAATTCATTGACGAACCGTGGTTCGGGCACGACTTCGAGAACGTCGAATACGACGCGCCCGAATTCGACCTCGGTCTCGGCGTGGCCGGACTGCACAAGGTGCGTCGCAGCGTCGGCATCGAATCGCGCCGCACGGTACTGCCGCCGGACCTGTTCGAAAAATACGCCGCGCTGTCGTTCTGGAACCAGGACCTGCCATCGGCTGCGCACGTCATACGCAACAGGAACATCGGCACGTGACGCACAGAACGTCGCGGCCACATAACAACAACCCTTGAACAGGCGATGCGCCACGACGCGCATCCACCCAGCAGGAGAGAGAGCATCGTGAAGCGATGGTTTGATCGCGCGCCCCGCCGCGCGCCGGTTTCACAGACACGCCCCACGTCGGCGCGTCCGGCCCTGATGATGGCGCTGGAGCCGCGCATCATGTTCGATGCCGCCGTCGGCGCCACCGTGGCAGAGGTGGCCCGCAGCGCGCCCACGCACGACACGACTTCAGCCGGCACGCACGATGTGTCCTCCGACCACGCGGTCGCCCTGCCCGCCTCGCCTGTCACCGCCGATTCGCCAGCCGGCCCGGCCGTGCTGTTCGTCGATTCGCGCGTCAAGGATGCCGACAGTCTCGTCGCCGGCGCTGCGGCCGGCACGCAGATCGTGTACCTGGACGCCACGCGCGACGGGCTCGCGCAGATCGCCGAATACCTCGATCAACACCAGGGCGCCGGCTCGGTGCAGATCCTCGCGCACGGCGCCAGCGGCGACATGTGGCTGGGCACCACCTACCTGTCGGCCGAGAATGCCGGCGAGCATGCCGACGTATTGGCCCGCATCGGTTCCGACATGCGTGCTGGCGGCGACATTCTCATCTATGCGTGTGAGACCGCCGAAGGCGATCGCGGCGTGTCGTTCGTTTCGTCACTGGCCGATCTCACCGGCCGCGACATCGCGGCGTCGACGAACCGCACGGGCGTCAGCGGCGACTGGACGCTGGAACTGACCACCGGCAGCATCGAAAGCGTGCCGGTGCTGTCCTCATCGACCACGGCCGGATATGCCTACGATCTCGCCACGCTGACCGTCATCAGCAACGCGGACAGTGGCGTGGGCTCCTTGCGCACTGCGATCGCGGCAGCCACGAGCGGCGACACCATCACGTTCAGCAGCGGCATGACCGTCGGCCTGATCAGCGGTGAGCTGATCATCGCAAAGAACCTGACCATCGATGGCGACATCAACAACGATGGCGTCGCCGACGTAACGCTGGACGCCAACTACAGAAGCCGCGTGCTCCAGGTGCAGGCCGGCAGCACCGTGATGCTCGACGGCCTCGTCATCACGCGCGGCCTGGTCTCCGGCAACGGTGGCGACGCTGGCAGCGGCCTGGCCGCCCCCAGTGCTCTTGGCGGCGGTATCTCGAATGCCGGCACGCTCACGCTTCTCAATACCTCGGTCACTGCCAACGCAGCGGCCGGTGGTGGGGGCGGCGGCGGCAACTTTGCCTACGACGGCGGTGGCGGCGGCGGAGGCGGTGCCATCGGTGGCGGGTTCGGGGGCCGAGGAGGGCAATCCGGCGTCTCGCACAACCTCGGCGCCAGCGGCAGTGCCAACCAGGGTGGCCGGGGCGGCGCGGACATATCCTTCCCTGGCATGGGCGGACAGGGGGGGACCGCCGTCGGCGGCGCTGGCGGCGCCTATCTGGGCTATTCCCCTGGCGGTTCAGGCGGCACGGCCACCAACGGCACCATCAGCATCGGCGGCGGCGGCGGTGGCCTGGGCACCGACGCCACGGGCGGCGCTGGCGGCTCGGCGGCCGGCGGCATCTACAACGCCGTTGGCGGCACCATCAATGTGATCGGCAATTCGATCATCAGCAACAATCTCGGCGCGGGAGGCGGTGGAGGCGGCGGCGGTGCCGGCGGTTCGCTGGGCAACCAGAATGGAGGCGCCGGTGGCCGCGGCGTCGGCGCGGTGTGGAACAAGGGTGTCTTCAATATCACTGCGGCCAACAATGCGGCCATGACCGGCAACAGTGCCGGCAGCGGCGCCGGAGGACAGGAGCTTGGGACCGGCTCGCCCGGCTCCAGCCCCGCCGCCGTCAGCGGTATCTATAACGATGGCGGCGCCCTCAACACCGCTTACGTGCCCAATTCCCCGCCCATCCTGAGCGGCCTGCAGGGCGACAGCCTTACCTTCACCGAAGGCGACACGCCCCGGCTGCTCGATGTCGGCAGCAATGCCATCGTTTTCGACAGCGACTCCGCCGACTTCAACGGCGGCCGCGTGACGGTGTCGATCACCGGCAACCGCGTCGCAGCCGAAGACGTACTCGCCATCCGCGACCTGGGCACCGGCCCGGGGCAGATCGGCATCAGCGGCAGCACCATCACCTATGGCGGCGTTGCTATCGGCACATTCACGGGTGGCAGCGGCACCAACGATCTGGTGATCACGTTCAACTCGGCGCAGGCAACGCCCGCCGCTGTCGAAGCGCTGCTGCACAACATCACCTACAACAACGCCAGCGTCGATAACCCGACGGCTTCGCAGCGCACGGTGAGCATCACCGTCAACGATGGCGATAGCGCAACCAGCACGACCAACACCGTAAGCGTCAACGTCGTGGCGGTGAACGACGCGCCGACGCTCTCGCCGGCCAATGCCGTCGCCATCTACACCGAAGGCGGCAGCAGCGCCGTGCTCATGGGCGCGCTGACGATCTCCGACGTGGACAGCACCACGGTCCAGGGCGCCACGGTCACGATCAGCGATGTTCGCGCGGGCGATCTGCTGTCGATCGGCGCACTCAACGGCTTCACGGCATCCTACGACAGCGCCACCGGCGTGCTGACACTGGGCGGCGGAGGTTCGCTGGCCGCGTTGCAGGCTGCGCTGCGCTCGGTCACCTACTCGTCGTCCTCGCACGACCCGACTTTTGGCGGCACGGATACGTCCCGCCAGATCAACTTCACCGTCACCGACAACGGCGGTGCGACGTCGACGGCGGCGACCGCGCAAGTGGCCGTCATCGCCGTCAATGACGCGCCCACGCTGGCTGGCGGCCCCTACGTATGGGCCGGCACCAGCGAGGACCTCACCTCGTCTGCGATCACCGTTTCGAGCCTGCTGGGCGCCACGACGCATGCCGACGTGGATGGTCCGGCCAATGGCATTGCCATCACCGGCAGCACTGGCTCCGGCCTCTGGCAGTACTCCACCGACGGCGTGATCTGGAATACGGTGGGTGCCGTCAGCAACAGCAGTGCATTGCTGTTGTCGACTGGCACTCAGTTGCGCTACGTGCCCAACGGACAGAACGGCGAGACGCCAGTGCTGACCTTCCGCGCCTGGGACCAGAGCGCCGGCACAGCGTCGACAAACAGCACGCGCAACCTCGCCGACACGTCTACAAACGGTGGCTCGACGGCATACTCGACGGGCACCGCGCAGGCCACACTCGCGGTGAGCAGCGTCAATGACGCCCCGGTGCTGACGCCGGGCAGCCCCATGCTCAACGGCCTGACCGACACCGACGTGAATACCGTCGGCCAGGCCGTGTCGAGCTTTGCCGGCAGCAATATCGCCGACGTGGACAGTGGCGCGGTCAGGGGCATTGCCATCACCGGCCTGAATGCCGGCAACGGGACATGGCAGTACAGCGTGGACGGCGGCGCATCCTGGCAGAACGTCGGCGCGGTGTCCGACAGTGCCGCGCTGCTGTTGCGCACGAGCGATCGCGTCCGCTTCGTGCCGGACGGCATCCATGGCACGAACGCCACGCTCACCTATCACGCGTGGGACCAGACTGGCGCCACGGCAGGCCAGCAAGGCACCAAGGTGGATGCTTCCGCCACGGGCGGCTCGACGCCTTTCTCCACGGCCAGCGACACCGCGAGCGTCACCGTCACGGCCATCGACGACGCACCGACGCTCACCACCAGCAACGGAGTTTCCGCCTTCGTCGAAGGCAACAACGCAGTCTCGACGCCTGTCGTCATCGATAGCGGCCTTACCGTGTCCGATCCCGATTCGCCGCGGCTCTACGGCGCCACGGTCCGCATCAGCGGGAACTTCATGGGTGCGCAGGATGTGCTGGGGTTCAGCAACGACCCGGCGACCATGGGCGACATCGTTGCCAGTTACGACAGTAGCAGCGGCCTGATGACGCTGACCTCGGCCACCGGCGCGACGGCTGCGCAATGGCAGGCTGCACTGCGTGCCGTCACCTACAGCAACAGTTCGGACACGCCGTCCGCCCTGAACCGCACCATCACGTTCCAGATCAGCGATGGCAACAGCAGCAGCACGGCCGCCACCCGCGTCGTCACCGTGAGCCCCACCAACGACACACCGACCGTCGCAATGCCGGCAACGCTCGCCGCAACGGAAGACACGGCCACCGCCATCACAGGGATCAGCTTCTCCGATGCCGACTCGGGCAGCGCCAGCGTCATCGTCACCCTGTCCGTCGGCAGCGGCACCCTGTCGGCCACGAGCGGGGGCGGCGTTACCGTCGGAGGTGCCGCCGGCGCGCTGACCCTCACCGGCTCGATCAGCAATATCAACGCGTTCATCGCCGGCGCCAAGGTGCAATTCCTTGGCGCTGCCAACAGTACCGGCAACGTCGCCCTTACCGCCTCCATCAACGACGGGGGCAACACGGGTGGGGCGCCCCAGGTTGGCAGCGGAACGACAACCATCGCCATCGCAGCGGTCAACGACGCGCCCTACATCACTGCGCCGGCCTCCATCAGCGTCGCGGAAGATGTATCGCAATCGCTCACCGGCATCAGTTTCGGCGACGTCGACGCCGGCTCAAGCCTGGTCAGCGTTCAATTCAGCGTGGCACCGGGCAACGGCACGCTCAGTGCGCTGAGCATGGCGGGCGTCACCGTGGCGGGTTCGGGCACCGATTCGCTGAGCCTCAGCGGTACGCTCTCGGACATCAACGCCTTCGTCGCGACCGGTGCGGTGAGTTACGTCAGTGCGGCCAACGCCAACGGCAATGTCACGCTGAGTGTGCTCGTCGATGACAACGGCAACGTCGGCTCGGGGGGCAACAAGATCGCGAGCACGACGGTCACGCTGGCTGTCGCGGCGGTCAACGATGCCCCCGTCAATACGGTGCCGGGAACCCGGTCGGTCAACCTCAACGAGCCGCTGGTATTCAGCGGCAGCACACAAATTTCGATCAGCGACGTCGACGCGGGCAGCGGCACGATGCAAGTGACGCTGACCGTCGGCCATGGTTTGCTCAGCCTGTCAGGCACCTCGGGGCTGGTCTTCGAGGTCGGCAGCGGTGCCGGCGACGCGGCCATGACGTTCTCCGGCACGATGGCCGACATCAATGCCGCGCTCGCCGGTCTGAAATACACGCCCGCGGCGGGGTATCTCGGCACCGACGCGCTGCAGATCGTGACGAACGACCTGGGCAACGCCGGTGCGGGCGGCGCCAGGACCGATACGGACGTCGTCATGATCCAGGTCGTCGACCCGGCCCCGGTGGTGACATCCGTCAGCAGCATCGCGCCGGACGGCACGTACAAGATCGGAGACACCATCACGGTGACGGTCTCGTTCGACAGCGTAGTGAATGTGGACGCATCCGGCGGCCGGCCGACCCTGCTACTGGAAACCGGCCTCATCGACCGCGAGGCCACGTATGTGAGCGGCAGCGGCAGCAACACGCTCACCTTTGCCTACACCGTGCGTGCCGGCGACGTTGCGAGCGACCTGAACTACACCGGCACGACGGCGCTGGCGCTCAATGGCGCGTCGATCCGCAGCGTCGACAACTACAACGCGAACCTGAGTCTGCCGGCGCTCGGCGACACGCACTCGCTCGCTGCGAACCGCGACATCGTCGTCGATGGCATTGCGCCGACAGTCACGTCAGTCGTCGTCCCCGTCAGCGGCACCTACGTGGCGGGCCAGGCGCTCGACTTCACCGTCAACTTCAGCGAGATCGTCACCGTCGGCGGCGGCACGCCGCGCATTGCCGTGGCGCTCGATACGGGTGGCACGGTGTATGCCGATTACGTCGGCGGATCGGGTACTTCGGCACTGTCGTTCCGCCTGACGGTGTCCGCCGGGCAGATGGACACGAACGGCATCTCGATCGGAGCGCTGAGTCTGAATGGCGCCGCACTGCTGGACGCCGCCGGCAACAGCGCGACGCTCACGCTCAACAGCGTGGGCAGCACGGCTGGCGTACTTGTCGATGCCATCGTGCCCACGGTTACATCCGTGACGGTGCCGGCCCCTGGTGAGTACAACGCCGGCGACGTGCTTTCTTTCGTGGTCAATACGTCCGAGACAGTCTTCGTATCCGCCGCCGGAGGCACGCCTCGCCTGGCGCTCGACGTGGGTGGAACGCTGGTCTATGCCGATTACGTGTCCGGCTCGGGCACCGGCGCCTTGGTGTTCCAGTACACGGTGGTCGGCGGCCACAACGACACCGACGGCATCAGCGTGAGCGGGCTGCAACTGAACGGCGCCACCATCCGCGATGCGGCTGGCAACAATGCCGCCAGTGCCCTGGCCGGCGTGGGCAATACGTCGGGCGTCATCGTCGACACCATCGCGCCGGTCGTCACGGCGCTTGACCGGATCGACACCGCCGTGACGAACGCTGACACGCTGCATTACCAGCTCGTCCTGTCGGAAGACGTGACCGGCGTCGACGTCGGCGACTTCCAGATTGTCTCCACTGGCACGGCCGCCGCGTTCATCTCGGCGATCTCACAAGTGGACGGCCACACGTATGTCGTCACCCTCGCCGGCGTAAGTGGCACCGGCACGCTCGGCCTGATGCTCAACGGCGTCGGCGCCGGCATCGTGGACAAGGCCGGCAACCCGCTATCTGGCGGATTTACCGGCGCCGTCTATACCGTCGATCGCGACGCGCCGGTCGTGCAGTCGGTCGGCACGCCCGCTGCCGGCACGTACGTCGCCGGCCAGGAGCTCGACTTCACCGTGCAGCTCTCGGAAACCGTCATCGTCGACAACGGCACGCCACGCATCGCCGTGACGCTGGATACGGGTGGCGTGGTCTACGCGGACTACGTGGGCGGGTCGGGCAGCGCTGTCCTCACTTTCCGCCTGGTCGTCACCAACGGCCAGATGGATGCAAACGGCATCGCGCTCGGCAGCAGCATCGACCTGAACGGTGCCCGCATCCGCGATAGTGTCGGTAACGCGATACAGCCGGCGCTGCGCGGCATCGGCGACACGAGCGTCGTACACATCGACGCCGTCGTGCCGCAAGTCACCGCCATTGCCCGTACCGACGCGGGCCCGGGCAACGCCGAGACGGTTCACTACACGGTGAGCTTTTCCGAAGACGTGAACGGCGTGGACGCGTCCGATTTCGTTCTGCGTCGCGAAGGCACGGCCGGCGGCAACATTGCAGGCATCACGCAGATCGACGCGCATACCTACATCGTCACCATTTCGGGCATCACCGGCGAAGGAACCCTGCAACTCGAACTCGCCAACAGCGGTACCAATATCCGCGACATGGCCGGCAACGCAATCGTCGGCGGGCTATCCGGTGCGGCGTTCTCGGTCGACCGCGTGGCGCCGACCGTGCAGATCGCCATCGAAGGCGCTCCCGGCAACGCCAGTCGCGACAGCGCGTATCTGGTCACCTTCTCGGAAGACGTGACAGGCGTGGCCGCAGACAGCTTCACGCTGCTCACTACCGGGAGTGCCAGCGCCACGGTCTCCGGCGTGCGTGCCATCGACGCCCGGACCTACGTCGTGACGGTGAGCGACATCCGCGGCACCGGCAGCATCGCGCTGCAGGTCAGCGGCGGACGTGGCATTGCCGATCTCGGCGGCAACACGCTGGCCGCACCGGCGGCAAGCGCCGCGCGCGCCATCGACACGCAAGCGTTCGCGCCGCCGCCGACGGTGGCCGCCTCACCACTGCCGCCGCTCGTCGTCACTCCGCCGCAATCGCCGAACACGCCCTTGATCGTCACCACGGCGACGGATGCAACACCCACGTCGACGATCTCGGCGGACGCCACGGGCGCGCCCACCATCAGCGGCATGCTGGCAGGCAGCAACACCATGCTCGACGCGCTGGTCGGCGACGAGACGCGTGCGCAGCCGATCGCCGGTTCACGGCCGGCCGGTGACGGCGGCGCGCCACGCGGCGACACCTTGCAGTCGATGCCTGATCTCGGCGTGCAGCGAGTACCGGCCGGCGAGCCGGTCGACATTGCCGTGCCACGCAACGCGTTCAGCATCGGCGATGCGAACGCAGTGGTGACGGTGAGCGCGCTGCTTGCCGACGGGCGGCCCCTGCCCGGCTGGCTGCGCTTCGACCCGGTCACGGGCACGCTGACCGGTCGCCCGCCGGCGGGCTGGAAGCAACCGCTGGCCGTCGAGATTTCAGCGCGCGATGGAAAAGGCAATCGCGCGAGCACGGTCATCCGCATCGAGTTCGATGCCAGCCAGCCCGCTCAGCGCGCATCGGCATCGGCGCTAGAGCGTGCACTGGTGCAGTTCGCCCCCACGCCGGCCGCCGGCCGCGCCAGCCTGGACGTGCAATTCGCCGGCCACGGCCAGCGCGCATTCGACCGCGACGCGCAGGAACTGCTCGCTGCGCTCAAGCAGCTCGAACAACAACACGCATAACGCTCGACCCGACATTCAACGCCAACAGACGATACAGAGATGCAACTTGCCCTTTCACACAACGGAGCCGCCATCAAGGCCCGCCGCGCGCCAAAACTGGCGCTCAAACCGCTGGCTGTATTGACGGTGGCCATCGCGCTGACCGGCTGCGCCATTTCGCCGACGCCGATCACGCTCGATGAGCGCCAGACCGATGTACGCGCCGAGCGCGCGGACCTGTTCAAGAACCAGGAGCCGGTCGCCGGCCCGATCGCGCTGGACGAGGCGATGGCGCGCGCGGTCAAGTACAACCTCGACTTCCGCCTCAAGCAGATGGAAGAAGCGCTGGCCCAGCGCCAGCTGGATCTGGCCAATTTCGACCTGCTGCCCAAGCTCACCGCAGCGGCCGGGTATTCGAATCGCAGCAACCAGAACGCATCGTCGTCGTACAGCGTGATCACCGGACAACAGTCGCTGGAGCCGTCGGTGTCGTCGGACGATGAAGGCAGCACCGCCAGCCTGACGCTGTCGTGGAACATCCTCGACTTTGGCGTGAGCTACTTCCAGGCCAAGCAGCAGGCCGACCGCGCGCTGGTCGCGCAGGAACGTCGCCGCAAGACGATCCACCTCGTCATGCAGCAGGTGCGTCAGGCCTACTGGCAGGCCGCCGGCGCGCAGGCGCTCGAAGGCAAGATCGGCCCGGTGCTGGAACAGGCCCGCGCCGCGCTGGCCGATTCGCGCAAGATCGAAGCGGAAAAGCTGCAGTCGCCGCTGGAAACGCTCAACTACCAGCGCCAGTTGCTGGACATCATCCGCCAGCTCGAAGCGATCAACGATGAACTCTCGCAGGCCAAGCCGAAGCTCGCGTCGCTGATGAACCTGGAGCCAGGCAAGGCTTATCAGCTTGCGATGCCGAGCGAGCTCGGCACGCCGGCGATTTCGATGCCGCTGGACAAGATGGAAGAGACCGCGCTGCTCAATCGGCCCGAGCTGATGGAGGCGCGTTACAACGAGCGCATCAGCCTGAACGAAACGCGCAAAGCCATCGCGCGCCTGCTGCCGGGCATCCAGTTCGATATCGGTGACAACTACGACTCGAACAGCTTCCTCGTGAATAACGAGTGGCGTAGCGCCGGCGTGCGCGTGTCGTGGAACCTGCTCGGCGTGTTCAACGCCCGCAGCGTGCTGCAGGCGGCCGACGCGCAAAGCGAGATCGCGCGCAACCAGAAGCTCGCCATGTCGATGGCGGTGCTGACGCAGACGCAGGTGGCCTATCGCGACTACCTCGGCCGCAAGCGCCAGTTTGAACTGTCCAGCGATCTGGACGGCGTGGAGCGCCGCATCCTCGACCACACCCGTAACGCTGCGCGCAACGACGCGCAAGGCAGGCTCGCCGAGATCCGCGCCGCCGCCAGCAGTCTGATGTCGGAACTGCGCCGCTACCAGAGCTACGGCGCGCTACAGGGCGCCTATGGGCAAGTGCTCGCCACGCTGGGCCTCGATCCGCTGCCCAAGGGCGTGCCCAATTACGATCTATCGACCCTGACGCAGGCTATCCAGTCGATGGAATCGCGTTGGGACGACACGGTGAGCAAGGATGGAAAGGCCGGGTGATGTTGCACGCAGCACGCATCGCAGGGCTCGCCGCCCTGCTCGCGCTGGCCGCCGGCGCACAGGCGGCCACACCCGACACCACGCTCACCGACAAGGACGGGCGAGTACGCACGCAGCTTTCCGCGCGCAATGATGTGGTCATTTCCAGCGAACTGTCGGCCAAGATCGCCTCCCTGCCGCTGCGCGAAGGGGATGCCTTTCGCGCCGGGCAGACGCTGGTGAGCTTCGACTGCACTTTGTTCCAGGCACAGCTCGCCAAGGCGCGCGCCACGAACGAAGCCGCCCAGCAGACGCTGGCCGTCAACAAGCGGCTGGCGGAACTCAATTCTGTCGGCAGGCTGGAAGTCGACCAGGCCGAAGCCAAGGTGAAGGAGAGCGGCGCGGAAGTCGCCTACATGCAGGCCACGGTGTCGAAATGCCAGATTCCCGCACCGTTTGCCGGACGCGTAGTCAAGCGCGTCGCCACGGCTCAGCAATACGTGACGCCGGGCACGCAGCTCATCGCCATCATCGATTCCGGTGAACTCGAAGTGCAGATGATCGTGCCTTCGCGCTGGCTCGCATCGGTCAAGAACGGCACGCGCTTTTCGGTGCAGGTGGATGAGTTGGGCAAGAGCTTTCCGGCACGTGTGGTGCGCACGGGTGCGCGCATCGATCCGGTCAGTCAGTCGATCCAGATCACCGGCGTGATGGAAGCCCCCGCCGGCACGCTGCTGCCAGGCATGAGCGGCTGGGCCGTGTTCGCCGGTACGAAGTGATCGCATCGTGACTGCCGCCCTCCCCCCGCCCGTAGCCGTGCCACGCGAATTGCTGGCCTTGGTGCAGCTCGCCCGCCGCGCACGCGAAGCTGACAACGTCGACGCGCTCGCTTTCACGATGTTGAATGAATCGCGTCAGATGCTCGTCTATCGCCAGTCGGCCCTGTGGCTTGGCGTTCGCCATGGGCGCGTGGCCTGCGTGTCGGGCGTGCCGCAGGCCGATCCGAACGCGCCTTACGTGCAATGGCTGCAACGCGCCCTGCCGGCATTGGCGACGCAATCGAGCGACAACCCCCGCCGCGTGCAGTCCATGGATCTGCCGGACGACGTCGGCGCCGAATGGTCGGACTGGCTGCCCGCGCATGGGCTATGGGTGCCGTTGCGGCAACGTGACGATGCACTGGGCGGACTGCTGTTCGCATCGGACGAGCCCTGGCCTGATGGCGCGCTGACGCTGGCGGCCGAAGTGGGACACGCGTACAGCCATGCGCTCGATGCCTTCGCGCCGCGACGTGCCTGGCGCACCCGCTTGGCCGACGCGCTGCGCCCGACCAAACGGCGCGTGGCAGTCGCGGTGGCAATGCTGATCGTCGCACTGTTCCCAGTGCGGCAGACCGTGCTGGCACCTGCCGAGGTCGTGCCGCTGGAACCATTCCTGGTACGCGCTCCGCAAGACGGCGTGGTGGATCGGATTCTCGTCAGACCCAACCAGCAGGTGGCCGCCGGCACGCCGCTGGTGACGCTCGACACCACGGCATTGCAGGCCCGTTACGCCGTGGCGCGCAAGGCGTATGACGCCGCCGCCGAGGAGTATCGACAGTCGGCGCAGGCGGCGGTCACCGACGACAAGAGCCGGCTCGACATGGCTCAGCGTCGCGGCCAGATGGAACAGAAACAGGTCGAACTCGACTACACCGCACAGCAGTTGGGGCGCGTGCAGATCAAGGCCGAACGCGCGGGCGTGGCGGTGTTCAGCGATGTCAATGATTGGCAAGGCAAGGCCGTGGCGATTGGCGAACGCATCATGACGCTGGCCGATCCGCACAAGGTTGAGCTGTCGATCGAATTGCCGGCGGGCGAGCGCTTCGATGTCGAGCCGGGCGCGTTCGCCACGCTCTACCCGAACGCCAGTCCGCTGTCGTCGTATGACGCCCGCATCACGCAGGTTGCCTACAGTGCCGAAGCCACGCGCGAGGGCGTGGTGGCATATCGACTCAAGGCGGTATTCGACGGCGGCACGCTGCCGCGCGTGGGCCTTACCGGCAATGCACGCGTATCCGGCGCGCGAGTCCCCTTGATCTACTACGCGTTGCGGCGCCCGCTGACCACCGCGCGCCAATGGCTGGGCTGGTGAATATGCAGTTGCCTGCCCTGCGCCAGGAACTGGCGCTACACCCTGGTCCGCGCGCGGCGGATGGTACGCCGACGTGGACCTTGCATGATCCGAGCGACAACCGTTTTTTCCAGATCGGCTGGGCGGCGTTCGAGATGTTGTCGCGCTGGTCGCTGGGCACGGGCGAGAGACTGCTCGCCGCCATCGCGCGCGAGACCACGCTGAGCGTCGATCAGGCCGCGCTGGAAGACTTGCTGCGCTTTCTGCTGCATCACCATTTGGTCGCCGCACACTTTGCACCGGATACCGCGCGACTCGAAAAAGCCGCGCAGGCCACCAGGCTTTCAAAGGCGATGTGGCTGCTCAAGCATTACCTGTTCATCCGCGTGCCGCTGGTGCGGCCGATGCCTTTCCTGCGCGCCGTCTCGCCGTACATCCAGTGGATCTACACGCCGCTGTTCTGGTGGGCGGTGGTCCTGTGCGCCGCGGGCGGCCTGCTGCTGGCCGCACAGCAGTGGGACCAGTTCGTCCATACATTCGCCGCGTACGCTGATTGGCGCGGTCTGGTCGGCATCGGCGTTGCCTTGTCGGCGGCCAAGCTGCTGCACGAATTGGGGCACGCCTTCACCGCATATCGCCACGGATGTCGCGTCGCCCACATGGGAGTGGCCTTCCTTGTCATGTGGCCAGTGCTCTACACCGACACCAACGAAGCATGGAAGCTCGCCTCGCGTCGGCAGCGATTGCAGATCGGCATCGCGGGCATGGCGGCCGAGATCGCACTGGCTGCGGCGGCAACGCTGCTATGGAGCTTTCTGCCCGACGGGCCCGTGCGCGGCGGCGTGTTCCTGCTGGCGACGAGTACGTGGCTGCTGACACTGGCCATCAATCTGTCGCCGTTCATGCGCTTCGATGGCTACTTTCTGCTGTCGGACTGGCTCGACATGCCCAACCTGCACAGTCGCGCATTCGCTCTGGGGCGCTGGCGCATGCGCGAATGGCTGTTCGGGCTGGGCGATCCGCCACCGGAGGGCTTCGCGCCGCGCCGCGCGCGTTTTCTCATCACCTTTGCATACGGGACATGGCTATACCGGCTGACACTGTTCCTGTCGATCGCTTTTCTCGTCTATCACGTGTTCTTCAAGACGCTGGGTATCTTCTTGCTGGCGATCGAACTGGGCTGGTTCATTGCGCTGCCTGTCTGGCGTGAGCTGACCACGTGGTGGCAACTGCGCGATCGCATGCAGTGGCACGGCCGCACGTTGCGCGCGGCAGCCCTGTTCGGCGCCGTGCTGCTGGTGCTCGTCGTGCCCTGGCGCGGCAGCGTGCGCGCGCCGGCCATCGTGGAAGCGAGTCACGCGCAGAAGCTGTATGCACCGGTGCCCGCACAGGTCGCCGAGGTCGCAGTGCGCGAAGGCGAGCGCGTGCACGCCGGGCAGATTCTGGCGCGACTGACTTCGCCGGAACTGGACTACGAACTATCGGGCGCAGCAGCGCGCGAAAAGCAACTGCGCTGGCAAGTCGAGCAGCAGGCTTTCGACAGCCGCTTGCTGGAAGCTGGAGAAGCGCTGCGCACACGTTGGCAGGCGGCACAGGAAGAAGTCGCCGGCCTGAAGGAAGTCGCGCGCCAACTCGAATTGCGCGCACCGTTCGACGGTGTCGTGGCGGCGCGCAGCGACGCATTGCTCCGCGGCCAATGGCTGGCACGCGGCGAGGCCGTGTTGCAGGTGGTCAGCGAGCAAGGCTCGCGCGTACAGGCGTACGTGGCCGAAGAAGATCTGCCACGGATCGACGATCACGCACGGGCGCGTTTTGTGGCCGATGCGCCGGGCACGCCTGCGATCGATTGCCGTGTGATGGAAGTCGACAGAGTGAACCTCGCGCAGATCGATGCGCCACAGCTCGCCAGCGTATTCGGTGGACCGATCCCGTCGGTGCGCCAGGGGCAGATCATCGCCCCTTTGCGCGCGGTGTTCCGGGTGCGGATGGATGACTGCGTCGGCGCATCGCGAGTGCATCAGGAACGTGCAGGCGCGGTGAGCATCGACGCGGCTGCACGGAGTTTCGCCGCCAGTTGGCTGCGCCAACTGGGCGCCATCTTGAGGCGCGAAGGTTCGCTGTAGGAATGCGCGCGGTACGCCGTCGCCCGGATGAGGCGACGGCGCGATGCACTGATCAAACGAGACTCAGGCCGCGGGCCAGGTCTGCCTTGATGTCTTCGACCGACTCCAGGCCGATCGCCATGCGCAGCAGACCGTCGCGAATGCCGGCGGCATCGCGCGATTCCTGCGAGATGCGACCGTGCGTGGTGGTGGCCGGATGCGTGATGGTGGTCTTGGTGTCACCGAGGTTGGCGGTGATCGACACCATGCGCGCGTTGTCGACCACCTTCCATGCGCCCTCGCGGCCGCCCTTCACTTCGAACGCCACGACCGCCCCACCCGTCTTCTGCTGACGCTGTGCCAATGCATATTGCGGATGCGACGGCAGGCCCGGGTAGTAGACGCGCTCCACCGCCGGTTGCGCCTCGAGCCATTGCGCCAGTGTCAGCGCGTTGGCCGACTGTGCTTGCATGCGGATGCGCAGCGTCTCCAGCCCCTTGAGGATCACCCACGCGTTGAACGGCGAGATCGACGGGCCCGCGGTGCGCAGGAACTTGAAGACCTCTTCCATCGTATCGTGCTTGCCCAGCACCGCGCCGCCGAGCACGCGGCCCTGTCCGTCGAGGTACTTGGTGGCGGAATGGATGACGATGTCTGCGCCGTGTTCGAGCGGGCGTTGCAGCACCGGCGAACAGAAGCAGTTGTCGACGGCCAGCAATGCGCCCGCTCCGTGGGCGATGTCGGCGACGGCAGCGATGTCGACCAGTTCGGTCAGCGGGTTGGACGGCGTTTCGACGAAGAACAGCCGCGTCGCCGGCTTGACTGCGGCGCGGTAGGCAGCCAGATCGGTCGCGGGTACGAAGGTGGTTTCGATGCCGAACTTGGCGAGGATGTTGCCGAACAGTTGCTGCGTCGAACCGAACAGGCCGCGCGAGGCGATCACATGGTCGCCAGCCTTGAGCAAGGCCATGGCCATCGACAGGATGGCCGACATGCCGGACGAGGTCGCCACGCAGCGCTCCGCGCCTTCCAGCGCCGCCAGGCGCGTTTGCAGCGCCGTCACGGTGGGATTGGTGAAGCGCGAATACACGTTGCCTTCCGCTTCGCCCGAGAAGCGCGCAGCCGCTTCGGCAGCGCTGCCGAAGACGTAGCTGGAAGTCAGGTACAGCGCTTCGGAATGCTCGCCAAACTGGCTGCGCTCGATGCCCGCGCGTACGGCGAGCGTATCGAGATCGAATTCATCCATCGTGTTTGCCTTTCTGGTGGAGCCCATTTCATGAAGCACCGCGCAATACCGTCGGCCGCGGAGATTCACAAAATGGGCTCATAAAAAAACCCGTCCACAGCGCGAGCGATGAACGGGTTTCGTGCATCGCTTTAGCTGTATTTGTCACGCGCCCGCAAGCTGAAGCTCAAATCGGCGCACACTCGGAATAGCTCCGAGTTGAAAGTCAGAAATTACTCTCTCCCGCTTCGCCCGTCAAACGTCGGACTCGACGAGATTGAGGTCGAGCTGGCCGCCTTCCCCATCGTCGCTCGTCGCGGCGTGGCGTCCGTCTTCCATGTACGACAGGTATTCGGCGGTGATGTCGCCCGTTACGTAGCGGCCGTCGAAGCAGGAGGTCTCGAAATCGCCCACCTCGGGGTTGAGCGATCCGACGGCGCGCTTGAGGTCTTCGAGGTCCTGGTAGATGAGCGCGTCGGCACCGATTTCCTTGCCGACCTCTTCTTCGGTACGGAAAGCTGCGATCAGTTCGCGCCGGCTCGGCATGTCGATGCCGTAGACGTTGGCGAAACGCACCGGAGGTGCCGCAGAGGCCATGAACACCTGAGCGGCGCCTGCGTCGCGCGCCATGGAAATGATCTCGCGGCTGGTGGTGCCACGCACGATGGAGTCATCGACCAGCAGCACGTTCTTGCCGGCGAATTCCTGGTACATGGCGTTGAGCTTCTGGCGCACTGACTTCGAGCGCACGGCCTGCCCCGGCATGATGAAGGTGCGGCCGATGTAGCGATTCTTCACGAAGCCTTCGCGATACGGCACGTCGAGGATCGCCGCCAGTTCCATCGCAGCGGGGCGCGACGAATCGGGAATGGGGATCACCACGTCGATCTTGAGGTGGCCGTATTCACGCTTGATGCGCTCGGCCAGGTAGACGCCCATCTTGATGCGGCTCTCGTACACCGAGATGCCGTCGATCAGCGAGTCGGGACGCGCGAGATAGACGTATTCGAACATGCACGGCGCGAACGGGCGACGTTCCGCGCATTGGCGGCTCACCAGATTGCCCTGCGTGTCGATGAGAATGGCTTCGCCCGGCGCCACGTCGCGCACGACCTTGAAGCCCAGCACATCGATGGCGACCGATTCGGACGCGACCATGTATTCGACGCCATCCGGCGTTTCGTTCTTGCCGATCACCAGCGGGCGGATGCCGAACGGATCGCGGAACGCCAGCAGACCGTAGCCGGCAATCATCACCACCGCGGCATAGGCACCCTTGGCGCGCTTATGCGTGCCGGCGACGGCGCGGAAGATGGTGTCCTCATCCAGGCGGAAGGAGCCCTGCGACGACTCCTGAAGCTCGTGCGCGAGCACGTTGAGCAGCACTTCGGAATCGGAGTTGGTGTTCATGTGACGCAGATCGGCGAGGTACATCTCGCGCTTGAGTGCGTCGGAGTTGGTCAGGTTGCCGTTGTGGGCCAGCATCAGGCCGAACGGCGAATTGACGTAGAACGGCTGCGCTTCGGCCGCGTTGTAGGCCGAGCCGGCGGTGGGATAGCGGCAATGGCCGATCCCCCAGTTGCCAAGGAGGTTGCGCATGTTGCGCGTGCGGAACACGTCCCGCACCAGGCCCGAGCCCTTGTGCATGTGGAAACGGCCGCCTTCCGTCGTTGCAATGCCTGCCGCATCCTGGCCGCGATGTTGCAGGACCTGCAGCCCGTCGTAGAGCAACTGGCCGACGGGCGTGGTCGCCATCACGCCGATAATTCCGCACATACCTTCACCTGTTCATCGATACTTGATTCGCACGGCCAACTCGTGGGGCATCCACGGTTTTGCCGCAATGACAGCGGTCTCGAAAGCCGGGGCGAGCGTCGAATCGCGCCACCACGGCTCCTTGGGCCACTGTGTCAGCCCCGCTGCCGCCACCACCAATATGGCGACGAAAACGGCGCGTACAACACCGAAGCATGCGCCCAACATGCGGTCGATCGGCGACATGCCAATCACAGCCAGCAGTTCACGCAGCAGAAAACGTATCACTCCAAGCACGAGCAGCGTCAGGATGAACACGGCCAGGAAAGAAGCGGCCCAGGCCATCCATGGTGTCTCCACCCAGTGCGCCATCGTCGGGGCGAGCAGCGGCGCGCCGTAGCGGGCGACGGCGAACGCCACCACCCAACCGACAAGCGCAAAGATTTCGCTGATTAGACCTCGCCAGAGGCCAACGATCACACTCAGGGCGAGCAGACACAAAAAAACATAGTCGAAGAGCGTCATTCACGCCTACTTCGCTGTCACTACGCCGCTCAGGCCCGCCTGCTTGAGTTTGCCTTGGGCGGAATCGGCTGCCGCGCGGGTCGCAAAGGGACCCACCCGGACACGCGTGCTCTCGCCCGCTTTTTCGGTGCTCACCGCGAACCCCGCAGCCTTGGCGCGCGATTGCACGCTCTTGGCGTTGTCGGCATCGCGATAGACGCCCAGTTGAACAAAGAAATGCGCCGCGCTGGAGGCGGCTGCGTTGGTCGGCGCGACGCCGCCCTCGAGAATGGCGCGAGCGCGATCGGCGTCGCCAGTGTGCGTGCCCGGGCGCGACTCGGCCTGCGCCGAGGATTTGCTCGCCGATGCACGGCTCGAAGAAGCCTTGCTCGAAGCTGCCTGGGATTGCTGTGCCACGGCATTCGGCACCGGACGGCCCGAAGGCGACACCAGCGGGCCGGATGCGTCCGCATAGCGTGGCGTATTGGTCGGTACCGGCGTCACAGAGGCGATGGATGAGCGCGAACTCGATGCGGCCGCAACGGGCGCTGGCGGCACTGCGGCCGGGGCTGATTCATCGCTGTCGATTTCTTCCGGCGCGTCTGCCGTTGGAGCCGGCGGCGGAGAACCGGTGATCAGGCGGGAGGCGTAGTTGCCGCCCTCCTGGCTCGGAATGCGGATCTGCAGATCGTTGCCCGTCGGCTTGGGACTGCTTTCCATGACCATCGGCAGGATGATCGCAGCCGCCAGCGCCAGTGCGACGGCGCCGACCAGACGCCGACGGGCGCGCTTTTTGAGGTCGAGCTGGGCGTCACTGTCCGCCATACTTACGCCCACAAATCAATGACATGAACACGCTCAAGGTTTCGTTGCGATCACGCGCAGCACGTCGGCCACGGTGAGGAAGGAACCAAAGACAATGATTCTATCACCCTCGCCCGCTTGCGCCTGCGCCGAAGCAAACGCCGAATGCGGATCGGCAAATTGCTCGGTCGCCACGGCGTTGCCAATGTCCGCCAGATGTGCCGCCAGATCGGCGGCCTTGGCGCCGCGCGGGCCTGGCAGATCGCACAGGAACCAGCGGTCGACGCGCGGCAGCACGGCGCGCAACGTACCCGCGATGTCCTTGTCGGAGAGCATTCCGCACACCACGAAGGTATTTTGATAGAACCCCATGTTCATGAGGTTTTCCGCCAGTACCGCGGCCGCCTGCGGGTTGTGCGCCACGTCCAGCACGATGCTCGGACGGCCCGGCAGTATCTGGAAGCGCGCCGGCAGCTCCACCAGCATCAGTCCCTGCCGCACCGCCTGCATCGGCACCGGCAGCTTGTCGTGCAAGGCTTCCAGCGCGGCCAGCACGCTCGATGCGTTGAGCAGTTGGTTGGCGCCGCGCAACGCCGGATACGCCAGGCTGCTGCGCTTTTGCTCCCGCCCCCAGAACTGCCATTGATTCTTGTCGCCAGAAAAACCGAAGTCCTGGCCGGAAACGCGCAGGTCCGCACCGATGTTGCGAGCGTGCCCTACCAGCGTTTGTGGCGGCATCGGGTCGCCGCAAATGGCGGGCTTGCCCGGACGGTAGATGCCGGCCTTTTCGAAACCGATGGCCTCGCGCGTATCGCCCAGGTAGTCCATGTGATCCATGGCCACGCCGGTGACGACCGAGCAATCGGGCTCGATGACGTTGACGGCATCGA
>NZ_JBGVSA010000001.1:86378-322828 GCF_041807905.1 Uliginosibacterium sp. sgz301328
CCGCCGAGGCCGACTTCGAGAATCATCACGTCGAGTCCGGCGTGCGCGAACAGATGCACCGCCGCCAGCGTGCCGTACTCGAAGTACGTTAGTGGCACATCGCCGCGCGCGGCCTCGACCGCGGCAAACGAAGCACACAGGGCTTCGTCGCTCGCTTCGGTCAGATCGATGCGCACACGCTCGTTGTAGCGCAGCAGATGGGGCGATGTGTACAGGCCGACCCGATAGCCGGCGGCACGCAGGATCGCTTCGAGCATGGCGCAGGTCGAGCCCTTGCCATTGGTGCCGCCGACGGTGATCACCACCGGCAGGGCCGGCAGGGCCAGCGCGTCGCGTACTTGCGCCACGCGCGCCAGGCCGAGCTCGATGGGACGGGAATGCTGCTGTTCGATGTAGGCCAGCCATTCCTGCAGGCTGGTCGGTTGATTCGCCATCAGTTGGTCACAGCCGGCTGACGGGACAGGAGCGTCACAACGCTGGAGAGGCGCTCACGCAGTTGGCGACGGTCGACGATGATGTCGATGGCGCCCTTCTCGAGCAGGAACTCCGAGCGCTGGAAGCCTTCCGGCAGCTTTTCGCGCACCGTCTGCTCGATCACGCGAGGGCCGGCAAAGCCGATGAGCGCACCGGGTTCGGCCATCACCACGTCGCCGATGAACGCGAAACTGGCCGACACACCGCCCATGGTCGGGTCGGTCAGCACGGTCACGAACGGCAATTGCTGCGCAGACAGACGATTGACCGCCGCCGTGGTCTTGGCCATCTGCATGAGAGAGAACAGGCCTTCCTGCATGCGCGCACCACCCGTGGCGGTGAAACACACGAACGGCAGCCCTTGTTCGACGGCGGCATTGACGCCGCGCACGAAGCGCTCGCCCACCACCGAACCCATCGAACCGCCGAGGAAGTCGAACTCGAATACCGCGACGACCATCGGCACGTTGCGTACGGCGCCCTGCATGACGACCAGAGCGTCGACTTCGCTGGTTTCCTCGACGGCGGCGGCAATACGGTCGGGGTATTTCTTGCTGTCCTTGAACTTGAGCGGGTCGACCGGCACGACTTCGGCGCCAATCTCAAAACGGCCTTCCGGATCGAGCAGCAGGTCGAGCCGATGGCGGGCGCGGATGCGCTTGTGGTGGCCACACTTGGGGCAAACGTATTCGGAGGCTTCGAGGTCCGAGCGGTACAGCACCGCTTCGCAGGACTCGCACTTGCTCCACAGCCCCTCGGGGATCGACTTGCGTGTCGGCTGGTCGCGATTGATCTTCGGCGGCAACAGTTTGGTCAGCCAACTCATGCGTGTGCTCCTTGGGTCGCAGCGTCCATGGCGCTGCGGATGGACTTGATGAAGGCCCCGACGCGCGCGGCCAGTTCTTCACGCGGAGATTGTTCGATTTCTTCGACGAGGCGGCTGCCGATCACCACGCCTTCGGCGGTGGCGCCGATGCGCGCGGCAGATTCGCCATCACGGATACCGAAGCCGACAGCCACCGGCAAGCCGGATTTCTGGCGGATCAACGGCACGCGACGCGCAACTTCGTCGACGTTGAGCAAATGCCCTGCTCCGGTCACGCCCTTGAGCGAGACATAGTAGATGTAGCCACTGCCGATCTTGCCAACCTCTTCCATGCGCGCTTCCGTCGAGGTGGGCGCAAGCAGGAAGATCGGATCGATGTTCACCGCCTTGAGCATGCCACCCAGCACTTCGCATTCCTGCGGCGGGTAGTCGACCACCAGCACGCCATCGACGCCAGCTTCCGCAGCGCCCTTCGCGAAGGCATCAAAGCCCATGGCTTCGATCGGATTGGCGTAGCCCATCAGCACGACCGCGGTGGCGTTGTCGGTCTGGCGGAACTTGCTCACCACGCCCAGCACGTCGGCCAGCGACACGTTGTGACGCAAGGCGCGTTCAGATGCGCGCTGGATCGTCGGGCCATCGGCCATGGGGTCGGAGAACGGCACCCCCAGTTCGATGACGTCGGCACCGGCGGCAACCATGGCATGCATGATCTCCAGCGTGGCTGCGAGATCGGGGTCGCCGGTGGTGATGAACGGAATCAGCGCCTTGCGGCCTTCGGCTTGCAGACGCTGAAAAACGGTTTGGATTCTCGACATGTTCTGTTCACACGACGAACCCTCGCGGGTCAAGCCAAGCAGCCTGGCGCGAGGGTTCAGGTTCTCGAAATTTTAGAACTTGATACCGGATTTTTCAGCAACGGTGTGCATGTCCTTGTCGCCACGACCGGACAGGTTCACCAGCAGCACTTTGTCCTTCGGCAATGTGGGCGCCAGCTTGGCCGCGTAGGCCAGTGCGTGCGACGACTCCAGCGCCGGGATGATGCCTTCGAAGCGGCACAGGTCGTGGAAGGCCTGCAGTGCCTCTGCGTCGGTGATGCCGACGTAGTCAGCACGACCAATATCCTTGAGCCATGCATGCTCGGGGCCAACGCCCGGATAGTCGAGACCGGCGGAAATCGAGTGCGTTTCGATGATCTGGCCGTTGGCATCCTGCAGCAGGTACGTGCGGTTGCCGTGCAGCACGCCCGGGCGCCCCTTTTGCAGCGACGCTGCATGGCGGTCGGTGTCCAGTCCGTCGCCAGCGGCTTCGACGCCAATCAGTTTGACGTCGGAGAAGTCGATGTACGGGTGGAAAATGCCGGCGGCATTCGAGCCACCGCCTACGCAGGCGATGACGTAATCCGGCTGGCGACCGGCCATGTCCGGCATCTGTTCGATGCATTCCTTGCCGATCACGGTCTGGAAGTCGCGCACCATTTCCGGATAGGGTTGCGGACCGGCCACGGTGCCGATGATGTAGAACGTATTGCCGATGTTCGTGACCCAGTCGCGCATCGCTTCGTTGAGCGCGTCCTTGAGCGTCTTGGAGCCGGACTCGACCGGCACGACCGTCGCGCCCAGCAATTTCATGCGGTAGACGTTGGCAGCCTGGCGGCGAACGTCTTCGCTGCCCATGTACACCACGCACTCCATGCCGTAGCGCGCCGCCACGGTGGCCGTCGCTACGCCGTGCTGGCCAGCGCCGGTTTCAGCGATCACGCGGGGCTTGCCCATGCGGCGAGCCAGCATGGCCTGGCCGATGCAGTTGTTCACCTTGTGCGCGCCGGTGTGGTTGAGGTCTTCGCGCTTGAGGTAGATCTGTGCGCCCCCCAGCAACGAGGACCAGCGCGCAGCGTGGTAGATCGGGCTCGGACGCCCGACGAAATGCTTCAGCTCGTAGGCCAGTTCGGCCTGGAACTCAGGATCGGTCTTGCTCTTGGTATAGGCCTGGCGCAACTCATCGAGCGCGGGGATCAGCGTTTCGGCGACGAACAGACCGCCGTAGGGACCAAAGTGCCCGTGCTCATCCGGCAGGTCATAGGGCTTTTCAGCCATCTGCATTACGAACTCCTGAAATGAATGCTTCGATCAGCGCCGCATCCTTGATGCCCTTGCCCTGCTCCACGCCGCTGCTCACATCTACCGCCCACGGCCGCACCTGGCGCACCGCCTGCTCGACGTTCTGGGGGTTGAGGCCGCCCGACAGGATGAGGGGCAGCGAAAGGCTGGCCGGAATGAGGCTCCAATCGAAGGTTTGTCCGCCGCCGCCGTAGCCGTCGACAAATGCGTCGAGCAAAAGGCCGGAAGCCGACGGAAATCCAGCCGCGTAGTCTACCAGATCGAGCCCCGGCATCACCCGTGCCGCTTTGATGTACGGACGCGCGTAGCGCTCGCAGTCGGCCGCGCGCTCGTCGCCATGGAACTGCAGCAAGGACAGAGGCACTTCGGCGAGGACTTCGCGCACACGGCCCGGGTCTTCGTTGACGAACAGCCCGACGGTGCTCACGAATGCGGGCACGACACGACACAAGGCGCGTGCGCGTTCGATATCCAGCGCCCGCGGGCTTTTGGCGTAGAACACGAACCCGATGGCGTCGGCGCCCGCCCGCACGGCGGCGGCAATGTCGGCCTCGCGCGTGAGGCCGCAGATTTTGATTCGGGTGCGATTCATGGTGTTTCCGTTGGGCCGAGCATGGGCCCGAGGGGCGCGATGATACGGCCACCGCCGGGCAACTGCCAGTCATCAGGATACTCGACACCGCACAGGTACAGCCCTGCGGGTGAGAAGGTCGGTGGCGAGCGACGACGGTCGCGTTCGTCGAGCAGGCGTGCGATGTCCTCGGACCGCAACCGCCCGTTGCCGACATATACCAGCGCGCCGACCATGTTACGGATCATATGGTGCAGGAAGGCGTTGGCTTCGAAGTCGAAGAAAATCCATTCGCCACGCCCCCCGACGCTTGCTTCCGTCAGCGTGCGCACGGGCGATCTTGCCTGGCACTCGGCGGCCCGGAACGCAGAGAAATCGTGTTCGCCACGCAGATGGGCCACGCCCGCCCGCATGGCGTCGATGTCGAGCGGCGCGTGATACCAGCCGACCTTGCCATCGAAAAGCGCACTGCGAACGGGAGAATTGAACAACACGTAGCGGTAGCGGCGCGAGCGCGCGGAAAAACGCGCATGAAAACTGTCGTCCACCCGACACGCCCAGCGCACGGCGATCGATCCCGGCAGATGAGCATTCACGCCGCGCACCCAAGCGTTGTCGGCACGCTCGACATCGCAATCGAAATGCACGACTTGCGCGGACGCGTGCACACCGGTGTCCGTGCGCCCTGCACAGACGGTTTCAATGCGACGCGCAGCAATCACCGCAAGCGCATCTTCCAGCGTGTCCTGCACAGTCCGGCGATGCGGCTGGGTCTGCCAGCCTTCAAAGGCGCGCCCGTCGTATTCAAGGCCTAGCGCGATGCGAGCCACCACAACACTCCCGTTCCCAAAACCCATAAGGCCGCCAGCAGCCCCCAATCCCGCAGTCCGGGCCATTCGATCGCCCACGACGCCGCTGGCACGGCTTCGACATCGTCGGACAGCCATTCGCGCCAGCTTCGCCGCTGCGTACTGTCAGCCGCCCGCAGCACAAGGTTCAAGCGGACGGCAAAACGCTCCGGGGACACGCCGATCAGGCGCAAAGGCATCGCGAGCACGAACAGCCCGGCAACCCAGCTTTCGACACTGAGGGCGCTCATGAGGATCGCCACCACATCGACGACCGCCACGAGACGCAGGACGTGCATGAGCGCCTGTACGGCACCGTCCACCGTCGGACTCCACCCGCCCAGAGCCGGAATCAGGAGCGTTCCCGGTGTCTGCCACAGGAAGAGCACGCACACGGCCAACAGAATGTATCGCATGCGCCGCAGCAGGCGCCACCAGCGCGCCGCATCGCGGACCAGCGCGACGACCGTGAACAGCGCCACGGACACCACGAGCGGCAACCCTTGCAGTAACTGCAGCAGCACCAACAAAAAGCATCCGGCCGTCACTAGGACGGCCGGATGGATACTGGAATGTCTCAACGACAAGCTGGAGCGTCAGGCGATACGCGCAAGCATCGAGCGAGCCTGATCCTGTTGCGCACCCTTGCCGCCCGCGACAACCTCTTCGAGCAACTCGCGGGCCCCTTCGACGTCCCCCATTTCTTCGTAGGCTCGCGCGAGCTCCAGCTTGGTGCTGATTTCGTCATCGACGTCGATGTCGTCGATGGCGGCGGCACTGCTATTGGCGGCGGCCAGGGAAACGCCGCCGGTGCTGACTGCGGCCGATTCCGTGTGCAGACGCACCCCGGTCAAGTCAACGCTGCGATCGGCCGGCACGTTGCGCGCCTTTTCGTCGCCAAGTTCAAAGTCGAAATCGAGCAAGTTGCCCTCAAAGTTGGTGGTTTCCAGATCGACAACCGACAGCGAGGCTTGCTCGGCGGCTGGTTCGATACCGATGTCGAACTCAGTCTGATCGCCCGCCGGCACGATCGGCGCGGCCTTCGCAACAGCCGGCGCGGATACGGGTGCCGCGCTCGCCGCGAACTCCAGCGGCGCGACCTCGTTTTCGGGCGCTGGCGCAGGGGCGCTTTGTTTTGTCGGGAATTCCGGCAGGCTGGTACTGAAATCCAGTGGCGCGATGTCATGCTCAGCAGCGTCTGCCACGACGGGTGCCGGCGCAACAGCAGCGGCTTCCGCCTCTTCCGGCAATTCGAGATCGAGGTTGAAGTCGAGATTGAGATCGGGCGAGGTTGCCGTCGCGGCCTGGGTCGCCGTATCGACGACTTCGGCCGTGCTCGTGGCATCCGGCGTGAACTGGTTCAGGTCTCCCGGCAGCGTCCACGTAGCACGCATCTGCGACAGGCTTTCGGTCCCGAAGGTCACGGCCGGGGCCGCGCTTTCTTCGCTCGTGGCGCCAGTACTGGCCGCAGCAGCGACGGCAGCGAGCGCGACGGGTGCGGCCGCTGCCGCGACGTTCGTTGCGGAAGCCTGGACGGCGGCAGAACCTGCACCTTGGTAGAGCGGATTGGCGGGGTCGATACGCGCACCCAATGCGACGGCCTTGGCCCAGTCATCCCCAGTACCGCCGGTTTGCGCATACAGATCGCTGGCAACGTTCTCGAATTGCTTCGTGGCGCCGCGCTGCGCGTAGATTTCGAGCAGCTTGAGGTAGACCGGAATGCGCACCGGGTCATTCTTGAGCGCGTCGAGGAGGATTTCCTCGGCCTGCGCGTCGCGCCCATAGGCCATGTAGACATCGGCTTCAGCGACGGGATCGACGCCTTCATCCGTATCGATGGCCGACAGGCCCGATTGGCTGAAGTCCGTATGCAGCATGCTCGTGCCGGTATCGATCGTCTGCCCGCCGGCATTGCCGAACACCGAATTCGGACTCGTCGACAGTTCGGACAAGCTCGCTTGCGTCAGCCCGGTCGTCTGCGGTTGGCGACGACGGTTGCGCAGGGCGACATAGCCGGCGCCCAGCAGTGCGATCAGGATGGCACCCAGCGCAAGCGGGCTCGTAAAGAAGTTCTCTTCTTCCACGGCCGGTGCCGGCGCAGGGGCGACCTTCTCATGGATGACCGGCGCAGCGGGCTTGGCCGCTTCGGGGGCGGAGGCTGGAGCGCCTTCAGCGCTGCCCGCAGCAGTGGCCGGTTCGGACGCGGCACCAGCCTCGGGCGCAGAAGCCGCAGCCGCACTGGCTGCCGCTGCTGCAGTTGCCGGTGCGGCGGGAGTTGCGGCGGCCTTCGAGGCATCGGCAGCCGCTGCGGCCTGTTTCTGCAGGTCGGCCATGCCTTGAGATTTCATCTCCAGCAGTTTCTGCAGTTCGGCGACGTTCTTTTCGAGATCGGCCACGCGCGAATTGGCTTCCTGCAACGCCTTGCTGCGAGCGGCCACATCTTCTTCAAGTGCCTGCACGCGCGCATTGCTGCCATTCGCGCCCGCCTCGGCAGCGCTGGCGACCTGGGTCTTGCTGATCTTGAGCTGGTCACGCGACGGCGTCTGGGTCGGAACGGACTCCTGGATCTTCGGGCTGACTGCGCCGCCGCCACTCTGAGTGGCTTGCGTCGTCTTGGCCGGCCCTGCCGCGGCGGCGGAGGCCACCGACTGGCGGTAACTGTCGAAATTCGAGGCCTTGAGGATGATCTGGCGGGCTTCGCTGCGCGAAATGCGCTGAGCGTCGGAGTTCTCCGGCACCTTCAGCACGCGGCCCGCTCGCAGACGGTTGATGTTGCCTCCCGTAAAGGCCGCGCTGTTGGCCTGGTAGAGGGCGGCGATCATCTGGTCCTGAGTGACATCGTCGTTACGCGCATCGTTGGCGATGCTGCTCAACGTGTCGCCCTTCTGCACTGTGTATTCGCTGCCAGCCGCCGCCGATCCGGAGGTTTGCGCAGCCGGACGTGCAGCGGCGGCCGGTGCAGGACGCGCTGCCGCAGGGGCTTGGCGGCTCGCCGCCGGCGTCGACGGGGCGGTTGCACGCGGAGCCGTTGGGTTGGCCTGGGCAGCAGCCGGGGAACGTTCGCCGGATTCTGGGCGGCCCAGTTGCGGAGCATTGACGCCCGGGCTCGCCAACTGCCCACCGTTGGCACTGCTCGGATCGAGCAGGAAGGTGTATTCGCGCAGCATGCGCCCGCCTGCCCAGTTCAGTTCGACAAGCATGTCGACGAACGGGTCATTGAAGGGGCGATCGGAATTGACCCGGATGACGGCAGCGTCGCCAGAACGGCGCTCAATGACCATGCGCACGCCGCTCAGCGCAGGCGCAAAGTCGATGTTGGCCTTGGCGAAGGCGTCCGGCGTGGCCAGACGTGCGCTCATCGTCTCCAGTTCGGCAGGAGTGGCTGCGATTTCGACTTCTGCACGCAGCGGCTGCCCAAGGGCGCTGAAGACGCTGATGCGACCCAGTCCGGCTGCGTTGGCGCCGCTGCAAAGGGCAGCGACGGCTACAGCCAGCAAGGTGCTACGAACGATTGGTGTGTTCATTTGGTGTCGACGCGGCATGCGAGCCCATTCAATTCCGGTTTAAAACGGGGAACCCGGCCGATGCCGCGAGCGCTGCGCGACGTATCGGAAAGCCACAAAAGTTCCCGGATCAACATAACATCAGCAATTTACCGCTGCAAGCTAATGCTTTTCCTCAAAATCGCGCCGAACGACAAGCCCGAGCCCCTTGGGCGGCGCCCCGGAGCGGACGGACGCTGTCTATGCCTTAGGCATCAACGGCCGCTGAAACAAAAAACGGAGTCCGAAGACTCCGTTCTTTTCGCTCATCGTTCAATGAGGATGCGCAACATACGACGCAACGGCTCGGCAGCGCCCCACAACAACTGGTCGCCAACCGTGAATGCCCCCAGATAATCGTCGCCCATCGCCAGCTTGTGCAGACGCCCTACCGGCACGTGCAGGAAGCCCGTCACCGCCGTCGGCGTCAGTTCGCGTTCGGAACGCTCACGCTCGTTCGGTACCACACGAACCCAATCGTTGGCCTGCGCGATGATGTCGTTGATCTCGTCCAGGGGCACATTCTTCTTGAGCTTGATTGTCATCGCTTGGCTGTGACAACGCATGGCACCGATCCGGACACAGAGACCGTCGATCGGAATGCTGCCCGGCGTGCGGAATGCGGGACGGCCGAGAATCTTGTTGGCCTCCGCGCCGCCCTTCCATTCTTCCTTGCTTTGGCCGTGGTCGACCGGCACGTCGATCCAGGGGATCAGGCTGCCTGCCAGCGGCACGCCGCGGAAATTCTGGCGCGGAAAATCGTCCGAACGCATGGTTTCGGCCACCTTGCGGTCGATTTCGAGGATGGCCGATGCAGGATCTTCCAGCAAATGGGCGACCGATCCGTGGATGCGGCCCATCTGGGCGATCAGCTCGCGCATGTTCTGCGCACCGGCGCCCGAGGCGGCCTGGTAGGTCATGGAGGTGGCCCACTCGACCAGGTCGTGCTGAAACAGGCCGCCCAGCGCCATCAGCATGAGCGAAACCGTGCAGTTGCCGCCGACGTAGTTCTTCACGCCACGCGCCAAACCGTCCTTGATCACATTCAGGTTGACCGGGTCGAGCACGATGATCGCGTCGTCCTTCATGCGCAGGCTGGATGCCGCATCGATCCAGTAACCGTTCCAGCCTGCGGCGCGCAGTTGCGGGAAGATCTCGTTGGTGTAGTCGCCCCCTTGGCAGGTCAGCACGACATCCATTTCGCGCAGCGCGTCGATCGACTTGGCATCCTTCAGCGGCGGCGTGTCGCGACCAATGTCCGGGCCCTTGCCGCCGACGTTGGAGGTGGTGAAGAACACTGGCTCGATGTGTGCAAAATCGCCCTCTTCGCGCATGCGTTGCATGAGCACGGAGCCCACCATGCCGCGCCAACCGACTAGACCTACTCGCATTGCAGATTTCCTTTTTGATGACCGCTGTTTGTTCCCGCCGACTTTTCCCGCCTGTCCCACCGCGGCGGGAACCCAGGCGGCAAAACAGGCGCAAATCAGCCGGTAACGATAATGATCGTTTTCGTGGTGATGATCGTAGTGGACGCAACGACGCCTGCGCGGATTGCGCAAGCAGGCGTCGGGCAGAAATGTTCGCGTCCGGTGATCATGTGATGTGTTCTTGAGCGAGCTTCGGGGCCTTACAGGGCGGCCAGCACGGCGTCACCCATTTCGCGGGTGCCAACACGCTTGGCGCCTTCTTGCCAGATATCGCCGGTGCGCAGGCCCGAGGCCAGCACACTGCGGACAGCTTGCTCGACGCGCGCAGCCGACTGCTCATCGCCGAAACTGTAGCGCAACATCATCGCTGCGGACAGGATGGTTGCCAAAGGATTTGCAACGCCTTTGCCTGCGATGTCGGGCGCCGAGCCGTGAATGGGCTCGAACATACCCTTGTTGCTGTCGTCGAGCGAGGCCGACGGGAGCATACCGATAGAACCGGTAAGCATGGAGGCCTCATCCGAGAGAATGTCGCCGAAGATGTTGCCGGTGACCACGACGTCGAACTGCTTGGGTGCCTTGACCAGTTGCATGGCGGCGTTGTCCACCAGCATGTGGGACAGCTCGACGTCCGGGTATTCCTTGGCCAGTTCGATCATGACGTCGCGCCAGAGCTGCGTCGTTTCCAGCACGTTCATCTTGTCGACCGAGCACACGCGACGATTGCGCTTGCGGGCAGCTTCGAAGGCAACGCGGCCGATGCGGACGATCTCGGATTCCGAGTAGATCATCGTGTTGAAACCGACGCGTTCGCCATTGCGCTCTTCGATGCCCCGCGGTTCGCCGAAGTAGATGTCGCCGGTCAGCTCACGGACGATCAGGATGTCGAGCCCCGCCACGACCTCAGGCTTGAGCGTCGAAGCACCGGCCAGTTCCGGATACACCACGGCCGGACGCAGATTGGCGAAGAGGTTCAGGTCCTTGCGGATGCCCAGCAGGCCGCGCTCCGGGCGCTGCGGGCGCGGCAGCGAATCCCACTTGGGGCCGCCAACGGCGCCCAGCAGCACGGCGTCGGCTTCGCGCGCCAGCTTTTGGGTGGCCGCCGGATATGGCTCGCCGGTGGCATCGACGGCACAACCGCCCAACAGGGCGTTTTCCATCTCGATCTTGAGGCCATCGGCGCGCAGTGCTTCGAGCACACGGACGGCTTCGCCGACGATTTCGGGGCCGATGCCATCACCGGGCAGGACACAGACTTTCATCAAAACTCCAATCTGGGCGCAGGCCGCACGTGCGACCCGCTCGTTATCAGGCGAACAGCCAGGGTTGCTCGGCGCGGCGCTTTTCTTCGAAGGCGCGGATCTTGTCCGCGTGGCGCAGTGTCAGGCCGATGTCGTCCAGCCCGTTGAGCAGACAGTACTTGCGGAATGCATCGACGTCGAAGTGAATGGCACGGCCATCGGGACGCGTCACGGTCTGCGCATCGAGGTCGACACGCAGGCGGTAACCCGGCGTGCTCATGGCGCCGTCGAATAGTGCGTCCACTTCTTCCTTCGGCAGCACGATCGGCAACAGGCCGTTCTTGAAGCTGTTGTTGAAGAAGATGTCGGCGTAGCTGGTGCCGATGATCACGCGGAAGCCGTAGTCGTGCAGCGCCCACGGGGCGTGCTCGCGCGACGAGCCGCAGCCGAAGTTTTCGCGCGCCAGCAGGATGCGAGCGCCCTGGTAACGCGGGTCGTTGAGCACGAAGTTCGGATTCAGCGGGCGCTTGGAGTTATCCATGCCCGGCTCGCCGTGATCCATGTAGCGCCATTCGTCGAAGAGGTTCGGGCCAAAGCCGGAGCGTTTGATCGACTTGAGGAACTGCTTCGGGATGATCGCGTCGGTGTCGACGTTGGCCCGGTCCAGCGGCATCGCCAGACTGTCCAGGACGGTGAACTTTTCCATTTACTTCTTCGCTCCGCGTTGCATGGATTCGCCGACGTGTTCGACGTCCTTGCCAAAACCGGCGACCGTGTTGCAGGCAACCACGTTGAGCGCGGCAATCGCGCAGACCAGGAAATACAGCGTTTTCTTCATGGCGAGCTCTTTCAGGCTTTCGATGTTCAGAGGATTTCGCGCACGTCGACAAAACGACCTGCGATGGCGGCGGCGGCGGCCATTTGCGGGCTGACGAGGTGCGTACGGCCCCCCGGCCCCTGACGGCCTTCGAAATTGCGGTTCGAAGTCGACGCGCAACGCTCGCCCGGTTCGAGGCGGTCGGCGTTCATGGCCAGGCACATCGAGCAACCCGGTTCGCGCCATTCAAAGCCGGCTGCCGTGAAGATCTTGTCCAGGCCTTCCTGCTCGGCCTGCGCCTTGACCAGGCCGGAACCCGGCACGACCAGTGCCAGCTTGACGTTGGTCGCAACGCTGCGCCCACGGACCACGGCAGCCGCCGCACGGAGGTCTTCGATGCGGGAGTTGGTGCACGAGCCGATGAAGACTTTGTCGATCTTCACGTCGGTCATGGGTGTGTTCGGAATGAGGCCCATGTACTGCAGGGCTCGCTCCATGCCGCCACGCTTGACGGCATCGCCTTCCTTCGCGGGATCGGGCACACGACCGGTGACGTCGGTCACCATTTCGGGCGACGTTCCCCAGGTGACCTGAGGCACGATCGCACGTGCGTCGATGTTGACCACGCGATCGAATTGCGCACCGGCGTCCGAGACCAGCGTGCGCCAGTATTGCGTGGCGCGATCCCAATCTTCGGCCTTCGGGGCGAACGGACGGCCCTTGAGGTAGTTGATGGTGGTGTCGTCGACCGCCACCAGACCGGCGCGCGCACCGGCCTCGATGGCCATGTTGCACAGGGTCATGCGCCCTTCCATCGACAGACTGCGGATGGCCGAGCCAGCGAATTCCACCGCGTAGCCCGTGCCGCCAGCCGTACCGATCTGGCCGATGACGTAGAGGATGATGTCCTTTGCGGTCACGCCGCGACCCAGCGGGCCGTCGACGTGCACGAGCATTGTCTTGGACTTTTTCTGGATCAGGCACTGCGTGGCCATGACATGCTCGACTTCCGACGTGCCGATGCCGTGTGCCAGGCAGGCAAATGCGCCGTGCGTCGAGGTGTGCGAGTCACCGCACACGACCGTCATGCCGGGCAGCGTGGCCCCGTTTTCCGGGCCGATCACGTGCACGATGCCCTGGCGCTTGTCCTTGAACGGGAAATACGCCAGCGCGCCAGTCGCACGGATATTTGAGTCGAGCGTTTCGACCTGCAGACGCGAGATCGGGTCTTCGATACCACGATCCCAGTGGTCGGTCGGGGTGTTGTGGTCGGCGGTGGCGACGATCGAGCTGATGCGCCACGGCTTGCGGCCGGCCAGCTTCAGGCCTTCAAAAGCTTGCGGGCTGGTGACTTCGTGTACCAGGTGACGGTCGATGTAGATGAGCGCGGTGCCGTCATCTTCTTCATGCACCACGTGGCTGGACCACAACTTGTCGTACAACGTTTGCAACATGCTCGAATTTCCAGGCAGTTGGGCGGAAAAGTTCATAATTATTTCACGCGACGGGGTTACTTGGTAGCGCGGCCCCGTGCTGATTCGTAAAGAGGCATGACACGCTGGGCGTAATTCGCCAGGTCAGCCTGGCGTTCGGCGCTTGGCGGGTGGGTCGACAGGAACTTGGGCGGAGCCCCGCCGCTATCGGCCTGCCCCATCTTTTGCCACAGCGTCACAGCAGCGCGCGGATCGTACCCGGCACGTGCGGCCAGTTCGACACCGATGCGATCCGCCTCGGTCTCCTGCCCCCGCGAATTGGGCAGCTCGAACATGACCTGGTAAGCCATGCCCGCCATGTCCATGCCTCCGCCACCCACGCCCAGCAAAGCGCCGGCGATGGACATGCCGAGGTTGGCGTTGGCCGCCTGAGAGGCACGCTCCCAGGCATGTTCGCGTAGCGCATGAGCGATTTCGTGGCCCATCACGGCCGCGATTTCGTCGTCGGTCAGCTTGAGCTTGTCGATCAGCCCCGAATACACCGCGATCTTGCCGCCCGGCATGCACCAGGCGTTAAGTTCGCTGGATGAGATGACGTGCGTCTCCCATTTCCATTGCTGCGCGTCGGGACGGAACACCGCAGTCTGTGGAATCAGGCGCCCTGCGATGCGTTGCACGCGCTCGGTCATTGCCTTGTTCTGATCGAGCTGGCCCTTGGTGCTTGCCGCATCGAGCGTCTGGCGGTATTCCAGCGCCGCCGCCTGGGTGAGCTGGCTGCGATCGACAAGCGGCGAGACCGTCTGCTTGCGATCGATCCCCACCGTGCCGGGCGCGGTGGTCTGCACGGTCTGGCAAGCAACAACGGCTGCCACCGCGCCGCCCGCAAGCAGCATGCGGGCGGTGGCCCATCGTTTCGAGTGCTTCATGGCTCCCTCCTCTCGCAGACGTATCTGGCCGAAGATCAGACCTTCGGGCTGGGAATGTCCTGCACGCCGTCCGGCGCCAGTCCGGCAATGCGCGGCGCGCGCGGCGCGACGTCGCCGTTTTGCGCGCGCTGTCGCAACGCGTGATCAATCAGCACCAAAGCCAGCATTGCTTCGGCGATAGGGGCTGCACGCATACCCACGCAAGGATCGTGACGGCCGGTGGTCATCATTTCGACCGGGTTGCCGTCGAGGTCGATGGAGCGGCGATTCTGCGGAATCGAAGACGTCGGCTTGATGGCCAGCGAGACGCGCACATCCTGTCCGCTGGAAATGCCGCCAAGAATGCCACCAGCATGATTCGACAGGAAGCCGGCGGGCGTGAGTTCGTCGCCATGCACCGAACCACGTTGCGGAATCACTCCGAAGCCGTCACCGATTTCGACGCCCTTGACGGCGTTGATGCTCATCATCGCGTAGGCAATGTCGGCATCCAGGCGGTCATAGACCGGCTCGCCCCAGCCCGGAGGCACGCCGGTGGCGATGACGTCGATGCGCGCGCCGATCGAGTCGCGTTCGGCACGGATGCGGTCCATGTACGCTTCGAGTTCGGGGACAATGTCCGCGTTGGGCGCAAAGAACGCGTTTTCCGAAACGTGCTCCCAGCCCTTGAACGGGATGGCGATCTCGCCAAGCTGACTCATCCATGCCCGGATGACGATTCCATGCTTTTCCGCCAGCCATTTCTTTGCGACGGCACCTGCCGCGACGCGCACGGCAGTCTCGCGGGCGGACGACCGGCCGCCACCGCGATAGTCGCGCACGCCGTACTTGTGTTCGTAGGTGTAATCGGCGTGGCCGGGGCGAAAAGTGTTCGCGATCTTGGAGTAGTCGCCGCTACGCTGGTCCTGGTTGCGGATCAATAGTGCGATCGGCGTGCCAGTGGTCTTGCCCTCGAAAACACCGGAGAGAATCTCGACGGTGTCCGGCTCCTTGCGCTGCGTGACGTGGCGCGAAGTCCCGGGCTTGCGGCGGTCCAGTTCCAACTGGATGTCCGCTTCGGTCAGCGCCAGTCCCGGGGGACAACCATCGACAACGCAGCCGATGGCAGCGCCATGCGACTCGCCGAATGAGGTGACGGTAAACAAGGTACCCAGAGTGCTGCCTGACATGGCTTTCTTGCGTCCAGTACGTGTCTGTCGGGGGTCGTGATTTTAGCATGCGGCAAGGCCCCTAGCGGCCCTGCCCGCCCGCCGCGCCGTGCGGGCGGGCGTGCCATATTCCGCCGCATCGCCAGGCAAAGTGTCTTAGCATATCGCCGCCCCCGAACAAGAGCCGCCAGGGCCATCCCAGACAGTCAGCCCAACCCGACGGAGCACGCAGATTACCGCCCTGCCTTCAACCCAGACCGCGTCGTTCCTTCGCCGCAGTGCCACGACGGTAGCCGTCGTGCCGTTCTGGCGCCGCACGATGGTCGGCATTGTTCTCGTCAGCCTGCTCTGCGCCGGCGAAATCGTCCTGCGGCTCAACCAGGCTCGCCAGTACGAGGGTTCTCGCACGCTCGTCACCGGCAAGCTGGCGCATGTGCGGGCCAAGCTCGAAACCGAACTGAACAGCACCCTGTTCCTGACGGCGGGTCTCGTCGCCTATGTCAGCTCGCACGAGGGCGGACTGACCGAAGCCCACGCCAACGCACTGCTGTCGGCGCTCTATGCCAACGGGCGCAATATCCGCAACATCGGCATCGCGCCCGACAACCGACTGCGCTGGATCCAGCCGTTGCAGGGCAACCGCAAGGCGCTCGGTCTGTACTACCCCAACCAACCGGATCAATGGCCAAGCGTGAGGCGCGCCATCGAAGGGCGGCAAACCGTCGTGGCAGGCCCCGTCCTCCTCCTGCAGGGCGGCCAAGGGCTCATCGCCCGCACACCGGTGTTTCTGGCCGACGGTAGTTACTGGGGATTGCTCAGTCTGGTCGTTGACTGGGACAAGCTCAAAACCGCCGTGGGGCTCGCTCCGGTCATCGACGGCATGCAGCTCGCGATTCGCGGGCGCGACGGCACGGGTGCGGCCGGATCGGTATTCTTCGGCGACGGCGAGGTTTTCGCCGACAACCCCGTAACTACGCTTTTGACGCTCCCCGGCGGCGAATGGCTGCTCGCCGCAACGCCGGTCGATGGATGGCAATCGGGCGACGGTGCCCGCCAGCGATTGATCTACATCCTCGTCGCCCTGCTCATCTCGGCACTTGTGTTGTCCGCACTGCGCGACGCAGCCGACCGGGAGAGCCTCAATAGCGATCTCGAACACCGCGTCATGGCCCGCACCAGGGCGCTGCAGGCATCCAACGACCAGCTCACCAACACCCTCGAGACCCTCAAGAAAGCGCAGGATCAACTGGTGCGCAGCGAAAAACTCGCCGCCCTCGGAGGACTCGTCGCGGGCGTTGCACATGAGCTGAATACCCCCTTGGGCAACGGCATGCTGGCCGCAACTGCGCTGACGCGTCGCACGCGCGCCCTGCGCGAGCAGCAGGCGATCCGGCGTTCCGAATGGATCGCCGCACTGGACGACCTGGAGCAAGCCAGCGGCATCATCCAGCACAGTCTCGAACGCGCATCGGAACTGGTCACCAGCTTCCGGCGGGTCGCGGCTGACCGCAGCACTGAACATCGCCGCCGTTTCCGGCTGAACACCAGCATTCACGATCTGGCCGTCACGCTACGACCGACTCTCGCCCAGGCCGGCTTGACGCTGCGCTCATCGGTGCCACCGAACATCGAATTGGACGGCTACCCGGGGCTGGTCGACCAGATGCTCATGAATCTGGTGCAGAACGCCGTCGCCCACGCCTATCCGGACGGACGCAGCGGCATCATCCACATCGACGCGCACAGCGAGGGCAACGATCTCATCCTGGAGGTGAGCGACGATGGCATTGGCATTCCGCCGGACAATCTGTCGCGCATCTTCGATCCGTTCTTCACGACCCGACTGGGCCGTGGCGGCGCCGGACTGGGATTGAATATCATCTACAACATCGTGACCGGCCCGCTCGGCGGCGAAATCTCGGTGCTCAGTTCATGCGGCCAGGGCACACGATTCACCATCAGCATGCCGCTGGTCGCGCCCGCCGAGTCCGTCGGCATCAATGTCTGAAGAACGACTCGAGCTGCTCGAAGATGCGATGCTCTGCGCCGTGACGCCTCACTGACAGCACATCTTCGAGCTTCTCGACCTGGTTGACCATCTTCGGCAGGCGCTCGTCATCGCGCACCGACAGCCAGATGCGGCTTTCGTCACCGTTGCCGATCGGCATGCACAGAATGCCCTCGACGTTGAAGGCACGTCGCGCGAACAGGCCGCACACGTGCGACATGACCCCCGGGTGATTGCGCACGGCCAGCTCCAGCACCACCTTGTCGTTGCTCATCTCAGCCTCCGATCATTTCGGTATTGGCCGCACCCGGCGGCACCATAGGGAACACTTTCTGTGCGACGTCGATCGACGCATGGATGAGGCACGGACCGCTCGAGCGCAGTGCGGTACTCAACAGGCCGCGCGGGTCTTCCGCGGCATCGAGATCGTAGGCGCCCAGACCGAAGCCTTCCGCGATGCGGACAAAATCCATGGGACGGCGGTAATCGGCGGCGAACACCCGCTTTCCGTAGAACAGATCCTGCTGCTGGTGCACCAGACCGAGCGACTGGTTGTTCATCAGCACGATCTTGACGTTGGCGCCCTCCTCGACTGCTGTCGCCAGTTCCTGGATATTCATCTGCAGGCTGCCGTCGCCAGAGAAGCACACCACCGTGCGCGACGGTTCGGCCAGCGCCGCGCCAATAGCCGCCGGCAGACCGAAGCCCATCGTCCCCAGGCCGCCGGATGTCAGCCACTGGCGCGGACGCGCAAAGGGGTAGGCCTGCGCCACCCACATCTGGTGCTGACCCACGTCGGTGGCGATGATGGCCTCGTCGTCGAGCAACGAAGCGACGGCGCACACAAGGCCATAGTGACTGCGCGGATCGTCGGCGTCGGGCATGGCAAGTGGATGTGCGGCCTTGAGGCTCGCCACGCGGGACAGCCACTCTTTGCGCAAGGTGATCGTGACGTGCGGCATCAGCATCTGCAGCGCCTGACCGACGTCGCCATGGACTGCCACATGCGGACGGCGGATCTTTCCCAATTCCGCAGCATCGATGTCAATGTGAATGACGTTGGCGTTGGGGCAGAACTTCTCGGCCTTGCCGATGGCGCGATCATCAAAGCGCGCACCCAGCACAATCAGCAGATCGGCTTCTTCGAGCACGAAATTCGTGAAGCGCGCCGCATGCATGCCAAGCATGCCCAGCGCCAACGGGTGATCCGACGGCATTGCGCCCAGCGCCATCAGCGTGGAAGTTGTTGGCAGCGCAGCTTGTTCGGCCAGCATCACGGCCGCTTCCGACGCGCCCGACTGGATCACACCGCCGCCGATGTACATCACCGGTCGCTGCGAGGCGTTGATCATCTGTGCGGCGCGCTCGATGTCCGCCATGTCGATCGTCGGCGTGGCGTCGGTGCCGCCTGGGGCGGGCAATTCGTCGATATCGATGGAGGCGGTCTGAACGTCCTTGGGAATGTCGATCCAGACAGGACCGGGACGCCCCGATTCCGCGATCCGGAAAGCTTCGGGAATCACTCGCAGCAACTCGCGCACGTCGCGCACAAGGTAGTTGTGTTTGGTGACCGGAATACCGATGCCGTAGGTGTCGACCTCCTGGAACGCATCGGTGCCGATCATGCCCAGCGGCACCTGCCCGGTGATACACACCATGGGAACCGAATCCAGCTTGGCGTCGGCGACCGCCGTCAGCAGGTTGGTGGCGCCCGGACCGCTGGACGCCATGCAGACGGCAGCCTTGCCCGTCACACGGGCAATACCTTGAGCGATGAATCCTGCGCCTTGTTCGTGGCGCGCCAGCACGTGCCGGATGGCGCTCTGTGAAAAAGCGTCATACAGCGGAAGGGCCGCTCCGCCGGGAATACCGGCGACGATGGAAATCCCCTGCTGCTCGAGCAGGCGGACAATGAGCTGAGCTCCGGTGATTCGCATGGCACGTATCCTTCAATTCGTGCCGGCATCACAAGACCGAGAGGGGGAGATACAAAAATAAACCCCGCTCGGCTCGCGCCGGCGGGGTTGGAGACTTTTGGTTCGATCCGTACCCGTTACAGCGCGAGGCCGCCTACGCCTACTACGCGTACGACTACTACGACCGCGTTAGCGGCAGCAGCAGAGTCGAAGGTACGGAAGTTGGCGAGGTTCACGGTAGTGCGGGCCGAACCCAAGTGAGAAACGCAGGGGCGATTGAATCACAAGCCATCGCCCTGCACAAGCTGTACGAACGAACTATATCGACGCTCACGCTGCTTTCTTGAGCACTTCATCGCGTAAAGCGCGACGCAGGATCTTTCCGACGTTGGTCTTGGGCAGCTCTTCGCGGAACTCTACGGAGCGCGGCACTTTGTAGGCAGCAAGGTTGGCGCGGCAATGGGCAATGATCGAATCGGCATCTACTGCCGGGTCCTTGCGCACGACGAACAGCTTGACGGCCTCCCCGGCCCGCTCGTCCGGCACGCCGACGGCGGCCACCTCGAGCACGCCAGGATGAGTGGCCACGACGTCTTCGACCTCGTTCGGATACACATTGAAGCCGGACACCAGGATCATGTCTTTCTTGCGATCCACGATCCGCACGAAACCGGCTTCGTCGACCACGGCGATGTCGCCGGTGCGCAGATAGCCATCTTCGGTCATGACCCGCGCAGTTTCGTCCGGGCGCCGGTAGTAGCCTTTCATGACCTGCGGGCCGCGCACGCACAGTTCGCCAGCCTGACCGATGCCAAGTTCCTGGCCGTCTTCGTCACGAATGGAAATATCCGTGGATGGCACCGGCAAGCCGATCGAACCGGTAAAGTCCGCGACGTCCAGAGGATTGACGCATACCGCGGGAGATGTTTCGGTCAGGCCGTAAGCTTCAGCAAGCGCGCAGCCGGTCACCCGCTTCCAGCGCTCCGCCACGGCATGCTGCACTGCCATGCCGCCGCCCAGGGCCACGCGCAGGCGCGAGAAGTCGAGCGAGGCGAAATCGGGGTTGTTGAGCAAAGCGTTGAAGAGCGTGTTGACGCCAGTGATCGCCGAGAACGGGTACTTCTTGAGCTCTTTGACGAAGCCCGGAATGTCCTTGGGATTGGTGATCAGCACATTGGTCGCACCGATCTTGAAGAACGTGAGGCAATTCGCCGTGAGCGAGAAGATGTGGTAGAGCGGCAGCGCCGTGATGATCACTTCGGCACCATCGTGCAGGTAGGGGCGTACCCACGCGTGAGCCTGTTGCAGGTTCGCAATGATATTGCCGTGCGAGAGCATCGCCCCCTTGGCTACGCCGGTCGTGCCACCCGTGTATTGCAGGAACGCGATGTTATCGTGAGTCACCTCGACCGACTGCAACTTGCCGTTGGCGCCACGTGCCAGCGCATCGTTGAACCGCACGACCCCGGGCAAGCGCCACGGCGGCACCATTTTCTTGACGTGGCGGATGACGAAATTCACCAGCCAGCCTTTGGCTCCGAGCATGTCGCCGATCGAAGTCACAACGACATGCTTGACATCGGTTTTCTCGATGACGTCGGCCAGGGTATGCGCGAAATTCTCGACGATGACAATGGCGTGCGCGCCCGAGTCCTTGAGCTGATGCTCAAGCTCACGCGGCGTGTACAGCGGATTGCAGTTGACGACGGTATAGCCGGTGCGCAACGCTCCCCACAGGCAGACCGGATATTGCAGGAGATTGGGCATCATCAGGGCAACGCGGGCGCCCCGAGGGAGTTTGAGTGTGTTCTGGAGATAGCCGCCAAAGGCCGCCGACAGGCGATCGAGCTCGGCGTACGTCAGGCTCTTGCCCATGTTGATGTAGGCAACGCGATCGGACCATCGCGAAACGCCTGTCTCGAACAGATGTCCGAGCGAACGAAACTCTTGCAGGTCTACTTCGGCAGGCACCCCTTTGGGGTAGCTCTTGAGCCACACCTTTTCCACGGCTGTCTCCTCGATTGAGGTGTTTATATTGTTTCCACTCATCCGGTCGATACGGTCGACCGCGCCTGGGCGCCAGTAACTCAACCGCACCCCAATCCATCATCCTGCCCGGGCCGCCGTCAGCCGTTGCGGCGCCCCTCCGCCACCATTTCCAGTGGCGGCGGCGATACCGGCAACTACTCGCGCGACTCGTCCGCTTCGGTTTCTGGCCAGTTGCGGATGTAATTCTTGAGCATGCGGTTCTCGAAGCTCTGTTCTTCGAGCACCGCACGCGCCACGTCGTGAAACGAAATCACGCCAAGCAGCGTGCTGCCCTCCATGATGGGCAGGTAGCGCTGATGGTGATTGATCATCTGACGACGCAATTCGTCGAGTTCCATCTGCGGCGTACCCACCCGCGGCTGCCGGATCATGGCTTCGCTGACCGCGGCCGACTCCCACGCAGCCCCGGCGCGCCCGATGGCCGCCAGCACTTCCCGGAACGTCAGCATGCCCACCATGGCGCCGCTTTCCATCACGACCAGCGAACCCACGTCCTGGTCGTTCATCACCGCCACGGCCTCTGCCAGCGTGCGTTGAGGAGCGGTGGTGTACAGCACCTTGCCCTTAATGGCGAGGATTTCACGAACCAACATCTTCACTCTCCTTGGGGTGCGCCGAAGCGCCCGATTTCTCTAGTCCAGCACGGTTCTGCGACCGTGCGCGGATGTTAGTCCAAGGCGGCACGCTGGGGAAATCCCATTCCCATACCGTACCGTATGGAACAACTTAATGCAATTGCGGTTGACAAGCATCAACGACACCAGATCAAACCGATGAGCCGATGTTGCGCCATTGGGATCGGAGCTGCAGCGAGGATTTCTCAATCAGAGGGACGCACCGGGAAGGTGCTGGGCGAACTCAGACAAGCAGCGCCGCGTGTGGGATCAGCCAGGCACAGGCGTCGTCGCGCGGCAACAACGACGCCCACCGCAATCAGCGCTCGAGCTTGTCGAGCTTGTCCTTCACCTTGACCCATTCGTCAGCATCGGCGAGCGGTTCCTTGCTTTCGACGATCGTAGGCCAAGCTTTGGACAGCTCTGCGTTCAGCGCGAGGAAATGCTGCTGATCGGCAGGCAGATCGTCTTCGGCGAAAATCGCCTCAGCCGGGCATTCGGCCACGCACAGCGTGCAATCGATGCACTCGTCGGGATCGATGACGAGAAAGTTCGGGCCTTCGCGGAAGCAATCGACAGGGCAAACATCGACGCAGTCGGTGTATTTGCACTTGATGCAGTTTTCGGTCACTACGTAAGTCATGAATCTGATCTCCTACAGGGATCCCGCCAACTCACCAAACACGGCCGAGCGCGGATTTCGCCGCGAATATACCCGATTGCCCGCCACCTGTGCGGCCCTCTGCTGGGCATGAGGGCATAACGTCGACAAAAAAGGCGCCCGGCCATGGGGCCAAGCGCCTTTGATTCGCCCGTATGGCGCACGGACGGTTTATTTCTTCGCTGCCGGGGCCTTGCTGGCGGGAGCGGCACTCACCGTCAATTGCGGCTTGAGCTTTTCGAAGGTCGACGGACCGATACCCTTCACCTTCTGAATGTCTTCCACTGCCTTGAACCCGCCATTGGCCTTGCGATAGTCGACGATCGCCTTGGCCTTTGCCGGGCCAATGCCCGGCAACGTGGACAATTCACTTTCCGACGCGGTATTGATGTTGACTGCCGCCAGCGCCATCGAAACGCTGGCAAACAAGGTTACAGCAGCGACAATCAGCCTTTTCAGCATATCTCCTCCTATGTGGAATAAATATGCGCATTGAATAAATCAACTGCGCTCAAGCAACTTAGCGCAGTAGGCCGAAACCCCCGTTGACACATCGTAAAACGGTTTGTCATATCCAGCACCGCGCAGAGCCGAGACATCAGCCTGCGTGAAGCTCTGATACTTGCCCTTGAGTGCGTCCGGGAACGGGATGTACTCGATGATCCCCTGCGACTGCAACTGCTCCAGCGTGAGCGCACCCTCGCCCTTTGCCTGGCGGCAGGCATTGACGGTCGCAACAGCCACATCGTTGAAAGTCTGGGCACGGCCCGTGCCCAGATTGAAGATGCCGGATCGCTCGCCATGCTCAAGGAAATACAGGTTTGCGCTGACGACGTCGTCTACGTAGATGAAGTCGCGCATCTGTTCGCCGTTGCCATATCCGTCGGCGCCCGAAAAAAGCTTGACGCGCCCGTCGGCCTGGAACTGGTTGAAGAAGTGGAACGCGACCGACGCCATGCGCCCCTTGTGCTGTTCGTTGGGGCCATACACGTTGAAGTAGCGGAAACCAACCACCTGCGACGAAAGGTCAGCCAGGTTGCGACGCACCACCTGATCGAACAGCAGCTTGGAGTAACCGTACACGTTGAGCGGGCGCTCGTAAGCCGGGTCTTCCTTGAAAACGCTGCTACCGCCGTAGGTTGCCGCGGACGAGGCATACAGCAGCGGGATCTGCTGATCGACGCAAAAATCGAGCAATGTCAGCGAGTAACGGTAGTTGTTACTCATCATGTATTGACCGTTGTGCTCCATGGTGTCGGAACAGGCGCCCTGGTGCAGGATGGCTTCGACCCCACCATCGAACTCGCCGGCCTCGATGGCTTCAAGGAATTCGGTCTTGTCGAGGTAATCCTCGATCTCGCAACCCAGCAGGTTGCGGTACTTGTCGCCCCGCGTCAGGTTATCGACGGCGATGACGTTGGTAATGCCCTTGGCATTGAGCCCTGCAACGATATTCGAGCCAATGAGGCCGGCCGCGCCGGTCACGATGTAATAACGAGACATGATCAATTCTCCGTGGCGCTGCGTTGCAGCTCATCAAGCGTAACTGTGGCCGTACCAAGCTTGCCGACGACAATGCCAGCAGCATGGTTCGACAGGCGCATGGCCGAAACGAGGTCCGCCCCTGCGGCGAGCATGACGGCAAAGGTGGCGATGACGGTGTCGCCCGCGCCGGATACATCAAACACCTCACGGGCGCGCGTGCCTTCGTGCACGGCACCATCTGCCCGGAACAACGTCATGCCCTCTTCCGAGCGCGTGACCAGCAGCGCATCGAGCGCAAGGCGACTGCGGAGCGCTTGAGCGCGCGCAGCCAGATCGGCTTCGTCGCGCCATTTGCCAACCACTTGCTGCAGTTCCGAACGATTCGGCGTCAGCAAGCTGGCGCCGCGATAACGGTCGTAGTCGTCCCCCTTTGGATCGACCAGCACGGTCTTGCCGGCATCGCGGGCCAGCCGGATCATTTCCTGGATGTGGAACAACCCACCCTTGCCATAATCCGACAGCACGACGACGTCGTGCTCATTGACAAGCTTGCGGAACTCCTCGAGCTTGTTGCCCAGCACTTCGCGCGTCGGTGTGTTTTCGAAATCGATACGCAGCAATTGCTGTTGGCGTCCCAGCACGCGCAACTTGATGGTTGTCGACAGCGCGGCATCGCCGTGCAGGCTCGTCCTGACACCATCAGCCTCGAGCAACCGGTTCAACGCCTCAGCGGCCTCGTCTTTGCCGACGACGGACAACAACGACGCCTGGGCCGCCAACGCAGCCGCATTGCGTGCCACGTTGGCCGCGCCGCCGGGGCGCTCTTCAGTCCGCTGCACGTTGACCACCGGCACAGGGGCTTCAGGCGAAATCCGACTGACGTCGCCGAACCAGTAGCGGTCCAGCATCACGTCACCGACGACCAGCACGCGCGCAGAGCGCGTATCGGGAATGGGAGGGAGATTCAGCGAGTTCATGGAATCCTATTTCCGGCCGATGCCGTGGTATTCGATGCCGGCTTGACGCGGCAGTGCCGGCGAGAACATGTTGCGCCCATCAAAGATCACCGGCTCTTTGAGCTTGGTTTTGATCGCATCGAAATCGGGGCTGCGGAACTCCTTCCACTCGGTGACGATGAGCAGCGCGTCGGCACCGTCGACCGCAGCCATCGGCTGATCGACGTACGTCAGGCGCTCGTCGTCGCCGAACACGCGCTGCGCTTCATGCATGGCGACCGGGTCATAGGCGGCTACGGTTGCACCACGGGCAAACAGTTCAGCCACGATGGCACGCGAAGGCGCCTCCCGCATGTCGTCGGTGTTGGGCTTGAAGGCCAGACCCCACAGGGCAAAGCGACGGCCGGCGAGGTTCTCGCCAAAGCGCGCGACGACCTTATCGACCAACACCCGTTTCTGGGTTTCGTTGGCATCTTCGACCGCCTGCAGCACCTTGAGCCCCTGCCCCGCGTCGTTCGCGGTGCGGATCAACGCCTGCACGTCTTTCGGGAAGCACGAACCGCCGTATCCGCAACCGGCATACAGGAAGTGATAACCGATACGAGGGTCGGAGCCGATACCCTGGCGAACCTGCTCGATATCGGCGCCGAGGCGCTCCGCCAGCAAGGCCATCTCGTTCATGAACGAGATCCGGGTCGCGAGCATGGCATTCGCCGCGTACTTGGTCAGCTCGGCCGAACGCACGTCCATGACGATCACGCGCTCGTGGTTGCGCTGGAATGGCGCATACAGCGCGCGCATCAGATGAATGGCCTGTTCGTCTTCCGCGCCGACGATGATGCGATCCGGGCGCATGAAGTCTTCGACCGCGGCGCCCTCCTTGAGGAACTCTGGATTCGACACCACGCTGTACGGCACTTCGACGCCGCGTGCGGCCAGTTCTTCGGCGATGGCGGTGCGCACCTTATCGGCCGTACCGACCGGCACAGTCGATTTGTCGACGATGACCTTGTAGTCGGTCATCGACTTGCCGATGTTGCGCGCTGCAGCCAACACGTATTGCAAGTCCGCCGAGCCGTCTTCGTCCGGCGGCGTACCAACGGCGATGAATTGGATGGTGCCGTGGTCGACGGCGCGCTCGATGCTGGTCGTGAACTTCAGCCGCCCCGCTGCCACATTGCGGCGAACCATTTCGAGCAGCCCCGGTTCGTAGATGGGGATATCTCCGCTTTCCAGGATCTCGATCTTCCGCGGATCGACATCCAGGCACAGCACATCGTTGCCCACTTCCGACAGGCAAGCGCCTGAAACGAGGCCGACATACCCGGTGCCAATGACTGTGATTTTCATGATGCTGTCTTTCGTGTTTGTCGTGACGGCAAACGGCCGGGCCGTCTACATCACTTTTCCAGATCGAATTCTTCCGTGCGGCGCGGCGGATAGGTCTCCCACCCACCGCAGGCCGGGCAACGCCAATAGAACTGGCGCGCCTTGAAGCCGCATTCATTGCAGCGATAGCGGGCGACGCGGCGCGTATGCCCGTGAATCATGCCGCGCACCATTTCAACGTCGTGACGCTTGTCCGGCGGCGCCGTGAGAATGGCCGCTTCAAGCAGCTTGTCCAGGCCGAGGATGGTCGGATTGCGGCGCAGTTCGTCGCGCACCAGCGCGTAGGCAGCTTCGGCGCCCTGTTTCTCGATTTCCCACTGAAAAACAGCTTCCAGCAAATCGAGCGAGGGATATTGCGACAGATACGAACGCAGCAACTGGATGCCTCGCGCCTCATTGTGCGTGCGGCGGAAGGCATCCATCATGCGCTCGGCCACCAAGGCAAGATAGCTCGGATCCAGGCGCTCGATACTCTGCCAGGCTTCGAGAGCGTCGTCGTCGCGCCCTTGGGCAGCGAGAATATCCCCCTGCTGGATTGCGGCACGGACACACTTGCGATTGACAGAGAAAGCGTCCAGCGTGTGTTGCCAAGCCTTGTCGTACTGGCCGCGGCTGAATTCGACGGCAGCCAGTTCGCAATGGAAGTTGGCGACTTCCTGCTCCCACAAATGACTGTCGCGATCAGGCAAACGCTTGGCCGTTTCGATCGCTTCCGTCCAGTTCTTTTCCTGCTGGTAGATTTCCAGCAACGCTTTGAGCGCCACCTGCTGGCGAGGCGTATCGCGAAGCTGACGATAGATGTTCTCGGCGCGGTCCAGCAGCCCCGCCTTGAGGAAGTCCTGCCCCAACTCATCGAGGGCCTGCAGACGCTGTTCTTCGGTCAGATCCTCGCGATCGATGAGGCTTTGGTGAATGCGGATCGCACGATCCACTTCTCCGCGCCGGCGAAACAGGCTGCCCAGAGCAAAATGCAGCTCGATCGTCTGTGGATCGATCTGCACCGCCTCCAGAAACGCGTCGATTGCCTTGTCCGGCTGCTCGTTGAGGAGAAAATTCAGACCCGTTAAAGTTGAACGCGGCAAGGTCGACGATTCGCGTACCAGATGCTTGATATCGATACGCGCTGCCAGCCAGCCAAGCAGAAAAAACAGCGGCCAGGAAAGCAGCCACCACAGCTCAAAGTCCATAGATTTTTCAGAATGCTTCGGGAATGTCCGCACTGACCGTGCGAGGACGATTGGTGGTTGATTCGGTCACCGACGCTCGGCGCAGGCGACGAATCTCACGACGCTGCGAAAACAGCGTCGCCACGGTGGCAGTGGCGCCCAACAGGACACCACCCGCAAACATGACCAGCATGACAACGATGAGCGGAACCATCCACTCACTGCCAAAGAAAACGCGCACGGCCACCACGCTGTCATTCTTGATGGCGAATGCCAGCAGCAGCAGGAACAGCACGATACGGAAGATCCAGACGATCAATTTCATAACGCGCGATTATCCTTCATTCGGGCGCCGCTTCAAACTCGCCCATCGGAAAGATGCCCTCAGGGACGTCGCAGCGCAAAAAAAAAAGCGGCCATGGGATGACCGCTTTTACCTATTGCCTTGTGGCGCTTGAATTCAGCGTTGCACGCCGTCCACGCGCTCCCGCAATTCCTTGCCCGCCTTGAAATGCGGAACGTATTTTTCGGGGACCATGACCTTGTCACCCGACTTGGGATTGCGGCCCACACGCGGTGGCCGATAGTTGAGCGCAAAGCTGCCAAACCCGCGGATCTCGATCCGATGGCCGCGCGCAAGGCACGCCGCCATCTCGTCGAGAACGACCTTCACCGCGTAATCAGCATCTTTTACACCCAACTGCGGGAATCGCGCAGTCAGCTGCTCGATGAGCTCCGACTTGGTCATGAGGCGCCGAATTACTGTTGTTGCGCGTTGTTCAGCTTGGCCTTGAGCAGCGCACCCAGGTTGGTGGTGCCGCTCGCAGCGTTGCCAGCATCAGCCGCCAGCTTCGACAGTGCGTCGCTTTGCTCAGCCTGATCCTTGGCCTTCACGGACAGGTTGATCGTGCGCGACTTGCGATCGACGTTGACGATCATCGCTTCGAGCGATTCACCAGCCTTCAGGACGGAGGTCAGGTCTTCGATGCGGTCGCGCGAGAACTCGGAAACGCGCAGGTAGCCTTCAACGTCACCACCCAGGTCGATCACAGCGCCCTTGGCGTCAACCGACTTGACGGAGCCCTTGACCAGGCTGTTCTTGTCGTGGGTTGCCACGTACGAGGTGAACGGATCTCCATCCAGCTGCTTGACGCCCAGCGAAATGCGCTCCTTCTCGACGTCGATGGCCAGCACTACGGCTTCCAGCTCATCGCCCTTCTTGAAGTTGCGGATCGCCTCTTCGCCCGGCAGGGACCACGACAGGTCGGACAGGTGCACCAGACCGTCGATACCACCCGGCAGGCCGATGAACACGCCGAAGTCGGTGATCGACTTGATCGCGCCCTTCACACGGTCGCCCTTCTTGTGGTTCTGGCTGAACTCTTCCCACGGGTTCGGCATGCACTGCTTCATGCCCAGGGAGATACGGCGACGGTCTTCGTCGATTTCCAGGATCATCACTTCGACTTCGTCGCCCAGCTGGACAACCTTGGTCGGGTGGATGTTCTTGTTGGTCCAGTCCATTTCGGACACGTGCACCAGACCTTCGATGCCTTGTTCGACTTCAACGAACGCACCGTAGTCGGTGATGTTGGTGACCTTGCCGAACAGGCGCGTGCCAGACGGGTAACGGCGCGAGATGCCGACCCACGGATCTTCGCCGAGTTGCTTCATGCCCAGCGAGACGCGGTTCTTTTCCTGATCGAACTTGAGCACCTTGGCGGTGACTTCGTCGCCCACGGCCAGCACTTCGGACGGGTGACGGACACGGCGCCAGGCCAGGTCGGTGATGTGCAGAAGGCCATCGATGCCGCCCAGGTCGACGAACGCACCGTAGTCGGTGATGTTCTTGACGATACCCTTGACGACGGTACCTTCCTGCAGGGTTTCGAGCAGCTTCTGGCGCTCTTCGCCCATGGTCACTTCAAGCACGGCGCGACGCGACACGACGACGTTGTTGCGCTTGCGATCCAGCTTGATGACCTTGAATTCGAATTCCTTGCCTTCGTACGGCGTGGTGTCCTTGACCGGACGCATGTCAACGAGCGAACCCGGCAGGAACGCGCGGATGCCGTGGGTCATGACGGTCAGACCGCCCTTGACCTTGCCGGTGACCACACCCTTGACCAGGGTGGATTCGTTCAGTGCCTGATCGAGGAAGTTCCAGGCGGCGATGCGCTTGGCCTTGTCGCGCGACAGACGGGTTTCGCCGAAGCCATCTTCCAGCGCTTCGATGGCGACCTGGACGTAGTCGCCCGGGGTCACTTCGATTTCGCCGCGGTCGTTACGGAATTCGTCGACCGGGATGTAGCTTTCGGATTTCAGACCCGCGTTGACCACCACGAAGTTCTGGTCGATACGGACCACTTCAGCGGTGATGACTTCGCCGGCGCGCATTTCCTGACGCGAAAGGCTTTCTTCGAAGAGCGCGGCAAAGCTTTCCATCGAGTCTTGTTGGAGTTCAGTAGAGGTTGACATAGAAAAGTGATGCATCGGATGCCGTCATGCATCGGCATCGAGGTTAATTGCGCAACAAATGTTGCAATACCTGACGCGGGCACGAACCCGCTCAGACCTGGCGCGACTCCCCGGGATGGTGCAAACGCTGCGTGGCGTGCATGAGGACGAACTGAACTGCTTGTTCGATGCTACGGGCGGTTGTATCCAGCAGAAGCGCGTCTTCGGCTTGCTTCAAGGGCGCAACGGCGCGGGACATGTCACGCGCATCACGTTCTCGGAGGTCAGCCGAAAGACGCTCAATGTTAGCCGACATTCCCTTGTCGATCAACTGCTTATATCGCCTCTCCGCCCGCGCCTCGACGCTCGCCGTGAGGAATATCTTGAGGAACGCATCGGGAAACACGACGGACGCCATGTCTCGTCCATCGGCCACCAATCCGGGGGCCTGCCGGAAGTCGCGCTGGCGTTGCAGCAGCGCTTCGCGCACGTCGGGCAAGGAAGCCAAGCGCGAGGCCGCGTTGCCGGTTTCCTCTCGACGCAGATCCTCGGTGACCTCGCCACCATCGAGCATGACGCGACTGCCCGGCAGGAAACGGATATCGAGCGCGGCCGCCAACCGGCACAGCGCCGGGCCGTCGTCGACAGCCACGCCGCGCGTCAGCGCAGCCCAGGCCAACACGCGGTAAATCGCGCCTGAATCAAGCAAATGCCAGCCGAGCGCTTCGGCAACGAGGGCGGCGACCGTCCCCTTGCCGGACGCGGTAGGCCCGTCGATGGCAATGACCGGGGCTTGCTGCATCATCGGAATTCCTTGTTGTTTCAATAGGCTGCAAGCACCGGCCGGCCACATGCAAAAGGCCGGTCAAACTGACCGGCCTTGTTTTTCGCCTCGTAGAAGGCTGCCTTGGGTGTTGCGCTGCGCAAGTATACGTCCAACCAGGCAACGCGCGAACCCGGGCATCAGTTACTGTGGGACACCGTCAGCGAGTATAACTTGGCGATTGCGCTGCCGCCCGTGGGCGAGTTGTCCTGCACGTAATTACCGGCCTTGAAGTAGTACTTCAGATTCTTCCAGCCGGCGTCCTTGCCGACAAAATCCACGCTGCGCGTGTCGCCGTTCACGGTGACAAAGGCGACCCCGTCGGTCACGCGGATCTCCATCGTGTACAGGTCGCCCAGCCTGATGCCAGTAAAGTAATTATGGACATCCGAGCCGGTGCCGTCGGAATTCTGTTTGACCTGCATGTCAAGCTGCCCATCCTGGAATACGGCCTTGACCAGCGGCGGAGCGTTGGTGCCGTCGTCCATGATGCCGTGGATCTGCGCCACGATGATTTTGCCGCTCGACGGTAACTGCACTGTCTTGCCCGAGAGCTTCATGACGTGCGTACCCTGCCAGCCCCAATTGACCTTGGAGTTGCCCGGATCGAGCATTTCACGCAGTTCCGAACGCGGATAGCTGCTGTTGGCGGTTGTCCCCCCAGTGGTGGGCGCCCAGAACGTCATGGCGCCATCCGTATCGGTATAGAAATACTGACTGGTATAGCCCGCGCCGAGGTTGGCCGAGGAGATTTCGGTCGTCGCCGCGTCCGGCAACTGGAGCTTCCAGTGGCTCAGGTCGAAGTTCTTGCCGGGAGCCGCGCTCGGATCAAGTGATGCCGCGGACGATTGGCTGCTCGACGACGATCCGGCACTGCTTGAAGCTGCGCTGCTCGACGAACCTGCGCTACTGGATGTGCTACTCGACTGAGCGCTGGAAGCCGCCGACGACTTCGAACTCGAGCTACTGGACGCGGGCGAACCGTTATCGCTCCCGCCCCCCCCGCCGCATGCAGCCAACGTCACACATAACGCTACCGCGTACCACCCGCACTGCTTTTCCACGACCCATCCCCTCGCATCTCGTTATATGGCATCCGCCATGCGGCGCCGATGCAACGATACACAGCGCCTCCGACTGCCGCGAGGGGGTGTTTTTGGAAAAAAACGGAAATTTCGAAGATGCGCGGCGCCCATGTATTGCCGGGGCGCCGCGCCGGGATTACATCGACTCGAGAACGTCGATTCCGAGCAGACCGAGGCCGGTCTTGAGGGTATTGGCCGTCAGGCGACAGAGTTGCAGCCGGCTCGCTTGGGTAGCCCCCTCGCTCTTGAGCACCGGACAGGTCTCGTAGAAACGCATGAACTGCCCGGCCAGTTCGTACAGATAAGCACAGAGGAAGTGCGGCGATGCTTCGCGCGCCACGGCATGGACCGTATCGGCGAACCGTGCCAGCTCCAGGGCCAGCATGCGTTCAGCCGGCTCATTCAGTACGATCGCCGCGGCAGCATCCCACTGCCCTGCCTTGCGAAACACGCTGCTGATCCGCGCATAGGCATATTGCAGATACGGCGCCGTGTTGCCCTGCATGGCCAGCATGGTGTCCCAGTCAAAGGTGTAATCGCTGGTGCGATTCTTCGACAGATCAGCGTATTTCACCGCGCCGATGCCAACTGCGTGGGCGATCTTGCGGCGCTCGTCCTCGGGCAGATCGGCGTTCAATTCGCTCACCAGAGCGAAAGCACGCTCATCTGCTTCGACCAGCAGATCGGCCAGCTTGACCGTGCCGCCGCTGCGGGTCTTGAAGGGTTTGCCGTCATCACCCAGCATCACGCCGAAACCAACGTGCTGCAACTGCACGGCGTCGGACGCATAACCTGCCTTGCGGCAGACCGTGAACAACTGCTGGAAGTGCAGACCCTGACGCGCATCCACCACATACAACACGCGGTCTGCGTGGAGTGTGCCGACGCGGTAGCGCACCGCTGCAAGGTCGGTCGTCGCGTAGAGATAGCCGCCATCCTGCTTGCGCACGATATAGGCCTGCGGCTGCCCTTCCTTGTTCTTGAACTCCTCGAGGAAGACGACCTGCGCGCCATCGCTTTCCACTGCCAGCCCCTTGGCCTGCAGATCGGCGACCACGACCGGCAGATCGTCGTTGTAGGCACTCTCGCCGCGCACGTCAGCACGTGTCAGACCGACGCCGAGCCTTTCGTAGACCGCTTCGCAGTGATGAAGCGATACATCGAGGAAGCGCCTCCACAGCGCGTTGACCTCGGTGTCCCCGCCCTGCAGCTTGACCACGTATTCACGGGACTTCTCCGCAAATGCGGGGTCTTCGTCGAAACGTTGCTTGGCATTGCGGTAGAAGCCTTCCAGATCCGACAAGGCCAGCTCCGCATCGCCTGCCGCCGAGGTCTCGATCATGTATGCCGTGAGCATGCCGAACTGCGTACCCCAGTCGCCGACGTGGTTCTGGGCGATGACGTCGTGCCCCAGGAAGCGCAATACGCGCGCGATCGCGTCGCCGATGATGGTCGAGCGCAGGTGGCCGACGTGCATTTCCTTGGCAAGGTTGGGCGACGAATAGTCGACCACCACATGCTGGCGCGCGGGATGCGGCACAGCGAGATCCGCACGCGACAACGCGGTGTTCGCGCGCTCGGCCAGGAATTCCGGCGACAAGGTGATGTTGATGAAGCCGGGGCCTGCGATATCAACCTTGCTGGCGATGCCAGCCAGATCAAGCTTGTCGATCACAGATTGCGCCAGTTCGCGCGGATTCATCTTGCGCGCCTTGGCTGCCGCCATGACGCCATTGGCCTGGTAGTCGCCAAATTCCGGGCGCGCCGCCGGTTGCACGATGGCGGCCGCGCCTTCGCAACCGGCTGCCGCCAGAGCCGCGCTCACGCGCGTGTCGATCAGTTCGAGAAGAGTCTGGGTCATTGTTGTGATTCCAGGGCAAATGTATCGTCGCCGCCGGCGCCGCACATCGGGGCCCACGTCCGCCGCCCCTGCCCGCAAATATGAAAAGCGCTACTTCGTTACCGACGCGAAAACGTCGAAATATTCAGGAAAGGTCTTCGCCGTGCAGCGGGGATCGTTGATCCGCACCGGCACACCGCCGAGCGCCACCAACGAGAAGCACATCGCCATGCGGTGATCGTCGTAGGTGTCGATGGCTGCGTTGGGCGTGAGCTTTTCCGGCGCCGTCACGCGCAACCAATCGTCGCCCTCTTCCACCGCCGCGCCAACCTTGCGCAACTCGTTCGCCATGGCCGCGATGCGGTCGGTTTCCTTTACGCGCCAACTACCAATGTTGGTCAAACGGCACGGGCCGTCGCAGAACAGGGCCGCTACGGCCAAGGTCATCGCAGCGTCAGGAATGTGATTGAAGTCCATGTCGAATGCGCGCAGCTTGCCGCCCTCGGGCAGGCGCGCTTCGATCCAGTTGTCGCCCAGGTCGATCTGCGCACCAATGGCCGACAACGCCTGCGCAAACTGCACGTCGCCCTGAATGCTGTCGCGTCCCACGCCCTCCACACGCACGGGGCCTCCGCCAATGGCGCCAGCCGCAAGGAAGTACGACGCAGAAGAGGCATCCCCTTCAACGTAGACCACGCCCGGAGACCGATACGATGCGCTGCCCGGCACGATGAAGCGCTGCCAGCCTTCGCGACGCACGACGACCCCGAATTGCGCCATCAGCTTGAGCGTGATGTCGATATAAGGCTTGGAAATGAGCTCGCCGACGACTTCGATGGTGGTTTCCACGCCGGTGGTTGGAAGCGCCATGAGGAGCGCTGTCAGGAACTGGCTCGAGACATTGCCTTTGACCTTGACCACACCGCCCGCAACGATGCTGGCAGGCTTGATCTCCAGCGGCGGAAAGCCTTCGCTGCCCAGGTACCTGACATCGGCGCCGAGCTGGCGCAAAGCGTCGACCAGGTCGCCGATCGGACGCTCATGCATGCGCGGCACGCCAGACAAGCGGTAATGACCGTTGGCCAGAGCGAGTGCGGCGGTCAAAGGCCGGAATGCCGTGCCGGCATTGCCGAGAAAGAGATCAGCGGCCTTCACCGGGAAGGCGTCGGCGCCGCCGATGCCAGTGACCTCATAGCTGCGCTCACCGGTCTTGGTCCAGGCGACGCCCAGTGCACGCAACGCCTCGAGCATGCGGTCGGTGTCGTCCGAGGACAGTAGATCTTCAATGCGCGTTGTGCCGCTGGCCAGCGCTGCCAGCAATAGCGTGCGATTCGAAATACTCTTGGAGCCTGGCAGGCGAACGCTGCCTTGCGCGCGACTCAGCGGGGGAAGGTCGATATATTCCATCGTGTTCATGTCTTGGTTCGGGGTTCGCAGGCCAAGGCCCGCTCAACCACGGCGTTCGCCCCACGCCGTGCGGGCTTCGCGTGCGCAGGCAAAGATTTTCTCCAGGCCCGCACCGTCCCCTGCGTCGAGCAGTTCGCGCAGGCGGGCGAGTTCGGCCACGTAGGCATCGAGTTCTTTGAGCAGTGCCATTCGATTGGCTACGCAGATGTCGCGCCACATCTCCGGATGACTCCCCGCAATGCGGGTGAAGTCGCGAAAACCCGAGGCGGCGTAGTCGAAAAGCTGCTCCGCATTCGGGCGACGCGCAAGATCGTCCACCAACCCGAAGGCCAGTAGATGCGGCAAATGGCTTACGGCGGCGAACACGCCGTCGTGTTCGGCGGGCGTCATCTGGTGCAATTCCGCACCACAAGCCGCCCAGGCTGCGCGAACCGCCTCTATCGCGTGTGGAGCGTTCTGCTCCAGCGGCGTCACCACTACCTTGCGGTGGCGGAACAGATCCACGCGAGCCGCCGAGGGGCCGCTCTTCTCTGCGCCCGCGATCGGATGCGACGGCACCACATTGGCGAGCCGACTCCCGAAGTACCGGTAAATCGCGTCGACCACATCACTCTTGGTACTACCCGCATCCGTGACGATGGTATGCGGCTCAAGGTGCGGAGCCGCAGCCGCCATGACGTTCTCCATCTGGCCGACGGGCATCGCCAGCAAGAGGAAATCCGCCCCGCGCAGCGCGGACGCCCAGTCCACCGAAGCTTCGTCGATGATGCCGAGCGCCAGCGCTTCGTCCAGCGTTTCCTTGCGCCGGCCGACGCCCACGATGTGGCGCGCCACGCCGGCCGCCTTCAACGCCAGTGCGAATGAACCACCAATCAGACCTACGCCGGCGACGACAACGCGATCGAAAACCACGTCAGCCTTTCTTGAGAATGGTCGCCAACGCTTCGAGGAAGCGCGCGTTTTCCGCTGGCGTGCCAATCGTCACGCGTATCCACTGCGGCATGCTGGGAATGGCGCGCACAATCACGCCCACGCGCAACAACCCCTGGAACACGGCCATGCCGTCTCCGACATTGATGGTGAGGAAGTTGGCCGAAGACGGGATGACTTCCAGCCCGAGCTTTGCCACGCCCTCTTCGATCTGGCGCATGCCTTCCTGGTTGACGCGGTAACTCTCTTCGAGGAAAGCGACGTCATCGATGGCAGCCTCGGCCGCAGCCAACGCCACGCTGTTAGCGTTGAACGGGGCGCGCACGCGGTTGAACAGGTCGGCGACCGCCGGATTGGCGACCGCGTAGCCGATACGCAGGCCAGCGAGCCCGTAAATCTTGGAGAAGGTCCGCAGCACGACCAGATTCGGGAAGCGCGTCATCCACGCCAGTGCATTGAAGCGCTGCTCGGGGCGCATGTATTCGTTGTATGCCTCGTCGAGCACCACCACGATGTCTCGCGGGCATTGCTCCAGAAAGGCTTCGATCTCGCCCGGCGACAGGTAGGTGCCGGTCGGGTTGTTCGGATTGGCGATGAACACCAGGCGCGTATCGCGGCGGATCGCTGCCGCCATGGCCGCCAGATCATGCCCATATGCCTTGGCGGGCACTTCGATGCGCTCGGCGCCAGCGGCAAGCGTGGCGATCGAGTACACCGCGAAACTGTGCTGCGAATATACGGCGGAAGAACCCGGGCCGAGGAAGGCGCGCGCCGCCAGATCGAGCAGATCGTTGGACCCGTTGCCCAGCACCAGTTGATCCATCTTCACGCCGTACTTGCGGCACAGCGCCTGCTTGAGCGCGAAACCATTGCTGTCCGGGTATCGCCCCAGGTCGGCGAGCGCGGCCTGCGCGGCCACTTGCGCCTTGGGGCTCATGCCCAGCGGGTTCTCGTTCGATGCAAGCTTGACGATGCTCGCCTCTTCCAGGCCCAGCTCGCGGGCCAGTTCAGAGGTCGGCTTGCCGGCGACATACGGAGAAATCGCGCGGATATACTCCGGCGCGCGATCAGCAGCACTCATGGTCAACTCCAGGGGTAAGACTCGGCTAAATGGCGGCCGCCGGGTAAGAGCCCAGCACCTTCAGAAAACCCGCACTCGCGCGCAATGCGTCGAGCGACCGGGCCACCTGCGGATCGGCGCGGTGGCCTTCAACATCGATATAGAACACGTATTCCCACAGCCCCGTGCGCGACGGACGCGACTCGAACTTCGTCATGCTCACTCCTTCGTCGGCGAACGACTGCAGGAGGTGGCATACCGAGCCAGGGCGATTCGGCGCCGAACACACGAGTGAGGTCTTGTCGCGGCCCGACGGCTCGGCATCGTGCTTGCCGATGACGAGGAAACGCGTGGTGTTACTGGCGTCGTCCTCGATGTTCGCCGCCAGGATGTTCAAGCCATAGTGCGCCGCCGCGGTCGCGCCAGCGATGGCGGCGGATTCCACGTCCTCCGACGCCAGTCTCGCCGCCTCGGCATTGCTGGAAACGGCCAGGCGCTCCACGCCCGGCGCGTTGCGCGTCAGCCAATCCGTGCATTGACCGAGCGACTGGGCGTGCGAATACACCCGCTTGACACCGGCGATGCTGTCGGCGCGCGACATGAAGTTATGGCGCACGCGCAGTCCGACTTCGCCGGACACCTGCACGTTGCCAGCCAACAGCAAGTCGAGCGTACGACCGACCGCGCCTTCGGTCGAATTCTCGACCGGCACGACGCCGTACTCCACCGCGCCGGCTTCGACGGCATGGAAGACTTCGTCAATGCTCTGTTGCGGCAGCATCTGCGGCGCGCTGCCGAAATGCTTGGCGGTGGCGGCTTCCGAATAGGTGCCTTGCGGGCCAAGGTAGGCCACTTTCAGCGGCTGTTCGAGCGCCAGACTCCACGACATGATTTCGCGGAAGATGCGTTGAACAGCCTCGTCGGAGAATGGCCCGGGATTCTTTTCGGCCATGGCGCGCATTACCTGCGCCTCGCGCTCGGCACGATACAGCGGGCCTTCTTTGAGCGAGCCGATCTGGCGGGCGCATTCGCCTCGCTGCGACAGGCGTTCGAGGATTTCGACGTCGAGCCGATTGATCTCGGCGCGCAATCTTGCGAGTTCGTCGCTCACGACATCAGCCTCGTTCGCGCTCGAACTCGCCCAGGTATTGCACGAGCGCTTCAACGCCCTGCACGGGCATGGCGTTGTAGATCGAAGCGCGCATGCCGCCGACCGACTTGTGGCCCTTGAGCTGCAGCAGACCGCGCGCCTTGGCACCGGCCAGGAAGGCGTCGTTCAGTCGCTCGTCCGTGAGGAAGAACGGTACGTTCATGTACGAACGGCAGTCGCGACGCACGTGGTTCACATACAGTTCGCTATTGTCGATGGCCTCGTACAGCATCTCGGCCTTCTCGCCATTACGGGCGTGCATAGCGGCCACACCGCCTTCGCTGCGGATCCACTGGAAGACAAGCCCTGCGATGTAGATCGCATACGTAGGGGGCGTGTTGTACATCGACTCGTTCGCAGCGACGGTCTTGTAGGTAAAGGCCGAAGGGCACAGCGCATGGGCCTGATCGAGCAGATCCTCGCGCACGATGACGATCGTCAGTCCGGCCGGGCCGATGTTCTTTTGTGCGCCGGCGTAGATCAGCCCGAACTTGCTCACGTCGATAGGCCGCGACAGGATGTGCGATGACATATCGACCGCCAGCGGCACTTCCGGAGCCCCGAGCCTGCCCATATCGGGCCAGTCGTGGAACTCGACACCGTCGATGGTTTCGTTGCCGCACAAATGCAGATATGCGGCGTCCCGACGCAGCCTCCACGATGCCGGATCGGGAATCGAGGTATAGCGGCCCTGTGTTGCCGAGGGGTCGAAGCTCGACGCTGCGACGCTCACGTCGCCATAACGGCGCGTCTCGGCAATGGTCTTGGTCGACCACGACCCCGTTTCGACAAAATCGACCTTGGGATTCTTGCCCAACAGATTCAGTGGGACGATGGCGTTTTCGGCAATCGCCCCGCCCTGCATGAACAGCACCTTGTAGTTGTCGGGCACAGCCAGCAGATGGCGCAGATCGGCGTGCGCCTTGTTGATGATTGACGTGAACTCGGGGCCACGGTGACTCATCTCCATGACCGACATGCCGCTGCCGTGCCAGTCGAGCATTTCTGCTGCCGCCTGCTGAAGAACGGTCTCAGGCAGCACGGCCGGGCCGGCCGAAAAATTGAATGCGCGACTCATTGACTGCTTCCTTCTTGTGCTTTCGATGACTTACTTGCTGGCGGATTTATTGCAGAACTTCGGCGTTTTGTCGGTGCACAGGCGCGCATCGACGATGTCGGCGAACACCGGCGACGATGCGGCCTTGCTCAGGACTGCGGGCAGTTGTTCGGCCATGCGCCCCATGACCTGTTGCGACGTCTGCGCCATGAAGGCGGGCTGGATCTCGCGCAACTTGGCGGCCACCGGCATCTTCTGGAAGGCCAGGATTTGGCGCAATTCGGCTTCAGTGAAGTTCTGCTCGTACCACCCCTGGAACGCGGTGGCCATGTCCTTGGCCGGATCAAGGCGCACATACATATCGCGCAGCCCCTTGTCGAACTCGGGCAGCATGCGCTTGCGATAATCGTCCACCAACGCAGGTTTTTCGGCTACGAGCTTGGCTTTCTCGTCGGGCGTCAGATTGCGCACCTTGGTAAAGGCTTCGATCGATTCATCGACCATGCGCGGCATGAGCTGGGCCACCTGGGCCGTCATGGCGCGCGACACGTCGTTGAGCATGCGTTGCGTGGTCTCCTTGGGCAGCGAGACGGCGATGATTTCCTTGGCCAGCGCCGCCTTGGCGGGACTGGGCGACGGCGTTGCCGCCGCGCCGCCTTGGGCGAAGGCCGGGCCTGCCACAAAACACGTCACGGCGATCGCCGCGATGCTGCCTGCAAGGGTTTTACGCATCATTGCTCTCCGTTGTCTGCAGAACCTGCTTCGCCCTCCGCGCCATCGATGTCGGCGTCGTCGGACTCGATGATTTTTTCGATGCTCGACAGCTTGGCGCCATCGTCCAGGTTGATCAGCGTGACGCCCTGCGTCGAACGGCCCAGTTCGCGGATGTCCTTCACCGGCGTGCGGATCAGCACACCGTTGTCGGAAATCAGCATGACTTGGTCGGTCGGATCGACGAGCACCGCGCCCACCAGTTTGCCGTTACGTTCGGAAGCCTGGATGGCGATCATGCCCTTCGTGCCCCGGCCATGCAGCGTGTATTCGCCGATCGGCGTACGCTTGCCAAAGCCATTCTCGGTGGCGGTCAGCACGCTTTGGTATTCGCCGTTCGCGACCAGCATCGACAGTACGCTCTGACCGTCTTCCAGCATCATGCCGCGCACACCGCGCGCGGTCCGGCCCATCGGGCGCACATCGCTTTCACGGAAACGCACCGCCTTGCCCGCATCGGAGAACAACATGACGTCGTACTCGCCGTCGGTGATCGCCACGCCAATGAGGTAGTCCCCCTCATCCAGCGCGACGGCGATGATGCCGGCCTTGCGCGGGTTCGAGAAATCCGTCAGCGGAGTCTTCTTCACGGTGCCCTGCGAGGTCGCCATGAAGATGAAGTGCCCTTCGTCGAACTCCTTGACCGGCAACACGGTGGTGATCTTCTCGTTCTCCATCAGCGGGAAGAGATTCACGATCGGCTTGCCGCGCGAGTTACGGTTGCCCTCAGGGACTTCGAACACCTTCAGCCAGTACAGGCGACCGCGGTTGGAGAAGCACAGGATGTGGTCGTGCGTGTTGGCCACGAAGAGCTGATCGACGAAATCGTCATCCTTCACCGCTGCGGCCTGCTTGCCGCGCCCGCCACGACGCTGCGCACGGTAATCGGCCAGGGGCTGACGCTTGAAGTAACCGGTATGCGACAGCGTCACAACCATGTCTTCGGGCGCGATGAGGTCTTCGATGTTGATGTCGGCCGTGTTCATCACCACTTCGGAGCGGCGCGGATCACCGAATTGATCGCGAATGGCGCGAAGTTCATCCGAAATGATCTGGGTGATGCGTTCCGGGCGGGCAAGGATGTCGAGCAGGTCGGTGATGACGTCCATCACTTCACGGTACTCGGCGACGATCTTGTCCTGCTCCATGTTGGTGAGGCGCTGCAACTGCATCTCGAGAATGCGTTGCGCCTGAACGTCCGACAGGCGATAGCCCTGTGCGGACAATCCATATTCGGGCAACAGACCTTCCGGACGATAGGAGTCGGCAATCGCGCGCGCGAGCATTTCTTCGACCAGCGGCGAACGCCACACGCGGTCCATCAACTCGCGCTTGGCTTCGGACGGCGTCGGCGCAGCCTTGATCAGCGCGATGATTTCGTCAACGTTCGACAGCGCGACCGCCAGGCCTTCCAGCACGTGACCGCGTTCGCGGGCCTTGCGCAGCTCGAAGATCGTCCGACGGGTGATGACTTCGCGGCGATGCGCCAGGAAACATTCGAGCATGTCCTTCAGATTGAGCAGGCGGGGCTTGCCATCGACCAGCGCCACCATGTTCATGCCGAAGGTATCCTGCATCTGGGTCTGCTTGAACAGGTTGTTCAGCACGACCTCGGGCATTTCGTTGCGTTTGAGCTCAATGACGACGCGCATGCCCGACTTGTCGGATTCATCGCGCAGATCCGAAATGCCCTCGATGCGCTTGTCCTGCACCAACTCGGCAATCTTCTCGAGCAGGCTGCGCTTGTTCACCTGGTACGGCAGCTCATCGATGATGATCGATTGCCGATTACCCTTTTCGAGATCTTCAAAGTGCGTGCGGGCACGCATGATCACGCGACCGCGACCGGTGCGATAACCCTCGTGTGCGCCCGAAAGACCGTAGATCAAACCCGCGGTCGGGAAGTCCGGTGCCGGTACCAGCTTGATCAGCTCATCGACCGTCGTCTCGGGATTCGACAGAATGGCCAGGCAAGCCTCGACCACTTCGCCCAGGTTATGGGGCGGAATGTTGGTCGCCAGACCCACGGCAATGCCCGAACTACCATTGATGAGCAGGTTCGGAATGCGCGCGGGCAGGATCAGCGGCTCTTTTTCGGACGCATCGTAGTTAGGCCCGAAATCGACGGTTTCCTTGTCGATATCGGCCAGCATTTCGTGTGCGATGCGCGCCAGGCGAATTTCGGTGTAACGCATGGCCGCGGCTTCGTCGCCGTCGACCGAACCAAAGTTACCCTGCCCATCCACCAACATGTAGCGCAGGGAGAAGTCCTGTGCCATGCGGACGATGGTGTTGTAGGCTGCCTGATCGCCGTGTGGGTGGTACTTACCGATGACGTCGCCGACGATACGCGCTGACTTCTTGTAGGCACGATTCCAGTCGTTGTTGAGCTCGTGCATTGCAAAGAGCACACGACGGTGAACCGGCTTTAGACCATCCCGCACGTCTGGCAGCGCCCGCCCCACGATCACGCTCATGGCGTAATCGAGGTACGAGCGGCGCATTTCGTCTTCGAGACTGATCGGCAGCGTTTCCTTGGCGAATGAGTTCATATGTCCGCTTAGGCAGCAAGTGGCGCAATAAAAGTGCGAAATTGTAACATGCTGACAAGTTCAACCCGTTTGCCCTGAACTCGGCGCGACAACACACACCTCCCGGATGACGACACCTCGACACGAAGACTTCATTATCGAAGCCCGCTGGATGGTCCCCATCGAACCGGCGGGCATCATCCTCGAAAATCACGCGATCTTCATTCAAAAAGGCCGCATCGCCGACATCTTTGCCATCGACATCGGCAGAGCCCGCCACCCCGACATGGCGCGCGTCCAACTCCCGCATCACGTGCTCATGCCAGGACTGGTCAACACCCATGCCCATACGGCCATGAGCCTCCTGCGGGGAATCGCCGACGATCTGCCGCTCATGCGCTGGCTGCGCGAAGCGATCTGGCCACGCGAAAGCAAGCACGTCTCAGACTCGTTCGTATATGAAGGGACTCTGCTCGGCGGCGCCGAAATGCTTCGCGGCGGAATCACCTGCGTCAATGACCTCTACTTCTACCCCGACGCGAGCGCGCGTGCCTATGACGCACTTGGCATGCGCGCGCAAGTTGGCATGACGGTCATCGATTTCCCAACGCCGTATGCGTCCGACGTCGACGACTACCTCCGTAAGGGATTGGCCGCACGCGACGCATGGGTAGACAGTTCGCGAATTGGTTTTTTCTTTGCGCCACACGCTCCATATACGGTGAGCGACGCCAGCCTGGAGCGCATTCGGGATCTGGCCGAGCAACTCGATGCCAACATACATATTCATTTGCATGAAACGGCGAACGAAATTTCCGATGCCATTCAGCGTGACGGAATACGCCCATTAGCCCGTTTGCAGGCATTAGGATTGCTTGGCCCGAACCTGAGCATCGCCCACGCGGTGCATATGACCGATAACGAACTGCGCACACTCGCCGACGCGCGCGTCGGCGTGGCACACAATCCGACCTCGAACATGAAACTTGCGAGCGGCATCGCTCCGGTTGCACGCATGGTCGCGACAGGCATTCATGTTGGCCTGGGCACGGACGGCGCAGCGAGCAACAATCGGCTCGACATGTTCCAGGAGATGCGACACGCGGCACTGTTGGCAAAGGTCAGCACGGGGGATGCCGCCGTCCTGCCGGCTCACCAGGTGCTCCGCATGGCAACGCTCGACGGAGCACACATACTTGGCCTCCAGGATCAAATTGGATCGATAGAAATTGGAAAATTCGCCGATCTTTGCGCTATCTCGGTGAACAATGCGTTTCACCAGCCATACTTCGACCCCGCCTCGCACCTGATCTACGTTGTCGGGCGCGAGGAAGTCACCGATGTGTGGGTCGACGGCATACGTCGTGTACAAGATGGAACGCTGTTGCATCCACACAACAAAGAATTGATGCGAATTTCAGGCATGTGGCAAAATTCTTTGAAAGCCTGACTAGCTCATGCCAAAAATCAATCAGGCATTGGGCGTTACGCCTGGCCATAGCAAATTGGCATGTTTGGGGTATATTGCCATTCGCTGTGGCTTTAATCCGCAAGTGCTGTTTCAGGACAGCCTTAAGGATTTGGGGGGCTCACAAGCGGGATCGAGCTATCCTTTTGTTCGCAATCAGCCTTGCTACGAGGAGAATATGAAAAAAAGTCACAAACTGCTGCTTACGGCGTTGATCGCCTCTGCGGGTTTCGCTGCCAACGCCTACGCCCAAACCAAGGACGTCGTCGTTGACACCAAGAGCGGCACCGTCCCCTATCTGATCGACTCGCGTGGCGTGCTGGTTCGTAGCGGCACCGGTCTGTGCTGGCGCACGGGCTACTGGTCCAAGGAACTGGCCCAGTCCGTGAAGACCGTCGGCGGCGACAACCTGCCGGTCGGCTGCTTCTGCGACAAGGATCTGCTGCCCAAGGACGTGTGCGAACCGCCGAAGGTTGCTGCTCCGGCACCCGCTCCGGCCCCGGCACCCGCTCCGGCCCCGGCACCCGCTCCGAGCAACGAAAAGGTCACGATCCCGGCCGATACGCTGTTCGAATTCGACAAGGCTGACATCACCCCGGCAGGCAAGGAACGCCTGGGCGCCTTCGCCGAACGCGTGAAGCAACTGAACATCGAAGTCGTGATCGCCGTCGGCCACGCTGACCGCATTGGTTCCGACGCATACAACCAGAAGCTGTCCGAGAAGCGTGCTGCTTCCGTGAAGGACTTCCTGGTTGGTCAAGGCATCGAAGCCAACCGCGTCTACACCGAAGGCAAGGGCGAATCGCAGCCGGTGACCGGCGACAGCTGCAAGAACAAGGGCGCTGAAAACCGTCACAACAAGAAGCTGATCGACTGCCTGGCTCCGGATCGTCGCGTGGAACTGGAAGCCGTCGGTACGACCAAGAAGTAATTACGGCTCAGGCTGTAATACAAAAAAGCCCTGCTTCGGCAGGGCTTTTTTTGTTTTTGCGCGGCCAATGAACGCATCTTGTCCACGTGAATCATCGCTGGATGCGAGTAGCTTTTCGTGTTTTCATTTGCCCTCCCCTCGCAAACAAATCAGAGACCCGATAATGGAAACCATTAATGCCGATGCCGCAGAGCTGGCCAAATTCGGCGAGCTTGCGCACCGCTGGTGGGACCGCGAATCCGAGTTCAAACCTCTGCACGAAATCAATCCGCTGCGCCTTGAATGGATTGAATCCGGTTGTGGGGGCCTCGCGGACAAGCGCGTCATCGACATCGGTTGCGGCGGAGGCATCCTGTCCGAAAGCATGGCAGCCAAAGGCGCACACGTGACCGGCATCGATCTGTCGGACAAAGCTCTCGGCGTGGCACGCCTGCATCTCTACGAGAGCGGACAGCAAGTCGAATATGTCAAGATTGCAGCGGAACAGATGGCTACACAACGCGCCGGCCAGTATGACGTCGTCACGTGCATGGAAATGCTCGAACACGTACCCGAGCCAGAGAGCGTCATCCGCGCGTGCGCAGCACTGGTCAAGCCCGGAGGTTGCGTGTTTTTCTCAACGCTCAATCGCAACCCCAAGTCTTATCTGCTCGCGATCGTGGGCGCCGAATACGTGCTGAACATGCTTCCGCGTGGTACTCATGACTACGCACGCTTCATCAAACCCTCTGAACTTGCTCGAGCGGCACGGCAAGCGGGGCTCGAAACGAACGAACTGATCGGCATGACCTACAACCCGATCAGCCGAGTTTATGCGCTCGGCAAAGACGCGGACGTCAATTACCTCGTGCGTTGCACGCGGAGCGCCTGAGCATGATACGGGCGGTGCTGTTTGACCTTGACGGCACGCTTGCCGACACGGCCCCCGATCTGGGAGGGGCTCTGAATCGCGTGCTGACAGCGCACGGGCGCGATGCCATCCCGCTGCACGCGCTGCGTCCATTTACATCCCAAGGAGTTCGCGGCCTGCTACGCGCGGGGTTTGGTATCGGGCAGGACTCGCCTGACTACACAAGTCTGGCCGATGAAGTTCTGCAGCAATACCAGGCGCACATTTGCGATGAGACGCGTCTGTTCCAAGGCATGGACCAGTTGCTCGATGAACTCGAGGCTCGCGGCCTGCGCTGGGGAATCGTGACCAACAAGCATGCCCGCTTCACGACACCGTTGATCGACGCATTAGGCTTGGGCAAACGGGCTGCCTGCATCGTGAGCGGCGACACCACGGCCCGGGCCAAGCCTGCGCCCGACTCTCTGCTTTTTGCTGCGCGTGCTATTGAGATTTCCGCCGACGCCTGCATCTACGTTGGAGACGACAAACGTGACATCGTGGCTGCGCAATCGGCTGCGATGCTGCCTGTCGCTGCGCAGTGGGGGTATCTGGGTGTCGACGATCCCATCGAAACCTGGGGCGCAAGTCACATCCTGCAACACCCGCTGCAAGTGTTGGACTGCCTTGGCGCTGCCGGGTAGAATGGAAACACTGTCGGTTCGTTACCGATAGTCTGCAATTGGGGACGACCTGGCTTCGACGGGGGTCGCAAAGCAGCTTGGTGCATACCGAGGACCAGTTCCCTCGTAAATCTACTGGAAATTTATACTCGCCAACGACGAGCAATTCGCTCTGGCCGCTTAAGGCCTAAGCCGCTGCACTGATTGGTCTCTGGGTCAGATCGGGCAACCGATAGCAGCGTCATTCACAGGGACTCGTGCCGCTTCGGGTTACTTGGAGCGGAGCTAAAACCAAGGTGACTCGCTGCAGGTCGGCCTGCCTATCGGCTAAGCCTGTGGTTAAATCCAAATAGTTAGGCTAAGTATGTAGATCCGGTTGTGGAGGGCTTTCGGACGCGGGTTCGACTCCCGCCGTCTCCACCAAATATTTGCTTTATAATCAAAGCGTTAAAAAACGGTCAGCGTGAGCTGACCTTTTTTTTTTCGGCTTATCAAAGCAGTTCCACGCGCGGGCAGCCGGCGGCGCCTGCGCTATGATTTCGCATTCTCGAGGCGCCGCCTCTGCTGGATTCAGATATTTCCGAGTGCCTTTGGACCGGGAAGCATCCTCTTTCAGCCCCAGCGCACAGACATCTGTTCGCGGGGATATTCATTTGCAGGTCTGCCGTGCTCAAGTTCTTCGAAAATCTCATCCATCCCTATCCCGATGCCGTACCTGGTCCAGCGCCCAAGACCTTGTTCGGCTTTCTGTGGGCGTGCTCAGACGGGCTGCGCCGCCACATTTTCGTGATGGCGACCCTCACTGCGGTGATGGGCATTTTCGAGGCGGCGCTTTTCGGCATACTCGGCAAGATGGTGGATTGGCTCGCACACGTAGAGCCTGGGCGCCTGTGGGAACAGCACGGCAGCATGCTGGTTGTGATGGGTGCGGTGCTGCTTGCCAGCCCGATCGTCGTCGCGCTGCAATCGATGCTCAAACAGCAAACGCTGGCGGGCAACTTTCCGATGCTGTTGCGCTGGAACTTCCATCGCCTGATGCTCGGCCAGAGCATGAGTTTCTATCAGGACGAATTCGCAGGCCGCGTGTCGACCAAGGTGATGCAGACCGCGCTGGCGACGCGCGACACAATACTGACCGTCACCGACATCATGCTGTTCGTAGCCATCTATTTCGTCTCGATGGCGCTGGTAGCGGCAGATTTCAGCCTGAGCCTGCTCTGGCCATTCCTCGTGTGGCTCGCGCTCTACGTCGCGTCGCTCCGGTATTTCATCCCGCGCCTGGCTCGCGTTTCGAAGGCGCAGGCCGATGCTCGCGCCTTGATGACGGGACGCATCACTGACGCCTACACCAACATCGCAACAGTCAAGCTGTTTTCGCACGGGCACCGAGAAGCCTCGTACGTGCGCGCCGCGATGCAGGAATTCATGACAACCGTGCACGGCCAGATGCGCCTGGTCACGGGTATCGAGATCGTCAACCAGACGCTCAACATGCTGCTGGTCGTCATTACGGCCGGCGTCTCGCTCAAGCTGTGGGCCGACAACGTCGTAGGCGTGGGGGCCGTGGCGGCGGCGACAGCCATGGCGCTACGCCTCAATGGATTCTCGCATTGGGTGATGTGGGAAACCGCGCGCCTGTTCGAGAACATCGGCACCGTGCAGGACGGCATCAATACGCTCACGCAACCGCTGCGTGTCACCGACGCGGCAGACGCCAAACCGTTGGCTGTCACGCATGGTGAAGTGCGTTTCGATCACGTGAGTTTCTCGTACGGCGGCCCGCGCAAGATCATTGACGACCTTTCGCTCGTGGTTCGCCCGGGGGAAAAGATCGGTCTGGTCGGTCGTTCCGGCGCTGGCAAATCGACGATCGTCAATCTGCTGCTGCGCTTCTACGATGTCGAAGCTGGCCGCATCCTGATCGACGGACAGGATATTTCGAAGGTCACGCAAGAGAGCCTGCGCGCGCAGATAGGCATGGTCACGCAGGACACCTCCCTGCTCCACCGCTCAGTGCGCGACAACATCCTGTACGGTCGCCCCGATGCAGGCGATGCCGCCATGGAGGCTGCCGCGCGGCGAGCCGAGGCGCACGAGTTCGTAGGCACCCTGACCGACCCAACGGGCCGCACGGGGTACGACGCCCACGTGGGCGAACGCGGCGTCAAGCTCTCGGGCGGCCAGCGCCAGCGTATTGCCATTGCGCGCGTCATGCTCAAGGACGCACCGATCCTGCTGCTGGACGAAGCTACCAGCGCGCTCGACTCCGAGGTCGAAGCCGCGATCCAGGGTAGTCTCTATCGGCTCATGGAAGGCAAGACGGTGATCGCGATCGCGCACCGCCTGTCGACGATTGCAGCCATGGATCGTTTGATCGTGCTTGACGAAGGTCGCGTCGTTGAACAGGGAGACCACCGCAGCCTGCTTGCTGCAGGCGGCATCTACGCGCGCCTGTGGGCGCATCAGAGCGGCGGTTTCCTCGGCGAAGAAGCCGATGACGAAACCGCCGAAGCAATGGCGTGATTGAAATGGGCAGAGGCGCCATCAACGCCTCCGCCCGCCGCAGTCGATCAGAGCATGCTGACAGCAGGCAATCCCGAGAGCGCTTGCGCCAGTTCGCCTTCGTCATAGGCGGTGTCCACGAGATTGCCTTCCAGGTAATTCTGGTAGGCCATCATGTCGAAGTGGCCGTGGCCCGATAGATTGAAGACGATCGTCTCGCCGCGCCCTTCTTCCTTGCAGCGCAACGCCTCATCAATGGCGCAACGGATCGCATGGTTCGACTCCGGTGCCGGCACGATCCCTTCCGTTCGCGCAAACATCAGTCCGGCTTCGAAACACGCCGTCTGATGGTAGGCCCGGGCTTCGATCAAGCCCAGGTCCGCAACGTGACTGATCAACGGCGCCATGCCGTGATAGCGCAGACCGCCAGCATGGAAACCGGGCGGCGTGAACGTGGAGCCCAGCGTATGCATCTTCACCAGCGGCGTCAGATGGGATGTGTCACCGAAGTCGTAGGCGAACTTGCCACGCGTCAGCGACGGGCAAGCGGCCGGCTCCACGGCGATGATGCGACGGCGCTTCGAGGTCTCTCCACGCAGTTGCTGGCCAATGAACGGGAACGCGATCCCGGCAAAGTTCGAGCCGCCACCGGTACAGCCGATCACGATGTCGGCGTCGTCCTCAGCCAGTTCCAATTGCGCAATGGCCTCTTGCCCGATCACCGTCTGATGCAGCAGCACATGGTTGAGCACCGAGCCCAGCGCGTACTTGGTGTCCTCGTTCTGCGCCGCGACCTCCACCGCCTCCGAGATGGCGATGCCGAGCGCACCGAGGTGATCCGGATGCTCGGCGAGGATCGACCGTCCAGCATGGGTCAGCGGTGAGGGCGACGGAATGCAGCGTGCGCCGTAGGTTTCCATCAGCGCACGGCGATAGGGTTTCTGGTCGTACGAGACGCGCACTTGGAAGATCGTCACGTCAAGTCCGAACAACTGCCCGGCAAATGCCAACGACGAACCCCACTGGCCCGCGCCGGTTTCTGTGGTGAGCTTCTTCACACCTTCCTGGGCGTTGTACCAAGCCTGCGGAATGGCCGAATTCGGCTTATGGCTGCCGGCCGGCGACACGCCTTCGTACTTGAAGTAAATGCGCGCCGGCGTATCGAGCATTTTCTCGAGACGGTGGGCGCGAATCAGCGGTGCGGGGCGCCACAGCTTGAGCACGTCGCGCACGGGGTCGGGAATATCGATGTAGCGCTCGGTGGACACCTCCTGCTCGATGATCGCCTTGGGGAACAACGGAGCAAGGTCATCCGGACCGATAGGCTGCAGCGTGCCCGGATGCAGGGGCGGCGCAAGCGGAGTCGGAAGGTCGGCGGCGATGTTGTACCAAGACTTGGGAATGCGTGCTTCGTCAAGCAGGAATTTGGTGGTATCAGACATTCAAGAAATCCCGAAAACGGTGGTTGGGGTTGAAGCAGTCTGACAGGATAGCAGCGCGAACAATGAGGACTCTAGCCACCGATACCATCGGTCTTCCCCTACGACGTCTCACACGGCGCCACACCTTGCCCGCACCGGGAAGCGCAACCGTCAGAAAAAACCTAATCCAGGGCCACGGGGTATCGATTGTTTGACCTAATCGTACAAAGCACTCTCAATCCTCAGCGGAAAATGCGCGCGCACGAAATATCCCCTGCCAAAACCTCCTGGAGTATCAGATGTCTCACCACGGCGCCGCCGACACCACTGCCAACCCCGCCCCGCTCGGCCTGCTGGGCTTCGGCATGACCACCGTTCTGCTCAACCTGCACAACGCGGGCTTTTTCGAGCTGAACACGATGATTCTTGCCATGGGCCTCTTCTATGGCGGCCTCGCGCAGGCCATCGCCGGCGTGCTCGAATGGAAGAAGGGCAACACCTTCGGTACCGTGGCGTTCACGTCCTATGGCTTTTTCTGGATCGCGCTCGTCGCCCTGATCCTTCTGCCGCAGGCTGGTCTGGGTCAGGCCGCGTCCGAAGGCGCAATGGTGGCCTTCCTCTCCATGTGGGGCATCTTCACGTTCGTGATGTTCATCGGTACGCTGCGCATGAACCTCGCCACGCAAGTCATCTTCGGTTCGCTGACGGTGCTGTTCGCCCTGCTGGCGCTCGGCGATGCAACCGGCTCGACGGCCATCAAGCATCTGGCCGGTTGGGAAGGCATTCTCTGCGGCGCCTCGGCCATCTATGCCGCTGCCGCGCAGATCCTCAATGAAGTGTATGGCCGTGTCGTACTGCCGTTGGGCGAACGTGCTCCGGCCCACGTCAAGCTGCAGGCTCAAGCTGCCTGATCGCATCCGGGCGGCGTATACCGCGTCGCCCTTTCCCAAGCAGGTTCTCCTTCAGACCGAAGGCACAAGCAGGAATCGTTTGACGACGCCGATCTGCTCGTCGTCCATCAACATGGGAGCATGTCCCACGCCAGAAATGGTGATTGCCTGCGCCCTCGGCCCCCGCTGTGTCATCTCCATGACCGTCTCGGAAGACAGCAGATCGGACTCCGCGCCACGGATGACGAGCGTCGGGCAGCGGACCAGATCGTAAGTCGGCCACACCGCCACATCCGAAACCGCCAGCGAAGGCGCCAGCCGGAAGGCATCGCCGATGCCAGGGTCGTAGACCATGCGGAATTTCTCGCCGCTCCGGCGTACCGAGTGCATCGTCAGGTGATGCCATTGGGCATCCGTGAGAGGCCCAAAGGACGCACTGACCTGCCGCAGGTAGGCTTCGGCCTCGGCAAGACTGGCAAACTCGGGGGCACGACCGACGTATTCGCCGATCCGCCACAGCGCCTTTCCCGAAATCAACGGCCCCACGTCATTCAACACCAGCTTGCGGATGGGCGTATCGGGCAAGGCCGCCAGCGCCATGCCAATGAGCCCGCCCATCGACGTGCCGACCCAATCGACGCTGTCCACGCCGATCCGGGCAAGCAGTGTGACCATGTCGCTGACGTACAGCGGGACAGCGTAGTCCATCTTCACGCGCAGCCAATCGCTGTCGCCACGGCCGACGACATCGGGGCATACCACGCGATAATCATCGGCCAGCGCCTGGGCCAGAAAATCGAAGTCGCGCGCATTGCGCGTCAAACCGTGTACACACACCAGTACACGCGGATTGTCTGGATCGCCCCACTCCACATATGACATGCGATGCAGTCCGTTGACGCCGATGCATTGCACGCGCCGCTGTCGCATCGGGAACGCAGCCCTGGCCGCATCCGAGTACGAGGATTCACCGAAGAGTCGTTTGAGCCATCCCGCCATGGGTACACCTCCGTTTGCGCCGGCCGGGCCGGTTACTGACCATACCAGTATCGCCGCCGTTCATTGCGCCAGCGTGCCAGACTCAGACCATCGGCGCCGAGCATCACCTGAACCGCGCCGTCCTCGTCGGTACGCGCAAGCATCGCGCCGCTGGCTTCATAGCGCGCCACGACTGCTCGAGAAGGATGACGAAAGCGATTTCGATGCCCGACCGAAAAGACCACGGCCTGCGGCGACACTGCGGCCACGAAGTCATTGCGCGACGAGGTACGGCTCCCGTGATGCGGGGCGACCAGCACATCGGCGCGGAGGCCGTCACCGAAGGCGGCCAGGATATCCCGTTCCGCTCGGGCTTCAATATCGCCCGGCAGCAACAGGGTGCCGTGCGCACCGCGCACGCGGAGCACGCATGAATCGTCGTTGGACGAACGCGATGACGATTCATGCGGATGCAGCAGATCGAAATGGACACCATCCCACGACCACCCAAGACCGCGGCGGCACGGAATGTAGCGGACGCTCGTTTCCTGCAGCGGGTGATCGGCCCTCAGGCTTGCCGTCCACCATCCGACGGGCATGTTCTCCATGATCGACCCAGCGCCGCCAGCATGGTCCTGATCGCCATGCGAAACGATCAAGCCATCGATCCGTTGAACGCCCTGCGCGCGCAGGTAAGGCACAACGATGCGCTCGCCGCTGTCGCTCGCGCCGCCAAATGCAGGGCCCGTGTCGAACAGCAGATCGCGCGTCGCCGTCTGCACGTGCACCGCCAGCCCCTGCCCGACGTCAATGGCCGTCATTAGAACCTCCCCCGCTTCGGGCCGGCGCGGAGACCAGCTCAGCAGAACGGGAATCGTCAGCAGCGCAGCCCATCGCCCCGGCATGCCGCGCGGCAGGCAAGCCCACGCCGCCGCCAGTAGAGCCGGTACGATCAACCACACAGGCGGCACGGCCTGCTGCCACACGGCAAATGGAGAATCCGCCATGTGGCCGAGTACCCACATCAGCCCTCGCAGCAGGACTTGCGCCGCCTCGATGATCCACGCCACAGGTAAGACGATATGGAGCAGCGCCAGCGGCGCGATGATCATGCTTACCAGCGGTATCGCCAGCGCATTGGCAAGCGGCGACACCAGCGAAAACTGGCCGAACAGTCCAAGCAATAGCGGCAGACTGAAGATTGTCACCGCCCCCTGCGTGCGCAACCACGACACGATGCGCCCGCCGGCGGCGAACCGGCCCGACGACACCAATAGCAGCGCACCGACTGCACCGAAAGACAACCAGAAACCCGCCGTGGTCACCGCCCATGGGTCGACCAGCAAGACGCCCGCCAGTGCAAACATCAGGCAGCGGACGGTGTCCCGCGCACGGCCAAAGAATGCCGCGACGACGACAATCGCCAGCATGTACAGGGTACGTTGCGCCGGTACGCCAAAGCCCGCCAGCACCACGTAGATGGCCGCGCCCGCCAGACCTGCCAGCGCGCCAGCCTTTTGTGCCGGCAGACGCAGAGCCGCCGAAGGCCAACGTCGCCAGCCAGACTGGACGATCAGCGAAGCGATGACGGCCACCATGGAGACGTGCAGGCCGGAAATCGCCATCAGGTGTGTTGTGCCGGTCCGGGCAAACACCTGCCAGTCTTCGCGCGCCACCGCACCCTGGTCGCCCACGGTGAGGGCTGCGAGTACGCCCGCCTCTGGCGTATCACCGAGCGTAGTGAAGATTCGTGCCTTCAGGCGTTCGCGCCATCGGTCGATCGCCGGCCTCAGTCCCGGTTCGTCGGAGATGCGGCGCGCCGAACCGGCGTCGGCAACGACATAGCCTGTCGCCCGTATGCCGCGCTGGAACAGCCAGCCTTCATAGTCGAACCCGGCCGGATTGGCGTTGCCGTGGGGGCGTCGCAGGCGTACCGTGAATTGCCAGCGCTCGCCGCTCCTGACTTTCGGTGGAGCTTCCACCATATCGCCGAAGCGTCCGGGACCGTACCAAGCCAGGGCGATGCGATGCGGCACCCCCGCTTGAGGATCTGCCACGAAATCGAAGCGCTGGTCCGCCCCGCTGGCGCGCACCAACCCGGATACGTAGCCACTCACCACCAAGGAGCGATCCTCAAGCGCCGCATCGAGCCGATCGGAAAGTCTCAACTCGGCCCGCCACACCGCGTGCGTGAGCCCGAGAAGAAACGCGAGAACAAACATGGCCAAAGTGCGCCATCGTCCGCGGCACGCGACACAGGCAAGACCGGCGCAGACGGTGCCGAGCATCAACCAGGGAAGCGAGGGAAGCGTCGGCAGCACCTGACACACCCAGGTGCCGGCAGCAAACCATGCAATGCTCAACATCGGGCGATTGAAGCACCCGGATACGGATCTGCCGATGAACTATCTCAAAGATATCCATCCAAATACCTTCGACAAACAAAGAATGATCTGACGCCCCACCACACCATGCGAAGGCTCTTCAAACGCTTCACTCCCGGTGCCGAAAACCTGCGGCAGAACCGCTGGTTGAACATGCTCGGCAAGACTTTTCTGCATCCTTCGATGTGGCACCTGAATCGTCGATCCGCAGCAGGCGGAGTAGCGGTCGGCATGTTCTGCGGGTTGATCCCCGGGCCGCTGCAGGTGCTCGGGTGCGTTATCGCCTGCGTGATATTCCGCGTGAATCTGCCGGTCGCCGTCGTCGCCACGTTCTACACGAACCCTTTCACCATCGTGCCCCTGTATGTTGCGGCGTACTGGATCGGCGGCAGCTTGCTGGGCGATGACGGTAAGTTTGTCTATCCGCCTGAAATGGGAGACCAGTCGCTCACCGAGTGGGCGCACGCGCTGCTCGGCTGGCTGGCGGGGCTGGGGACGCCGCTTGCCCTGGGCTTGCTCGTGCTGGCCACCTTGCTGGCAGCCGCGGGATACCTCATTGTGTGGATGGTCTGGCGCTGGCACCTGGTCCGCGAATATCGGCGCCGCAAGCAACAACGCCCGGCGCCTTGATATTCCACTCGTCGCGGCTATGCATGCCGACTACATTGAGTGCATTGTCATCAACGACGGACACCATGCCTCGCCGCGCGACTTTTATCCACGCCCTGCTGTGGTCCGCCTTGCTGTTTGCATGCCCTGTCACGTCGGCGCAGCGGACGAGCCAGGACTCCGCCAACGAACCGCGCCCCGTCGAGGATTCCGACGAATGGGCGCCGTCTGCCGGACAGAACGGCCTGCCGCTGGGCCCCACGCAGTCGTTGCCGGATATCGTGCCCCGAGCTGCGCGCACGGCAGGCGAGTGGATCGTGGTGCCGATCCCTTCATACAACCCTTCGCAACGACTGGGCGTGTCGCTCAAGGCTCAGTACATCTTTCATCCGCCGGGAGCCGGAGGCAAGCCCGACATCATCGGCTTTGGCGTTGGCGGTACGGAGAAAGGCTCCTACGGTGGTGGTGGCGCGTATATCGGACATTTTGACAACGACCGTTGGCGTTTCGTCGGCGCAGGCGGATTCGGGCAATACAAGTACGATTACTATGGGATCGGCAACGAGGCCGGCTCCCGTAACGAATCGATTCCCGTATCGCAAAAAACGGCGCACTTGTTCCTGGTGCTGGCCCGACAATTGTGGAAGGGCTGGTACCTCGGCCCGCGCATTCACTACCAGAGTATCGACGCGACCGCGCACGATATTCCCGAAGACCTCCGCGCGGATCTGCCGGCCGACGGCGCCGCGCAGCAGACGCAGGTGTCGCTCGGCGCACAACTTCAATACGACACGCGTGACAACAACTTCTACCCGACGCGAGGCAGCTTTTTCAACGCCACGGCGGATTACTTCGACAACGCTTTCGGCGCCGCCAACACCTTCAGCGCCTACCAGTTCGCCTATAACCGCTACCTCGGCTACGGCGCTGACGACGTACTCGCGTTGCGTGCCCTGTTGCGCATGAGTTACGGTGACGTGCCGTACTACGAGCTCTCACGGTTCGGTTCGCGCAGCGATCTGCGCGGCTACAAGTCGGGACGCTATCGCGACCGCATGATGTACGCCGCGCAAGGCGAATTTCGCCATCGCTTCAACACCAAATGGAGTGGCGCGGTGTTTGCGGGCTTGGGTGCAGTGGCGCCCCAGGTGAATCAACTGTGGCAAAAGCAAGTGCTGTGGAGCATCGGTGGCGGCATCCGCTACCGGCTCGGCGAGCGCAACCCGGTCGATCTTCGGCTCGACGTCGGCTGGGGACGCGATGGGACGGCTACCTATCTCGGGGTTGGACAGGCGTTCTAGCGTGCAAAAAAAAAGGGCGCCCGCAGGCGCCCGTTTTGATTGCGGCAGATCCGCTCTCGATCAGCCCATTTCCTTGACGTGTTGCACGACGCTTGCCACTGCCTGCTGTGCGCTGCCATAGAGCATGCGGCAGTTGTCCTGGTAGAACAGAGCGTTCTCGATACCCGAGTAGCCCGCGCCCTTGCCACGCTTCACGACGATGACGTTCTGAGCCTTGTCGACGTCCAGAATCGGCATGCCGTAGATCGGGCTCGACTTGTCCGTACGCGCAACGGGGTTGACCACGTCGTTGGCGCCGATAACCAGTGCCACGTCCGCCAGCGGGAACTCGGCATTGATTTCTTCGAGGTCGAAGATCTTGTCATACGGCACGCCAGCCTCAGCCAGCAGCACGTTCATGTGGCCCGGCATGCGTCCGGCAACCGGGTGGATAGCGAACGAGACGTCGACGCCTTCGGCTTCGAGCAGTTGCGCCATTTCCCACACCTTGTGCTGCGCGCCGGCCACGGCCATGCCGTAGCCCGGCACGATAATGACCTTCTGCGCATAGCGCATCATGGATGCCGCATCGAGCGCAGACAGTTCCTTCATGCTGCCTTCGATCGTGCCGCCACCCTCTTGCGCTGCGCCGGAGATCGGCTGGAACAGGATGTTGGTGATCGGACGGTTCATGGCCTTGGCCATCAATTGCGTCAGCAGCGTACCCGCAGCACCCACCACGATACCGGCGATGATCAGCGCAGGAATGCCCAGCACGTAGCCTTCAAAGCCCACCGCCAGGCCCGTGAAGGCGTTGAACAGCGAGATCACCACCGGCATGTCCGCGCCGCCGATCGGCAGAGTGACAATCACGCCCAACGCCAGCGACAGGATGAAGAAAGTGATGATGTGCGCTGCCGTCGGCTTGCCGATCAGCACGATCGCCACGCCGATGACCACCGTGGCGGCGGCCAGTGCAATGTTGACCACATTCTGCGCAGGCAGGCGGAAAGCCTTGTTCATCAATCCCTGCAGCTTGGCGAACGCCACGCAAGAACCCGCAAACGACACCGCGCCGATGAGCGCGCCCAGCACCGCAAGCGCTACGGCCACTTCGCTATGGAACGTGCCGCGGGCGAACTCGACCGCCGCGATGGCTGCCGCGGCACCGCCGCCCATGCCGTTGTAGATCGCGACCATCTGCGGCATGTCGGTCATCTTGACTACGCGACCGGACCACCAGGCCACGCCGCCGCCAATGACGATCGCCAGAATCATGAGCAGGAAGTTGTGCATGCCCGGCGTGGCGAAAGTCGCCAGCGTCGCCACCAGCATGCCCACGCCCGCCCAGATGATGCCGCGCCGCGCCGTGACCGGCGACGACATGCTCTTCAAACCGATGATGAACAGGACGGCCGCAACGAAATACGCCACTTCAACCAACAGATTCGGCGTCATTACGCGCCCTCCTTCTTATTCTTATCGGACTTGAACATGGCCAGCATGCGTTCGGTGACCACGTAACCGCCGGCCGCGTTGGCCGCCCCCAGCAGCACGGCGAAGAAGCCGATGGCTTGTTCGACCGGCGTTTCGGCGTGGCCCAGCGCCACCATCGCGCCCACCACGACCACGCCGTGGACGAAGTTGGAGCCAGACATCAGCGGTGTATGCAGAATCACTGGCACGCGCGAGATCACCTCGTAGCCGGTGAATGCCGCCAGCATGAAAATATAAAGTGCAGTAAAGCCTTCCATGGGTTCTCCCGTAGCGAGAAGGAAGATGTTCAGTGCGGGGCGATCATGAAGCGACAGCCCCGCTCGTTCAGTCGATCAGAGTCCGAGCACCTGCTTGACGCCAGCGTGGCGGACCTCACCGGCGTGCGTCAGGCACGTACCGGCCAGGACTTCATCCTCCCAGTCCAGCGTGAGCGTTCCTTCCTTGAGCATCGGGCTGATGAAGTTGAACAGGTTCTTGGAGAACATCTCCGACGCATGCACCGACATGCGGCTGGGCAAGTGCGTCGGTCCGATCAGCAGCACGCGGCCGATCTGGGTTTCGGCGCCGGCCACGCAGCCTTCGACGTTGCCACCGGTTTCGGCCGCCATATCGACGATGATCGAACCTGCCTTCATGCCCGCCACCATGTCGGCGGTCACGATGCGCGGGGCTCGCTTGCCCGGCACGGCTGCCGTGGTGATCAGCACGTCGCACTGGGCGATGGCCTTGGCCAGCTTTTCGGCCTGCTGGCGCTTTTCGTCGTCGGTCAGCTCGCGGGCATAGCCACCCGTGCCGGCCGCCGAAACGCCGGTGTCGACGAACTTGGCGCCGAGAGATTCGATCTGCTCGCGGGTCTCGGGGCGCACGTCATAGGCCTCGACCATGGCACCCAGGCGCTTGGCGGTCGCGATGGCCTGCAGACCCGCAACACCTGCGCCGATGATGAGCACGCGCGCCGGACGGATGGTGCCGGCCGCATAGGTGAGCATCGGGAAGAACTTCGGGCACTTGGTGGCGGCGATCAGCACGCACTCGTAACCCGAGCAGGCAGCCTGCGAGGAGAGAATGTCCATGCTTTGCGCGCGCGAAATGCGCGGCAGCAGTTCCATTGGGAACGCGGTGATCTGCCCGGCCTGCAACTGTTTGATGCGCTCGGCGCTGGCATACGGTTGCAGCAGCCCCAGCAGGACCGCGCCCGGCTTGAGCTGCCCGACGATCTCGGCCGGCGGCGGGCTCACGGTCAGCAGGCAGTCGGACTGGGCCACCACCTCGGCGGCACTGTCGACCCATTTGACATCGGCGTAATCGCCTTCACCCAGAAAGGCACCCGCGGTCGCGCCGCGTTGCAGCACGATACTCGCGCCCAGTTGCTGGAATTTTTTCGCCACGTCGGGCGTGAGCGGAACACGCCGCTCGGCGGTATCGCCATCCTGCAAGACTCCGATAGTCCAGGACATTGACTCTCCCTGTCGAGAAATGAAGCTTCGCCTCTATACCACGGACGCACCAACGATGCATCATAAAAGACCCGTGCCATTCGCCGGACCGTCCGCATGCCAAAACGTACAGATCGCAAACCCCGAAAAAAACGCCACTTGGCCTATACGCCCAAGGTGGGTCGCCCACCCGGCAGCATCGATTATGTAGGCGAAATCAAGGTTAAGAATCCGACGATTACTTTATTCGACTATGACGCCGAAGCTCTGACGGAAGTCACTTTCAAGTCGATTAATGACTCACGTCAATACACGCGCAAGCATCGTGGTCTTTGGTTAAATGTTCACGGCCTGCATGAGGCAGAAGTCATGCGCGAGATCGGCGCACGCTTCGGCCTGCACCCGCTGGTGCTCGAAGACATCGCGCACACACAGCAGCGCCCCAAGGTGGACGACTACGGCGAGTATCTTTTCGTCGTCATGCGCGCATTCAACTATGACAGCGCCACGCACGATGCTTCGAGCGACCAGATCAGTCTGGTGCTCGGCAAGAACTTCGTCCTGAGTTTCCAGGAGCGCCCCACCGGCCTGTTCGATCCCATCCGCGAACGCCTGCGCCAGGACGGCTGCGCCTTGCGTCGTGCGGGGCCAGACGCCTTGCTTCATGCGCTCATCGATGCCGTCGTGGACCGCTACTTCATCGTAGTCGAGGCGATCGGCGACGACATCGAACTGCTCGAAGACGACATCATGAGCAGCACGGCCAGCCGCCCTATCGCCGACATCAACCACTACAAGCGCGAGGTGCTGGAAGTCCGCCGCGCCATCTGGCCGACGCGCGAAGTCGTCAACGTCCTGCTGCGGTCGGGGCCATTGCTACAGCCCGAAACCCAGCTCTACTTCCGCGACATCTACGATCACGCCGTCCACATCATTGACCAGCTCGACGCCCTCAGGGACCAGATCGGCGACCTCCTCGACATCCACCTGTCGACGGTCAGCAACCGCCTCAATGCTGAAGTGCGTGTGCTCACGGTGGTCACCACGCTGCTCGCGCCCGCCTCGCTGGTGACCGGCTTCTTCGGCATGAACTTTCAGCACCTGCCATTTCTGGATGCGCGCGGAGGCTGGGAGATATCGCTTCTCATCATCCTGATCGCCGGCTGTTCGCTGGTCGGACTGCTCTACTGGCTGCGCTGGTGGACGATCAAGCGCAACTGATGTCGCGCGGGGGCCAGCCAGCGGTGCTCAGGCCGCCGCGTCGACCAGCTCGGGTTTGAGGATGTCGATCACTGTCTGCGGGGAAAGCCCCACCAGGTATCCGCGCTTGCCGCCATTGATGTAAATCTTGTCGAGCGCCGCGATGGTCCGCTCCATATAGACCGGCATCGCTTTGCGGGTGCCGAACGGACTTGTTCCGCCAATCATGTAGCCGGAATGGCGATTGGCAACATCCGGACTGCACGGCGCGATACTCTTCACACCGATATGCCGCGCGAGATTCTTCGTCGATACCTCGCGATCGCCGTGCATCAGCACGACCAGCGGACGTTTGTGCTCGTCCTCCATGATCAGCGTCTTGACGACGGCATGCTCGGGCACGCCAAGCTCGCGGCTGCTCACAGTCGTTCCGCCATGTTCTTCGTATTCGTACAGGTGATGGGTGAAGTCCGCGTTGTGCGACCGCAGCACGCGGATCGCGGCCGTCACCGGCGTCTTGTCGTGATGACTCATGGTGTTGTTCTGCTGAATGTAGCGCCGACTAAACTGAAATCATGACACTGAGACTCTGCGCAAGCGCTTTCGTCTGCCTGCTGATCGTTCCGGCCTGCGCCGTGGCCGAGGTTTACCGCTGGACGGACCGCGACGGCAGGGTGCACTACGGCGACCAGCCGCCCGCCGGCGTGTCGGCGCGGCGCGTCGATGCCAGCGTCAACGTCGTGCCCGCGGTGCCCCGCGCGCCCGCTCAACCAGCCGCCCCAGCGGTGCCTGCGGCGCCCCCGTCCGCCAACACTCCGCCACAACCCGCCAGCCCGCCTGATCCACAGGATGAACTGCGCGCCCGCATGCTCGCGCAATGCCGCCAGAACCGCGGCATCGATTGCGAAAACGAAGTCGAGGCGATGCTCACCCCTCCGTGGAACGGCTATATCGAAGCTCCGTGGTGGCCTGTATGGGGCATCGCACCGCCGCGCCCGCGTCCGCCATCGCCGCCACGCCCGGAGCCACCCCGACCGCCCAAGCCCAAACCCGATCCGGTGCCAAAGCCCACTCCCGCGCCCACACCCAAGCCTGTGCAGCCCAGGCGCGGGTGGTCGTTCGAGCGCTGGGAGTGAGCTTCGCGCCCGCCCGCGTCCAGACGCTCAGAGCACGTCCAGCAATTCGACCTCGAACACCAGCGTGGCATTGGGCGGGATCGCGCCGCCGGCACCGCGCGCGCCATAACCCATGTGCGGCGGGATCGTCAGCTTGCGCGTGCCTCCGACTTTCATCCCGGCCACGCCCTTGTCCCAGCCCGAAATGACTTGGCGGCGCCCCAGATCGAAGCTGAACGGCTCGCCGCGATCCTTGCTGGAATCGAACTTGGTGCCGTCGAGCAACCAGCCGGTGTAGTGCACGACCACCGTGCGCCCAGGCTTGGCCTCGGCGCCCGTGCCAAAAATGCTGTCTTCGATGGTCAGGTCGGACAACACGTCGAGCAATTCGACCTCGAACACCAGCGTCGCATTGGGCGGAATCACGCCGCCCGCGCCGCGCGCGCCGTAGCCCAATTCGGGCGGAATCGTCAGCTTGCGCGTGCCACCGACCTTCATGCCCTGCACGCCTTCATCCCACCCCGGGATGACCTGACGCCCACCCAGTTCGAAGCTGAACGGCTGATTGCGATCCTTGCTGGAGTCGAACTTGGCGCCATCGGTGAGCCAGCCGGTGTAATGAACGGCAACGTTGCTGCCGGCCTTGGCTTCGGTGCCCGAGCCCTGGACAACGTCCTCGATGACAAGTCCGGTGGAAGTGGTGACGGGTTCGGCCATTGGGCGCTCCTTCTGTAACAGTCAAAGGGAAGAATGATAATGTCGGACGTCGCCGCTGAGCCGGTCTTGGGCCGAAAAGTCATCCAGGGTCGTCTTCGGAACGCACAGCACCAGCGGCTGCGGTGCATTCCCAAGACAATCCATGGCGCCACGACGCTGGCGCCCGCCTCGTGCACTGCTTGTCCAGCACGCGGCTTTCAACCAAGTGAATGAAACATGACCGAGGATTTTCTCCCGCTCTTCTCGGCGGGACACCACGCGTCCGACGACGCATTGCTCTTTGCATACACAGGCGATGAACAGATCCTGCGTGCCGACCTGACCCTGCCAGCCCTGGCGGATCTCGCTTCGCTGGGGCCTGCCGGCAGCGACAACATCATCGGCACGCTCGGCGGCCGCGATTGTCGTGCGCTCGCCTGGCCGCGCGGCACTGCGCTGCCGGATGGGCTGATCGCGCAAGGCATGCGTGACGTGCTGACCGCCCAGGCCGCCCACATCGCCTCCATTACTGTGCGCGCACGCCAAATGGCGACCTGGGACCTCCACTCGCGCCACTGCGGCGCCTGTGGCACGGCCACCTTCGTCGTCGCAGGCGAGCCTGCCAAGGAATGTCCCAACTGCGGACTGCGCGAATACCCACGCATCGCTCCCGCTGCCATGATCCTCATCCGGCGCGGCGACCGGCTGCTGCTGGCGCGCTCGCCCCATTTCAAGCCCGGCGTCTACAGTGCGCTCGCAGGCTTCGTCGAGGCCGGCGAAAGCGTGGAGACCTGCATCCACCGCGAAGTACTTGAAGAAGTCGGGCTGAAGATCGACAACCTGCGTTACTTTTCCAGCCAATCCTGGCCATTCCCGCATTCGCTGATGCTGGCATTCCACGCGGATTACGTTTCCGGCGACATCGTGCCGCAAGCGGACGAAATCGAAGACGCCGGCTGGTACGACGTCGATGCGCTGCCCGGACTGCCCGCGCCGATCAGCATCGCCAGCCGCCTGATTGCCAACGCGGTGGACGAGATCCGCGCACGTCGAGCGGCAGGTTGAGCTTTTTACCCGCCGATCGGGTCAATCGATTCACCCGGCCTCCGTGAGGCATGGTCCGGCTGCGACGACAAGGAATACGCTTTCGTCACCCTGTCGAATGGCGCTCGGCGCCGACCGTTCGGCGCTCATGGAAAACGCTTAACTGATTTTCCGAGTACCCTTCGCCACATTGCGACGCCTCACTCCACAGGCCCGCGCTGGAACACAGGGGAAACGAAAAATGCTGAGGCGATTGTTGCTGGGATGTGTGATGGGTCTGGCCTTGCCTGCGCTGGCGCACGCAGATCCGCTCAAAGGCTGGGTTCAGGGTAGCGAAGAATTCCCTTCGCACCAGGGCCTCAAGTTGTTCATGGACGAGGTCAAGGCCAAGACGGGCGGCAAGTTCGAAGGACAGATCCAGACCAAAGACACGCTCGGCGACATCTACAAGGCATTGCCGCTCGTCGACAAGGGCCAGCTCGATGTCGCAGTCATCAGCAACACGCCGATGTACAAGGCTGTGCCCGAAATGGAAGTACTGTCGCTGCCATTCATGTTTTCCGATACGCGCGGAATGATGAAGGCGCTCGATGGCGAACTCGGCAAAGGGCTGGAAAAGAAACTCGCCACCAAGAGCTTCATCGTACTCGGTTGGTACGACGGCGGCTCCCGCTCGTTCTACCTCAAGACAAAGCCGACGGGTTATGCCACCGATATCGAAGGCAAGACCTTGCGCGTGGCCGACCGCGAAGCGCTGCGCACCATGGTTACCTCACTGGGCGGATCGGCCGTGATGATGCCGCTGAACCAGATGCCCAAGGCCTTCACGAGCAATGAACTGGATGGCGCCGAGACCGACATCTTCACCTATGCCAAGGAAGAGCACTTCAAGTACGCGCCGTATTTCCTGGTCAGCAACCACAGCATGCAGCCAGAGGCTCTGATCGTTTCCACCCAGTTGTGGGCAAAACTGTCGGAAGCGGAAAAGAAGGTCTTCCTGGAGGCTGGCCACAACTCGGCCGTCGCCATGCGAGAACTGTGGGCCAGGCAGAGCGCCACATTGCGCGCCAAGCTCGAAAAACAGGGCGTGAAATTCCTCGATCTGAAGAACCAGACGTCTTTCATCTCGCGCATGCGCCAGGTCTACCAGCCGATCCTCAACAAGCCCGATGCGAGCGAACTCATGCTGCGCATCATGACGACGCGAGGCTAAGGCAACACCAACGACGCCAAAACCGCATCCCAAGACATCTCTAGGAGAGACCCAGCAGGCGGGCCAGACGTTTCTGGTATTGGTGGCGAACTGATTTGAATCGACCCGCGTCATCTTTTCGAAGGGCATTGTCCTGCGCCTTGCATGCAAGTGACGTGAGGAGAAGGTAATGCGGTGGGTCGGCTTGATCGTGGCGATCTGGATATTGGCCGCCTGCGAGCGCGCGGCCGAGCCTCGGAGCGTGCAGCCTGCGCAAGCCGAGAGCTCGATAGCCTCGGACGCCAACGAAACACCATGGGGGACGGTAAATATCGCCGGCCCGGGGCCGACCAGCTTCATGCCCTGCGAAGCGATGATATCGCCCGCCTCCACATTGGTCCTGTCGATGAGCTGGGAGGCCTGTGCCACTGTGCCGCTGCAGCAGATCAAGGCTGTCGGCTCGCAAACGGAAGACGGCGAGACACGAATCAGCGTTCGCCACTACAGCACAGTCGACGGGCGCATCGTCATCTATAGCTACGAATGCGCCAGCAACCGCCCCTGCAACGGCGACAACGGCGTCACCTGGCACCGCGAAGCCCGCAGTCTGACGCTGAACCAGACCCGCCTCGATCTGTTCAACTCGGGCGGCGCTCGCAGCATTCCGCTCGCTGAACAGATCAGCGGCACACTCCACTACTGACGCAAGTCCATTCAGGCATCGCGTCGATTCGCGCAGTCCTGCCCGCGCCATCTCTGCGCGCGACTACCGCGTGGCGAACGCTCTTTAGAGCCCCAGCCGCTTTTCTTCGTACGACGCCAGCAAGCCCCAACTGCGGCCACGTCGATGGACGACATCGAGGATCGCGCTCGGACGGATGACGGTGCGCGTGTGCGTTTCCACGCCGCCACTGCGGCGATCATGCGGTTGCGCCAACACGGGCGCTTGCGGGATGAAGTTGGCTGGACCTTGCAGCAGGCTGAACAAGCGAATCGTCTTCATGATGGGTTCTCTGGAAAGCTGGAAAAAGGATCGGCGCGTGTTCAACGCGGAAAACCGTCGCGGATCAGGCCGACGGCGATGCCTTCGATCGTCAGCTGACTGCGTTCTGGATCAACGAGGATGGGCGCGTAGTCGCGGTTCTCCGCGATCAATTCGACGATCCCGTCGCGGTGGCGCTTGAGGCGCTTGACGGTGACGTCGTCGTCTACACGTGCAACGACGATCTGCCCGTCGCGGGCTTCGTGCGTGCGGTGCACGGCCAACAGATCGCCATCGAAGATGCCGGCGTCGATCATTGATGCGCCCCGCACCTGCAACAGGAAGTCAGCACGCGGAGTGAACAGCGCCGGATCGACCTGGTGCCGGGACTGGATATGCTCTTGCGCCAGTATCGGGGCGCCGGCGGCGACGCGGCCGATCAACGGAATACCCAGGGATTCCACCAGCCGCAGACCACGGGCTGAACCAGCTTCAAGCAGCAAGGCGCCTTTCTGGACGAGCGCCTTGATGTGGCTCTCCGCCGCATTGGGCGAGGCGAAATTGAAGGCGTGCGCGATTTCGGCACGCGTGGGCGGCATGCCATTGGCCTCGATGGCTTCGCGAATGAAGTCGAGGATTTCTTGTTGCCGGCGCGTCAAAACGGATTCGGATGCCATTGCCACCTCCTGGAATACTGTATTTATATACAGCACCCAGGAAATGCGCAAGAATTTTCTGTGCCGGCGCGCCCCATCGGGCGCAGATTGCTCAGAACGCCAATTCGTCGCCCTCTTCCGCCATGGGCGGCGGCTCGGGGATTTCGTCCAGGCGGTGGCTGCGCGCCATTTCCGCCCGGCACGCCACGATCTGGTCAGCCAGGCCGGGCAAGGGTGGAATGTGCTCACCCGAACGCAGGCTGCGTTGTGACTGGTAGAAGCTCATTTGCGCGATCGCGCGACGACGGCGTTCGAACATGACTCGGGCCCTCTGTTTCGTTGAGTGCGCGAATCGTTTGTTGTGATCGACCATGCGTCGCGCTCGCATGCCCCTACTTCAGACCACATTGCACTGCAGCGCAAGCTGGAAGAAAGGGCTGCCCGTGACGAAAATCACCCGGCATTGCGCCGTATCGGTTTAGCGCAGGATTTGCGGATGGACGAGCACGACGTCGGCGCGTGCCGTGCGATGCGGCAGCCAGATGCGCGAATCGATCGACTCCTCGTAGCGCAGGATCTGATAGCTGCCGAAGCCGCGTTCGCGGGCCAGCGCTTCGGCCCGGCGTGCCAGCACTTGTTTGGCCTCGCCCGCGCCGCCGACATTGATCGGCTTCATCGTCAATTCGTACGAAGCACGGTTATCGCCCAGGCGTGTTTCCTGGATCGACCAGTTCGGCGCCAGCGGATCGACCACGGTGTAGACCAGATAGCTGATGCCGGCAATCACCACCAGATCGTCCAGATGCAGCACGTAGCTTGGCGTGAGCTGGATGCCGGCATCGGGAATGATCGAAGCGTTGCGCGGATAGGTGCCGCTGATCGAACTGCACGCCGACATGGCCACGCACAACGCGGCAAGGATGGCACCGGAAAGACGTTTCATGGCGCGCGCCCCTTACTTCAGGAAGTTGAACAGCGACAGGCCGGATATCTTGATGAACGACTGCTGCGCCGCCTGCAGGCTGACGTTCTGCATGCTGAAATCCGAGATCGTCGAGGCGTAGTCCAGCCCGGTCAGCTTGTTGATGCGGTCGGAATACTGCTGCTGCGCATCCGTGCCGAGGCTTTGCAGCGCATCCAGTTCGGTCTGCCGCGAACCCACCTGCGAGCGCAGCTTCAGTACATTGTCGAGCGCGTTGTCCAGTTTGTTACCCGCGTCGGCGAGCCCCTGCTGAAGCGCCGCGCCCGATGAGTTGTCCAGCACGCTGATGAGCTGTTGCAGGGTGCTGAACATGTCTGTCTGGCCGCCCGGATCGACCGTGAAGGTGTCGCCCGGCGCGGGTGTTCCGGACACCGCGACTTGAATCTGGCCGGTGGCCGGCGCGGGCGGCAGGTCGATCGTGCCGCCGCTGGTGTACGTGCCTGTTGCCATCGGCGCACCGGTCATGCCGGGGTCCGCTGCGCGATCGAAGACCTCGTAAGTGCTTCCGCTGGTAAAGCGGATGCCATATTGCCCGCCCGAGTACGAGCCGGTCACCGAGCCACCGTTGATCACCGCCGCGCCGGAGTTGCCCGACGCGGACGAAGCGTTGAACGAGCCATTGAGATTGTCCACGCTCATGAAAACCTGCATGCCGTTGTCGGACACCGGCATCAGCCGCGTATCGGAGACTTGCAGCGTGCGCTGCCCCTGGTCGCCTTGATAGCTCACCCCGCCCGACAGATTGCCGGTAAACGGCAGGGTGTCGCCCTTGAAGCCGGCGAACATGTATTGCCCATTGGAATCCGTGCTGTTGGCCAGGCTCAGCAGGGAATCGAACTGGCTCTTGAGGTCTGTCGCGATGCTCTTGAGGTCATCCTGATTCAGCGCGCCGTTGCCCGCCTGGATGGTGCGCTCCTTCGCGTACGTAATGATGTCGCCGATGGCGGCAAGCTTGCTCTCCAGCGATTTGAGCGCATCGTCGGCAGTACCCTGGTTGGTCATCTGCTGCTGCACAACGGCGCTGGCCTGTTTGACGGTCAACGCTTGCGCGGCGGCCACGGGATCGTCGCTGGGCTTGGTCACCCGGGTATTCAACGACAATTGCTGCTGCAGCGTCATCAGATTGGACTGCTGACGGTTCATCGTCGAAACGTTGGTGTCGAAGATCAGAGAGGTCGAAATGCGCATGGCGTGCTCCTGATTGATCAGCGCGCAATGTTGAGGACAGCTTCGAAGAGCGTCTGAGCAGTGCTCATGACGCGGGCCGCAGCCTGATAAGCCTGCTGGTAGCGCAGGAGATTGGCAGCCTCTTCATCGAGGTTCACGCCCGATACCGACTGCTGCGCGGCCTGCGCCTGCTCCAGCAGGGTCTGCTGCGTGCTGGTGTTGATTTCGGCCGCGTGCGTCTGTGTGCCGATCTTGCTCACGATCTGGCTGTAGGCCGTAGCGTACGTCGCCGATCCGCCAAGCATGTTCTTGGTCGTCTGCAGGTTGCCCAGCGCCACCGCATTGCGTCCGTCCGACACCCCGCCGTCATTGCTGGTGATGGTGAAGGCGTCGCCGTTCTTGGGCGCCCCGCTGATCGAAAACGAAATGTTCGGCGAAGCAAGCGTGAAGGTCTTGCCCGAAGCATCCGCGACGGGGTCATAGGCCAGCGTGCCGGACGCCGCGCCACCCAATACAAAACTATTGGTGGCCGAGTCGAACGTAACGGTAATGTTCCCGATGTGCGGCGTCGTGGCCGAAATACCGGTGCCGCTGACGACCGAACCCTGCGAGATCGACGCCGTGCCGCTGTTCGTCGATGCCGCCGACGTGGTGATGGGTGCGCCAGCCGCGATCAGCCGCGTATCGGTGATTGCCACGTTCACGCTGGACGCGGCATAGCGGGTCGGCTGGATCAGGAAACGGTCGCCCGCCGCAACGGAGCCCGAGGTGAGCGAAATCGAAATGCCGTCAACGTCGGTGGGCAAGGTCGCGCCGGAATACACCGACTTGCCATCGGACGAGCGCTGCAGGTTGTAGTTGGTGCCGTCGAAACTCAGCACGTAGTCGTCGGTCGTCAGGTTGGCGACGTTGCTGTATGACACTTCCAGTTGCGCGCTGGAAACCGTTCCGGTGGAGAAGGCCGGCAAATTTTGCACGGCGCCCTTGATGGGGGTGAAAAAATCGCCGCCCATGGCACCGTTCAGATCTACGCCAAGCCGATGTTGGGCGTTGAAGGTCTCGGTCATGCCCACCGCGATGCGCCCCAGCGCGTTCTGCGCGGCATCCAGCGCGTCCGAGCGGAACGTCAGCAGGCCGGCCAGCGAACCGCCGGTGATCATGCTGTCGGAAAGCTTGGCGGAATTGTCGCCCTGCAACTGGATACCCAATTGCAGCTTCTTCGGATTGCTGTCCGACGGCGTGGCGGTCAGCGTGTAGGTGCTGTTGCCCACCACCAGCGGTTGGCCGGTGCCGATGAATACGCTCACCGAACCGTCGCTCTCGGTCGTGGTCGTCACCTGCACGTTGCGGTTCAATTCCTGGATCAGTGCATTGCGCGCATCCAGCAGATCATTGGCAGGCACGCCCGTGCCGGAGGCCTGCGCCACGACGATCTGGTGGTTCAGGTCCGCCAGTTGTTTGGCCAGGGTGTTGATCGAATCGACGGTGGTTGAAATCTGCGACTCCACCCCGCTACGGATTTCGTCCATGCGCTGGTTGAGCGACTGGAAGCGCCCCGCCAACGCCTGGGCGAACGACAGCATCGATTGACGCGCCGACACATCCGACGGATTGCTCGCCACGCTCTGTACGCTGTTGAAGTAACTCGTCAGCGCAGAGGAAAGCCCGACGGTTTCATCGCCCAGCAGATTGTCGATCTGCGCGATCTCGTTGTAGTAGGTCTCCGACTTGGAATGCGCGGCATCGGCCGCCATCGTCTGGTTTTCGAGGAACTGGCTGTAGATGCGCTTGACCGTCTGGACCTGCGTGCCCTGTCCAAAGAAACCCGCGCCCGTATAGAGCGGCTGCTGTGTGCCCTGGATCACCTGTTGACGGCTATATCCCGTCACGTTGGCATTGGTGATGTTGTGCGAGGTCGTCGTCAGTTGGGCCTGCGCGGCGTTCAACCCCGTCAGACCGATACTCAGCAAACTGGCCATGAAGGCGCTCCGGATCCACTTATGGCTGAGCCATAGCAAGAGCTTTGCCAGTTCAGGCGTCTCTGCTTTTGTTTTTTAAATACAGATACTTAGGACAGTAGAAAACGTCATCCTCCGGTCAATGCACCGATGACCGGCAAAAGCTGCCGGTGCGCAATCGTCGCTTGGAGCGAAGCGTGTCGCGTCAACGAAAAAAAGGCGGGCAAAGCCCGCCTTCCTCGCTCGTGACGCCATGGACGTTACGTCGGCATGAACTCGCGCACCGATTTGTCGATGCCGCGCAATGCCGCCACATCGAACTGAGTGTCGGCGAGCGCGCCGCGATCCCGACGAGCGCCGTGTGCAGCAATCCCGAAGGCCACGCGGGCGCCACGGAAGCCGGTACGCCTGAGCGCAATGGATTGCCGCGACCGGCGTACAGCCGCTTCTGTGCGATCTTGCAGGGTCGCCGCGCCCCCGGCCCGCATATCGGCCGGCGCGACACCTGTCTCATGCGACGTCGACAGGGATAGTCCGAGAAGACTGCGCACCGCCATGACGACAGACTCGTCGGGCGCCGAGCGCGTCATGACGACCACGCCGGACGGGCCCTGAGCGTGTATGGACTGGCTGCATATCTGCGGAGCCAGCAGCAAGACTCGCCCGCTCACGAGGCAATCGAGCAGCGCGGCGCCCATGCCGCGCAATCCCACGCGACTCCCCTCCTGGTCGACCAAGACCAGGTCGGGCTGGCAGCTTCGCGCCACCCGCAGCGCGTGGGCCGGCGAAACCAGCCCGACGACATCCAGTCCCATGTCTTCCGCCATGGCAGAGAGGCGACTGCCCATCCGCCGATGTCCACCTACGATCAATACCGTTTTCTTGCGCATGTGATGATCCATTCATTGCAACCTATCGTCACCCGTGCGTCATATGCTCAACCGCCTGTGAAACGACTCGGAGAAGGAATCGCAGGGCGGTTTTCGCCCTGCGGTCCGGGAGCAAAATGGTAGCGCCCTGCCTCCGCCAATATTTGGCGGCCATCAAGCGGGTATCGCGCATCAAGACATTGTCATGCCGCAGCGCGAAACGAATCTGAGCTGTGCGCCATACTTGTGTCGGACAAAGCCGATGGCGTTACCACCATCGGCCCATTCGCCCTCAGCGCTTGAGTGCCGTGTCCAGCCAGGTGAAGGCCGCTTCCTGCTCTTCTTGCACGAATACGTGGCCGAGTGTCGACCAGGTCTGGGTCTTGAGCTTGTCGCCCGCGCCCCACGCCGTCCACACCTGCTGCATCTTGGCGTAGGCCGCATCCACCGATGCGGTCGGGAACAGCGTATCGGTGCCTCCATTGAAGAACAGCATCGGCTTGGGCGCCGCCAGGCTCGCCACGTCCGGGAAGTCGAGATAACGCAACAGCCCCGGATGCATCATGTTGAAAGCGGACTGGCCCTTGAGCTGATTGTTGCCCGGCACCATCAGGCCGTCGGTGGTCGCCATCCAGCACACTGCAACGCCGGCTGCGATCTTGTCGGAGAGCGCTGCCAACTGCCACGCACGGAATGCCCCCATCGAGAAGCCGACTGCCGCGATGCGATTGACATCCACCTGCGGTTGGCTGGCCAGGAAGTCGGCCGCGCGCACGTCTTCGCGCGCCATCAGCCCGCCGAGCGAATCGCCCAGGTTGTACAGGTTGGCAGCCAGCGCCTGTTGCTGCTCGCCCTGCGTTTGCGTGCCGACGGCGGTATAGCCGCCACGGTCTCCCCAGCCCAGCGCATCGACGGCCAGCACCACGTAGCCACGCTTGGCGAGCTCGTCGCCGACAAAGCGATCGCTGAAGTACTTATTGCTCCAGGCGGTCGCAGAACTCAGGCGCGTGGCGTCTCCCCACGGCTTGATGAGCTTTTCCTTGCCGATGTCGAACTTGCCGCCGTGGTCGTGCAACAGCACTGCGGCCGGGAACGGGCCGCTGCCCTTGGGCACCAGCATGAGGCCCATGACACGGCTGTCGGCGGTCAGGTTGAACACCACCTTGCGCGACCAGTACGTGCCGTTGTCCTGCTCATCGATCACCACCGGGTTGAAGGCGGTCTTGTCGTTGTCATCGAGGATGAGTTCCTTGACCTTGGCCTTGCCGGCGGCGCGCCACGCGGCCATGTCGGTCGTGCCGGATTTCCATGCCATGGGGAAGGTCAGGCGGTCCTTGAGCCTCTGGTAGAACACCGGCAGGTTGTTCGGCGCAGCCGATGTCGCGGCAATGATGCCGGAGGTCTGGTAGCTCGCGTCAGCGGGCGCGCTGCTGGAACTGGACATGGATATGCTGGATGCGGAACTCGAGGAACTGACCGCCACGCTGCTCAACGAGCTGCTGCTGGAAGCGGCCGCCTGAGATTGTGCCGGTTTGTCGTCGTCGCCGCACGCGGCGAGAGAAACCATCAGTGCGGCCGTCAGCACGCACAGCTTGAAAGGGTGATGCATTGCCATTGTCTCCTGTCATTTTTCTTGGCGGGATGTACCCGGGGCGGCCCACGACGTCCGGTTGCGGACGCGTCGCCCCGCTCCGAAATTTGAGCAAATGTGGGAGGGGAAATCCTGATCGGCATTGCGCTTTTTCGGATCATCGACTGGCAACCGTCATCGGCGGTCGATGTTCGGTCGGACGGCGTGCCACCAGTGGCGCCGCCGGGATTTCCGGTGACATTGAATCCGGGCGATCCGGCGTCCACCGAACAGTCATTCGTCATTCACGGAAAAAGCACACGTGCAAACAAGCGATTCATTTGTTCGCCAGATCGTTAAAAAGCGTTCCGTCTGATACCCAAGTAGTTTCATTTGTAACATCATGCCGACAGACCCAGTTAGCAGGAAGCTAACCGTAAGAATTTGGGCTCGCCGCTCCGAACACTCTGATCCGCGCATGAATACCCTCTCGAAAACTCAGAGTTTCCGCAGGACCTGACTCGAAGTTCGGCCACTGCGGTCGGGACATTCGGTCCATATGCTTCCGCTCATTCGGTATCCGCAGTTAAAGAACTCTCACTTTCGATGGTTGAGTGCGGACGACACATGAGCCGCAGAGAACTCAGCCGTGGAGCAAGAGATGAACACGCACTCATCAAGCCTGGTGACGGCGGCCGTGGCGCGCACGCGCCAGTTGCCCGTCCGATGGCCGCCGCGCAGCACGCGCCCGTTCTTGCCGGCGTGCGCACGTTGCGCCCGCTTCGACGCGCGCACCAGCCGAACGCTGTGGCTCCTGTGGGCGACGCTGGGCTGGGCCGGCGCACACCGTCTGTACATGGACAAGGTCGCCAGCGGTCTGGCCGTGTTGATCGGGGCCATGCTGCTGGCGCTGGGCCAAGCCTGGCGCCCTGCCCTGATCGGTGCGGCGGCGCCGGCGGTCGCCGCCACGGGCTTGCCGTGGGCCGTCACTGGGGCGCATGTGCTGCTCGCTGTGCTCGATGCAGGCGTACTGGGGCTGATCGCCCTCTGGCTATTCGATGTCGCCAACGTACGCCACTGGGCGCGCCAGCTCGAACGCAACGCGTCGACCGAAGCACAGGTGCCAAGACATCCGCTGTGTCATATCGAATGTCGCTCGGAATGTGCCGTACACCGCGCCGATGCCACGCTGCGCGGCCGCCGCGCATGAACGCCAACACCAGGAGCGGTGGCCAATCGTCGCCGCGCCGGTTGAACGACCGCCTCGCCGCGGTCCGCTTTTAGAGAAAGGAACGCCGCCATGGAACCGCATATGGCTCATCAGCAGAAGACTGTCGTCATCATCGATGACCACCCGAGCATGCAGCGCGCGCTCAAGGACGTGCTGGAAGAAGACAGCACGCTCAACCTCAAGGTGCTCGGGATGGCCGCGGACGGCATGGCCGGTCTGAACATGGTGCGCGACCTGCGTCCCGACCTCGTCATGCTGGACCTGAACCTGCCGCACCTGGACGGCCTCAGCGTGGTATGGCGCGTGCGCCAGCTGGAACTGAATACAGCCATCGTGGTGTTCTCTGGCCTGGACGCGCGCGTCTATGCGCGCAAGGTCATGGAGGCCGGCTGCAACGGCTTCATCAGCAAGACGATGGAGCCGCAGGACATCATTGCCACTGTACGCACGGTGCTGGCGGGTTTTACCTGCTTCCCGCAGATCAGCACGCCGGCCTACGCCAGCAACGGCAGCGATCGCGGCATCGATGCGCTCACGCGCCGCGAACTGGCCGTCATGCTGGGCCTTGCGCGCGGCAGCAACAACCGCCAGTTGGCCGACGAACTGCACATCAGCGAGAAGACGATCAGCACCTACAAGGGGCACATCCTGCAAAAACTCGGGCTGGGCAACATCGTCGACATCGTCAACTACGCGAAGATGCACGGGCTGGTGGACTGAGCCAGCATGCCGACACCACCTCGCGCCCTTCGTTACTGCACGGCCGTCGCCATCGCTGCGCTGTGCGTGAGCGCGACGACGATGCTGGCCGGCACACGCGGAGCGGTCCATTTGGCGATCATGACATCGGGTGCCAGTCTTGCGCTCGGGACGCTGCTGGCCGTCGTCATCGCCGGCCTGGCGCTCGGCTGGGCCTTGCTGTTGTGCCGTGAAGTGCGCCGACGCAAGCAGATGGAAAGCGATCTGTTGCGGCAATTGGGCTTCCAGCAGGCGTTGATGGACAACATGCCCGTGCCGCTCTTCATGCGCACCGCCGACGGCGTCATGCTCTCCTGCAACCAGGCGTACCTGGACTGGCACGACACGACCGCCGACGAGGTGATCGGCACCGACCTGCAATGGCTGTCTCGCTTCGTCTCGCCGGCCATCGTCGAAGAAGCCCTCTACCGTCCAGTCATCCAGGAAAAGCGCAGCACCGTCAGCGAGGTCACCACCGTCATCAATGGCAAGCCGCGCCCCGCCTATGTATGGGCAGCTCCGTTCGCGGGGCCGCAGGGCGAACTCCATGGCGTGGTCGGTGGCCTGCTCGACATCGGCGAGCGCATCCTGCTCGAAAACGATTTGCGCCATGCGCGCGACGCGGCCGAAGCGGCCCGCATCGAAGCCGTGCGAGCCAACCAGGCGAAATCGCGTTTCCTCTCTAATGTCAGCCACGACATGCGCACGCCGCTGAACGTCATCATCGGCATGCTCGACCTGGAACTGAGCGGCGCGAATTCAACGCTCGAAGAGCGCCAGAACACGCTCGAAACCGCGCAGGAATCCGCCAGGCAATTGCTTGGCCTGATCGACGACATGCTCGATCTGGCCAAGATCGAGGCCGCCGGCCTCACGCTGTCGCCAACGCCCGTGCATCTGGGCGAACTGCTCGGCCGCGTCGAACGCGTGTTCGGCGCCACGGCGCGCCACAAGGGCCTGGTTCTGCAAACGGATTTTCAGGGCGTGGATGTGTGGATCAGCCTCGACGGGCTGCGCCTGTGGCAAGTGCTGGGCAACCTGCTGTCGAATGCCATCAAATTCACCGCCCGTGGTTATGTGCGGCTATCGGTCGAAGTGCGGCCGCGCGGAGACGATTTTTTCGCCACGTTCTGTGTGGCCGACAGCGGTATCGGCATAGCGCCCGAAGAGCAGGCCACGATCTTCGAACCTTTCACGCAGGCCAGTCATTCAGCGCACGGGCAGTTCGGTGGCACCGGGCTCGGGCTGGCGATCTGCAAGCAGCTTTCCATCCTGATGGGCGGCGATATCCGGCTCGACAGCGATCCGGGCATCGGCACTCAAGTGTGGGTGGGACTGCCGCTCAAGCACAGCGCCCCGGCCGAAAGCGGGCGGCCGAACGAGACAGACCGCATGCCGCAAAGCGGACTGCGCGTGCTGATCGTGGACGACCATCCTTCAAACCGCAGGATCATGCGCACGCAATTCGAGCAACTCGGCTGCTCCGTCGCCGAAGCCGACAATGGTCTGGCAGCCTTGGAACGATGGCACCAGGAACGTTTCGACGTCCTCGTCACCGACTGGTCCATGCCGCGCATGGGCGGAGCCGAACTCATGACAGCGGTACGGCGTGCCGAAGCCGGCCACGACAGGCATACGACCCTCCTGTGCCTGACGGCGCATGTCGAGCGCGAGATCGCCGCAGAGGCAATGCGCTGCGGTGCGGACCTCAGTCTTGTCAAACCCGTCACGCGCGACCAATGGCGCGCTGTGCTGGCGCAACTGCACCCGGCGCACCCGACAGCCGCCGCACCGCTTCACGCCGAGTTGCGGCTCGACGCCGAGCTCGTCGCTTCGATACTTCATCACCACGCCCAAGACCTGATCGCAGCGCAGAACGACTTCGCCCATGGTGACTATGCAGCGCTGGCCGAGCGTGCCCACCACATGAAAGGGCCGCTCCAGTTCACGCACTGCCGCAATGCCGTCGAACTGTGCGAAGAACTGGAAGCGTTCTGTGACGAACAGGCTGATCCAGACGTCATCGGCGACGGACTGCAACGCCTGATCGACGCTACCGACGAAATCCGGCGCACGCTGTCCGATGGCACGGGATCATCACCCGGGTGGCCGGCGACAACGCCCTTCGCCTGACGCCACGCCGCGCACCTCGACGTGGCGCGTCACGGGCCAGCCCCACGGCGCCCATCTTGCTGCGTCGATGTTCTCCGAATTTTTCCTTGACGAGCTTCAATCCGGGCACTACTTTACCAATACGTTAATTAACCTATAGGTTTAGTCATGCCCGCCGACCCACTCAGCGCCACGTTCTCGGCGCTGGCCGACCCGACCCGCAGGGCCATTCTTGCCCGCCTGTCGCTGGGAGAGACCTCGGTCAAGGAGCTGGCAGAACCCTTTGACATGAGCCTGCCCGCGGTGACCAAGCACCTCAAGGTGCTGCAGCGCGCGGGGCTGATCACGCAGGGACGCCAGGCGCAGTGGCGGCCCTGCCGGCTCGAGGCCAAGCCCTTGCAGGACGTGGCCGACTGGCTGGAGCAATACCGTCGATTCTGGGAGGCGCGTCTGGATCGCCTCGAAGAGTACCTGCGCGAGCTGCAAGCCATGGAGAAGAACGATGAGCGAACCGACGACGAGCGCTGAGCCGGACCTGATTGCCCCCATCTCCGACGGCCCCGACGAAGCCAGCGTCTCACGCGTGCTCGACGCACCTCGCGAACGCGTCTTCGCCATGTGGACCGACCCGGCCCACGTGACGCACTGGTGGCGGCCGGAGGGCTTTCGCAGCGTAGTGTGCGAACGCATGGACGTACGGCCCGGCGGCGGCTTCGAGTTCCGCATGCATCACGAGAACGGCAACGAGTACCTGAGCCGCAACACATATATCGAGGTCGTACCGCCCGTCCGTCTCGTCTATGACGAAACTTGCTACGAGAACGGCACCGCCTTTCATCAGGCACGGATGACGATCCGCTTCGATGATCTGGGCAGGCGCACGCGACTGATCATCCACGGCCATTTCACCTGGCTGCCGGGGCGCGATCCGCGCTGGACGATCGACGCCATGAAGGCCGGCTGGACTGGCGGCTGGAAAGACAACCTCGACCTGCTCGTACAGTACCTCGCCACGCTCTGAGCGGCCACCCTGGCGCCATCCGCGCCCCACTGCAGCACCTGTTTCACGCATCGCCGGCCGGCCTCGCGCCGCCTCATGGAGAGAAGGCATGAACACAGTAGCGCCTGCTTTTGCTTACCTGGATGGCGACTTTGTCGTCAGCCGTCATTTCGACGCCCCGCGCAGCATGGTCTGGCAGGCTTGGTCGGAAGTCGAGCGCCTCGCCCAATGGTGGGGCCCGAAGGGCTTCTCGATGCGCCATGCCAGCGGAGAGTTCCGGCCGGGCGGCATGTTCCACTACGGCATGGTCACGCCCAATGGCCAACTGATGTGGGGACGCTTCATCTATGGCGAGATCGACGCGCCCTGTTCGCTGGAATACACCGCGTCGTTCTCCGACGAACAAGGCGGCATCACCCGTCATCCGGGCATCGCGGTATGGCCGATGGAAGTCTTCACGCGGCTCACCTTCGACGATGACCGCGACGGCACCGTCGTCGCCCTGCGCGGTAAGGCCGTGCGGTGCAACGCGACCGAACGCGCCGCATTCCGCAGCAGCTACGAGGGCATGAGCCAGGCCTTCAACGCGACGTGGAACCAGCTCGCCGCCTACCTTGCAAAAGAACAGGCGCTGCAGTTTTCGCGGCGCTGACCGGAGCCCACCATGTCCGCCCAGCAAACCACCCACGAAGCCATCACGTTGACCTGCGTGCGCGAATTCGACGCGCCGCGCCGACTCGTCTTTGAAACCTGGGCCACGCCCGAACACCAACGCCATTGGCGTGCCCCCGTGGGCCAGACGGTGCTCTCGTTCGATGCCGACTTTCGTCCCGGCGGCGCCTACCGCATGCGCATGAGGTCGGCGGCCGGCGTGGAGCGCAGTCTTTCCGGTGTCTATCGCGACATCATCGAACCCGAACTCATCAGCTTCACCTTCGCCTGGGAAGGCGACTCCGCGCCCGCCAACCTGGTGACTGTCACCTTCGAAGCCATCGGCACCCGCACCCGCCTGACGCTACGGCAAACGCCATTCGTGACGGTGGAAGCGCGCGACGCCCACGCCGTCGGCTGGGGCAGCGCCTTCGATCGCCTCGCCGAACACCTGACGACAAGGAAGCACTCATGAACCACAGAGCAGACCACGACATGTTCGCCGGCAAGACCGCCGAACTCATCATCCGGCGCAGCTTCGACGTAGCGCCGGCCTACGTATTCGATGCGTGGCTCGACCCCGGCACGCTGGGCAGGTGGCTGTTCGCCACGCCCGAAGGTCAGATGAAAACGGTGGAAGTAGACGCCCGCGTAGGCGGCAGCTTCCGCGTCGCCGAACAACGCGGCGAAGTGCTGGCCGACCACGTCGGCACCTATCTCGAAATCGACCGTCCGCATCGTCTCGTATTCACCTTCACCTACCACGGCGAAGGCGAACGTACGCCAGCTTCGCTGGTGATACTGGACTTCGTCGCCACCGGCACGGGTTGCGAGCTGACACTCACGCACCGCATGGACGCAAGCTTCGAGAGCTGGCTCGACAAAGTGCGCGAAGGTTGGACGGGCATTCTCGGCGGCCTCGCGGCCAACGTCGCCACCGAACGCGACTTTGTCATCACACGCGAGATCGATGCGCCGCGCGACGCCGTATTCCGCGCCTGGACCGAACCGCAGCGACTCACCCGCTGGTGGGGCCCGGAGTGCTTCATCAACCCGATCTGCGAGATCGATCTGTCCGCGGGCGGCCGGCATTACATCGTCATGCGTTCGCCGGATGGCACCGACTACCCGTGCAAAGGCAAGTACCTCGACATCTTCCCGCCCAAGCGACTTCTCATGACAATGGACTGCAGCGAGCACCCTGCGGCCTGGCACGACATGGTGGACCCGCAGCGCGGCGACAACCCGAACCCGGCCGGAGAAATCGTCGAAGCGGTGCTGCTCGACAAGCTCGACGACAAGCGCACGCGCATCACGGTGCGCCTGCGCTTCAAATCGGTCGCCGTTCGTGACGCGCTGGAACGCATCGGCATGCGCGCGGGCTGGTCTCAGAGCTTTGACCGCCTGCAGCGCATGATGCAGGCCTGACGCGCAGAACGATCAGCACACAACAAACAACAGAGAGAGCTCAAAAATGTCAGCGTCCCCGCTCCACGAATCGGTACACGACGGCAAGACCGAAACGCACGTCGTGCTCACCCCGCCTTCGCACCATGAGATCGTCATCGCCCGCGTGCTCGAAGCGCCACGCGAACTGGTATTCCGCGCCTGGACCGACCCACGGCAGCTCGCGCAATGGTGGGGCCCACATGGATTCATCTGTGCCGACAGCCATGTCGATCTGCGCCCCGGCGGCCGCTTCCGGCTCGACATGCAAGGGCCGGACGGCCTGGCCTATCCGTGCGAAGGCATCTATCACGAGATCACGCCGCCCGAACGCATCGTGCTGGGCGGCATGCTCGACGACCGCGACGCGTGCGGCTGCGGCATTCCGCCGAATGGCCGCGTAACGATCACATTCGCGGCGCTGGCCGAACGGCTCACACGGCTGACCATCACCGCCCGCCTGCCCTCGCGCGAGTCTTGCGACATCGTCGTGCAGCACGGCTTCGGGCTGGGCTGGAGCCAGGCGCTCGAACGCCTCGAAGCGCAACTGGCCAGAGCGCAATGATGTCCGCGCTGCGCGTCTCCAAGCTCACGGCCGCGGTGCTGGCGGTAGTGATCGTCGCGGTACTGCTCTTTGCGCTGACCAAGCCGAAGATGTTCGTCGTGCAGCGCACGATCGTCATCCACGCACCGGCCGAGAAGATCTTTCCGCTCATCGACGACTTTCACAACTGGGCCGCATGGTCGCCCTATGAACACCTCGATCCCGCCATGAAACGCAGCTTCACCGGTCCACAACACGGCGAAGGCGCCAGCTACGCGTGGGACGGCAACAGCAAAGTCGGCGCGGGCATCATGCGCATCGCGAAATCCTCACCGCCTGCGCACCTTGCGATCGATCTGCACTTCGAGCGGCCCCTGGACAGTCGCAACGTCGCCGAATACACACTGGGCGCCGCGCCTGAAGGTACGCGCGTGACGTGGTCGATGGAAGGTCCGAACCCGTACATCGCCCGCGTGATGCAGGTGTTCTTCGACGCTGAAGGCATGGTCGGCAAGGATTTCGAGGCGGGCCTGGCCAAGCTCAAGACAATCGCCGAGGCCCCGGAAGGCCGCAGCATCGACACGAGACAAACGCCATGAACACACGCCACCACACGGCGCTCGCGCCCGACATCGGCGCGGACCGCAAGATCGTCCTCACGCGCCTGCTCGAGTTTCCTCGCGAAAAAGTCTTCCGCGCCTTTACCGAGGCCGAGCACGTCGCGTGTTGGTGGGGGCCGGATGGCTTCACCAACACCATCATGGCGATGGATGTGCGCCCGGGTGGCACGTGGCGATTCGTCATGCATGGGCCGGACGGCACGGACTACCCCAACCGCATCGTGTTCACAGAGGTCGATCCGCCATCGCGGCTCGTCTACGAACATGGTGGCGACAGCGAGCCGTTCCGCGCCGACTTCAACGTGGTCGTCACCTTCGACACGGTCGGCAACGCCACGCGGCTGACGATGCAATTGATCTTCCAAACGGTCGAGGACTGCGAGCGCGTCAAATCCTTCGGCGCGGTCGAAGGCGGCCGCCAGACGCTCGAACGCCTCGCCCGTCACCTATCCGGCATGTAAGCCGACACAGCTTGCACGCCCCACCCCGCCGCGCCGCGGTCAGCAGATCGGCAGGCGCGGCACCCTGTACGCGAAAGGACTCACCATGATCGTTCAACCGTACCTGTTCCTCGAAGGCCGCTGCGAAGAAGCGCTGGATTTCTACACCAGGACGCTCGGGGCCAAAGTCACGATGAAGATGCGCTACGACGAAGCGCCCGAAGCGCCACCGCCCGGCATGCTCCCGCCGGGTTCCGAAAAGAAAGTGATGCATTCGGCATTCACCATCGGAGACTCGCTGATCATGGCAAGCGACGGCTGCGTGGCGGGCGAACAGGCATTCAAGGGATTCTCGCTGTCGATCACCGCCGACAGCGAGCAGCAGGCGCGCCAGATGTTCGAGGCGTTGAGTGAAGGCGGCACGGTCAAGATGCCGATGAACAAGACCTTCTGGTCGCCCTGCTTCGGCATGCTGGAAGACAAGTTCGGCATCGGCTGGATGATTGGTCTGAACCCGGCCTGATACCGCCATGGCTGTGCGGGCCATCATTCGGCCCGCACGCGCTGCTTCAGACTTTTTTCAGGAAGCACGCCTTGAGCATGAACGCGCCGGCGTCGGTCTTGCAGTCGACTTCGTGATCGCCGCCGACGAGACGGATGCTCTTGATCTTGGTGCCTTGCTTGAGGGTGATCGAAGACCCCTTCACCTTGAGATCCTTGATCAGCACCACTGCATCGCCGTTGTTGAGGACGGTTCCGTTGGAATCGCGCACGACGTCTTCGGCCTCGGCCACTGCCGCCTCTTGCGGCGACCATTCGTGACCGCAATCGGCGCAGACATAGTTATCGCCATCCGGGTAGGTGTTTTCCATCGCGCAGATGGGGCACGGGGGAATCTGAGACATGTTGGAAAGCCTTATCAAAAGAAAAACGCGGCATCGCTGCCGCGTCCGGATGGTATCGACTCACGTCGTCCCACCTTGTCGACCGGATCAGATCGGAGCGGATTGACACAATCCGTTGCCCACTCCGATCGTCACGCATCTCATTTTGCCGGCAGCAGCGCTGTCGGCTTGAGCTTTTGCGGCAAGGCGCCGCCCTTGCGGGCACGCTTGCCACGGCAGGCTTCCAGCGCCGCACCCTTGAGCGTGAACTCGATCGGCTTGCCACCTCGCACGCCAGTGCCCTGCACGAGCAGTTCGTCTGTCGGTGGGCAGGCCACGGCGACGAGTTCTTCCTTCTCGTCCAGACCCATGACGATCATCCCGCGACCGCGCGGCATGATCTTCATTTCGGCGCGCGGGAAGTACAGCAAGCGACCATTGGCCGACAGCGCCGCCAACCACTCGCCTTCGATGCGCGCCGGCACCAGGACGGACTCGCCCTCTTCCATCGTCATGAACGCCTTGCCCGCACGCTGGCGGCTGACCAGCTCGGACAACTGCGTGATGAAGCCGTAGCTGCCACTGCCGGCGAAGAAGTACGACGACTCTGGGTCATCCGACATCGCCACGGCGACGCGTGCGCCGCTTTGCAGCTCGATGAGCGTGGTCACCGGCACGCCGTCCCCACGCCCGCCCGGCAGATCGGTGATGCGGATGGAATACGCGCGACCCAACGTATCGAGAATGATCAACGGCCATGCCGTGCGCGTTTCGATCACGGCAAAGCCCGCGTCGCCGCTCTTGTACGTCAGGCTCTGCGGATCGACGCCGTGCCCCTGGCGCGTGCGGATCCAGCCGTTCTTCGACAGGATCACCGTCACAGGCTCGTCGATCACCGGTGCCTCGGTCGGCACGATGGCGGCAGCGGCTTCGATCAGCGTTCGGCGGTCGTCGCCGTATTTCTTGGTGTCCTCGGCGATTTCCTTGAGGATCAGGCGCGTCATGGCATTGCGATTTTCCAGCAGGTCCGTCAGCGTGGCACGCTCGTCGCGCAGGCCCGACAGCTCCTTCTCGATCTGCAGGTATTCCAGCCTGGCCAACTGACGCAGGCGGATTTCAAGGATGTCTTCGGCCTGCATTTCGGACAGGTCGAAGCGCGCCATCAGTTCCGACTTCGGTTCATCAGACTCGCGGATGACCTTGATGACCTCATCGATGTGCAGCCATGCCGTCTGCCGGCCTTCGAGAATGTGGATGCGGCGCTCCACCTGCCCCAACCGATGCCGCGTGCGGCGCTCGACGGTCACGTAGCGGAAATCGATCCACTCCAGCAGCAGCGTCTTGATGCCCTTCTGGCCCGGGCGGCCGTCGCGGCCGACCACGGTGAAGTTGAGCGGCACGGACGACTCGAGGCTGGTGTGCGCCAGCAGCACGCGCATGAGTTCGTCGGGCTCCTGCGTGCGCGTCTTGGGTTCGAGCACCAGGCGCACGGGTTCCTTGTCGGACGATTCGTCACGCGCGGCGTCGAGCACGCTCAGCACGAGTGCCTTGGCGTTCTTCTCATCCTGCGTGATTTCTTTCTTGCCCGTCTTGGGCTGCGGGTTGGTGACCGCTTCGATTTCGGACAGTACCTTGGCCGCCGACACACCGTGCGGCAACTCCGACACGATGATGCGCCACGCGCCGCGCGCGAGCTGCTCCAGGCGCCAGCGCGCACGCATGCGAACCGAGCCGCGTCCGCTCTCGTAGGCGTCGCGCAGCACGTGGTCCGGCGAAATGATCTGGCCGCCGCCGGGGAAGTCCGGCCCCGGCAACAGTGCGCGGATATCCTCCAGCGACGAGTCCGGCTTTTTGATCAGCAGCGTGGCGGCGGCTGCGACTTCGCGCAGGTTGTGCGGCACGCATTCGGTCGCCATGCCCACCGCGATGCCCGAGGCGCCATTGAGCAGCAGCATCGGCAGGCGTGCGGGGAACAGCTTGGGCTCGTCGAAAGCGCCGTCGTAGTTGGGTACGAAGTCGACCGTGCCCATGTCGATTTCCGACAGCAGCAGTTCGGCGATCGGCGTCAGGCGCATTTCGGTGTAACGCATCGCGGCGGCACCGTCGCCGTCGCGCGAACCGAAGTTACCCTGGCCGTCGATGAGCGGATAGCGCAGCGAGAAATCCTGCGCCATGCGCACGGCCGCGTCGTACACCGATTGGTCGCCGTGGGGGTGCAGCTTACCGATCACGTCACCCACCACGCGGGCCGATTTGACCGGCTTGGCATTGGGCGCGAGCCGCATTTCGTTCATGGCGAACAGAATGCGTCGCTGCACGGGCTTCATGCCGTCTTCCACCTGCGGCAGCGCGCGACCGCGCACCACGCTCATGGCGTAAGCCAGGTAGGCACGCTCGGCAAATGCCGCGATCGGCAGATGGTCGTCAGGCAGTTCGGCCAGTGTGGGAGGTTGATCGGGCGGCGGCGGTTCGGCCGGCTCGGCGGCGACCGCTACGGTCGCTTCTTCGTCTTGCCCGAACAGATCGGGCTCGTTGTCTGGATTATTGTCGTGGGGCGTCTGCATGGGCTACAACTGCGGCAGTTCGTTCAAGAGCCGCATTATGGCAGAGCCCGCCCGGCTCGGCAGGGCAGCCGGGCAAATGGAGTCCTGCGCGGCTATGCGGTCGCGCCGCTCACGTCCCTACATGCGGTATTCGCTCTTGTCCAGCCCGTACTTTTTCATCCTCAGATAGAGCTTCTTGCGCGGCACCTTGAGGTATTCGGCCACCTCGTTGATGCGCCCGTCGAAGGCTTTGAGCGCCTCGGCCAGAACCGTGCGCTCGAAATCGTCGAGCCGTTCGTCCAGCGAACGAGGGTCCGCCACAGGCTGCTCGCCGGCCTTGGCGGCGAACGCCTGAAAGCCCACCGCGCAGAGTTCGGCCGCGTGCGCCAGCTCATGGATGTTGCCCGGCCAGGGATGATGGGTCAGCCGCCGCAACATGTCGGGCTTGAGGCGCGGCTGCGGCCGCCCGAGGCGCAGGCAGGCCCGCGCAAGGTAGTGGTCGAACAGATCGGCGATGTCCATCGAGCGTTCGCGCAGCGGGATGAACTCCACCTGCGTGAGGCTGAACAGGCCATACAGCGACGGCAGCATCCGCCCCTCGGCCGCCAGCGTGGATGCCGACTTCTGGCCGGTGGCGATAAGCCGTACCTGCCCGGTGACGTCTTCCATCATCTGCACGAGGCGGCGCTGGGCGTCGTCGTCGAGATGGTCGCAGTTGCGCAACAGGAGCGTTCCGCCCGCCGACGCGCCAACCGCCGCAATGAGTTCGTCGAGACTCTGGCGGGCGGCATTGAGCGCCGTCAGCGGGCCGTCCTTGCGGCCGCTGATCTGATGGACGTAGCGCGCTGCCGTCGAACGGCCGGTACCTGACTCTCCATGGAAGAACAAGGGCAGGTCCGTCTCGGCCAGTTGCCGCAGCGTTACGCGCAGGCGCTCGACCCATCGTCCGCGACCGATGATGTGCTGGTTCAAAACGCCGCGCTGCCAGCGACGGCGCTCGACGACGCCACGCCGCATGCGCAGCGCTTCATGCGCACGGTCGAGCAGATGCGCGGGATCGACGGGCTTTTCCAGAAAATCGAAGGCGCCCCTGCGCACCGCGTCGATCGCCATGGGAACGTCGCCATGGCCGGTGAAAAGCAGCACGGGGAGCTGCGCGTCCAGCCGGAGCAGATCGTCGAGCAGGTTCATGCCGGATTGGCCCGGCATGAAGATGTCGGTAATCACGATACCCTCCCAATCGTCCGGCACCAGCTCTAGCGCACCGAGCGCGTCGGCCATGGCGCGCACGCGAAAGCCCTCCGTTGCCAGCATGTCACGATAGGCGTCGAGCACATCGGCGTCGTCGTCGATGAGCAGCACGTTTTCGTCAGATCCCAGCCTCTGCATCTTGCACACCCCGTAGTTCCAGTATGACCAAAGCGCCGCCCGTCACCGTCGACGCGATCCGCAGCTCTCCGCCGAAGGCTTCCATGATCGATGTGCACACCGAAAGCCCCAGCCCCAGGCCGACCTCCTTGCCTGTCGCGAACGGCTGCAGCAAGCGACCGTGCAGCGCCGGCGACCAGCCCGGTCCGTTGTCGGCCAGCTCGATGACGCAACGGCCATCGCACCGCTGCGCAGTCACGCTTACGCGCAGCGACGCCGGCGTGCCGGCCTGCATGGCGTTGGCGAGCAGATTGACGAACACCTGCTGCAAGCGCACCGAATCGGCCAGCACCATGACGGGCATCGGCGGCAGCGCCAGCGCTTCAACCGGTTCTGCGTATTGAATCGACAGGAGCGACCACGCGTCGAGCGCACACTGGCGCGCATCAACAGCCACCAGCGTCGATGACTGGTCGATGCGGCGGGTGAAGTCGCGCAAGCGACGGATGATCAATGCGGTGCGTTCGATGAGCTGCTGCATGCGCCCGTGGTAAGGGGCGACGCGTTCGACATCGCCCGCTTCGAGCGCGCGCGTGGCGGTGTACAGGTAGGCGCGCAACGCGTTGAGCGGTTGGTTCAGCTCGTGCGCCAGCGTGGTCATGGTCTGCCCGACGACGGCCAGCTTGGCGCTCTGCACCAGTTCGTCCTGCGTCTGGCGAAGGCTCGCTTCGGCCGCGATGCGCTCGCCGACCTCTTCGACGAGACGGGCGTTCTGGTCATTGAGCAATTGCGTCTGACGCTGGACCTCCTGCTCCAGCCACTGGCGGGCCTGCACCTGCGGCGTGACGTCGGCGATCGTCATGATCACGCGATGGCGTCTGCGCTGTGGTGAAGTCCGCAATACAGCCGAAAAGTGCCGGCCGTCGCGGTGGAGTTCCAGATGCTGCTCGCCATCGCGCCAGAGTGGGCTGTCGGCCGCCAGCAGGCACTTCAGCGACTCGCGCCACGATTGCGGCATGAGTTCGGACAGCTCAACGGAGCCTGACGATTGGTCCTCGAACAGCGCACGTGCGGCGGCGTTGACCGACTCGATCCGTCCTTCTGCATCGAGCGTGATGAGTGCCGCCGCCGTATCGTCGATCAGCGTGAGCGCGTTGCTCTCCTCCACCCGCTTGACCATGCGTGCAAAGCGCCGCAACAGGCTGGCAATGCGACCGAGTTCGTCGCGCCCGAAGACGGCCACCGGCGTATCCAGTTCGCCGCGCGACAAGCGCAGGGCGGCCTGCGCCAGCATGCTGAAGCGTCTGAGCAGACGACGCCGGATGTAGAAGTGATTGATGACCAGCAAGAACACGATCGAGGCGGCCATGCTGCCGACGATCAGCGCGCCGCTGGCCCGCGTGATCGACAGCAGCCGCGTGTTCAGACGCTGAAGTTGTTCGCGCCCGCTGCCCACTTCCGCCGCGAGCAGACTGCGCAGGCGTCCCAGCACATCGTCGCGCGCCCCGATCGCCGCCTTGAGCGCCTGGCGCGACCGCTCGCGCTCGCTGAGCAATGCCGGCAATGCCGCGCGGTCCGTACCGATCGCGGAAAGTTGGACGACGATCTGCTGGGCGCCAACCATGCCGGGATACGGCTTTACCTGCCGGATCTGCGCATCCAGCATGCGTTGCAGGCCGGTCAGGTAGCCGACGTGCGCTTCGACTTCCTGCGTTGTACGCGCCGCCAGGAAGCGGAACAGATCTTCGACGACCTGCGCTTCCACGCGCGCCACCGAATTGATCAACTGTCGTTGCCGCTGCAGCGCGCGCAAGGATTGTTCGCTGCGCCGCAATTGCGCGGACTCTCCGCCCCGCGCCACCGCCTCGACCAGCGTCCACTCCTGCCAGCCGATGTCCTGCGCCAACGAAGCGAGCTCTTCGTTGAAGTCAGCGTTGAGCGAGTTGATCCGCTGCGTCGTTTCGAGCAGGTGCTGTTCGGCAACCCGTTCAGAGTCCAGCGCGGCTTCCAGTTCCGCCAGCCGCTGGCGCGCTTCGGCCGTCAGGGCTAGCACGGCCTGCTGCAATGGAGGCGACGCGTGACGGGCTGCGTCATCGATCCCCGACAGGTGCGACACGATCGCGTTGCGCTTGCCGCGCTGACGCTCTTCGGGACTCTCCCGCACGATCTGGTTGAAGTCGCTCGTCAAGGCGTCGAGCGCACGCTCCAGGGACTGGGCGGATTCGATGCGCGGCACCAGGTCGCGCAACGTCAGCGCAAGCTGCTCACGCTGCGAATACCACGCCCACATCGCGGCCGCGCCGGCGAGGACCGTCAGCGCCGTGCTGGCAAGAAACGCCCGCTGCAGGAGCGCGACGATCGAGATGCGGCGCAGACTGATCATGGCAAGGACGACATGATTGCGATGGCCGCCTTGTGCTGCCGTTCGAAGAATTCCAGCCAGCGCACGACTTCAGACTCGCGCGCGCCCGCGCCGTGCTCTTCGGCAAAGCGGCCCACGTATTTCGGGTCCGTCGCCTGAGCAGAGGTGACGGGAACAGCCGTCAGCAAGGCTCGCACGTCGGACAACACACGGCCCGTGCGGGCCTCCGCCGCGTCGAGCTGTCGCCAGTCGTCCTGCAACTGCATCAAGCGATCAGTGATGGCTCGGTCGAAGAGTTCCTGCACCAGTCGCTGGCGAGCGAAAAGCACCCCGTAGTCGAGCGTGGGCTGCGCCAACAGGCGCTTCTGCTGCGCGGCAAGCGGATGCCCGGCCGGCAACAGCGTGACCGGGTACTTGCCCGTGGCTGCGTCGGCAAATGCCTCCTGCCCTTTCTGGCTCAACAAAAAAGCGATGAAACGCTCGGCCTCTGCCTTGTTGCGACTGGCTGCCGAGATGGCAATGTAGGTCGGCGCGCTGGTGAAATTCTGAAAGTAACGGAACGCCAACGGCTTGGCAGGAATCAGCACATTGGCATAGTTGTCGATGACCGGACCGGCCGCACCGACGCCCGTTTCGATGTAATGAGACACGCCGAAGCTGCGCGACGAGATTGTCGACAGATTGCCGCCGATACCCATCAGCAAGGCCCATCCCTTGGCCCAGCCGCGTTGCTGGAGAATGGTCTCGACCATCAGCAGATTGGTGTCGGATCGGGACGGCGTGCTCATCACCACCAGCCCGCGCAGGCGCCGATCGGCCAGTGCGTCCCACGTCGCCGGCAGTGACACGCCGGCCTGCCGCAGACGTTCGCGGTGACTCAGCACGCCGTAGCCCGACAGGGCCACGACCGAGGTGGTCTCGCGCAGGAAAGCCGGCAGCAGGCGCTCGCTTTGCGCCACGCGCGGAATCGGGTTCGAGGCGAGAACGCCGGCCGCGGTCATTTGCTGGAACAACACCGGAGACGAACTCAGGATCAGGTCGATCCCCTCCGCTTCGGGTTGCTGCATCGCGCGCAGCAAGGCGCCACTGGTGCGATTGACCGTGCGTACCGTCTTGCCGTCCTGCGCGGCCCACACGCTGATCAAATGTGCGGTGGCCGACGGTGAGAACGTCGTGCCGATCACAAGCTCGGCCCGCGACGACGCGGCTGACAACGCGACCACCACGCACGCCAGCGCCTTGTGTCTCCATGTACTTCTCTGCATATGCCTCGCGCTCCTCCGACGCACACGTGGGGCCCTTGTGGACGAGATACCGGTGTGCGCAGCGCAGGCAATCCGATGCTCGTTCCAAAGGCTCTCCTCTGGCCACCAATATCTCCGAGTCGGGCGCATACAACTCAGATTCACGCCGACACATTGACCTTGCTCAACACATTCATGAGCCGCCGAATCCGTTGCGCAGCGTCAACCGATGCATGCCACTGACCCAATGCGACCACGCCCACGGTCGACCGCATTTCGCGCGGGTTGCTGGCGACTCAAAATCCGCGCACCCCGTCTCCGGGTTGTGTCACGCCTGACTCAAAACAGCCATTTGCCGCGCACGCGGCGCACGGCCATCGTGCGTCGCACGGCTTCACGGTTTGAACAGGCTCGCGAGAGCGAGCCCCGGATGGCAGACAAGCAACGAGGAGACAACTGTATGTTCAAGAAGACACTGTGCGTACTGGCCTGCGGCATGGCACTGGGCACGTTCGCGGGCGCGGCCAGCGCCGCGGAAGAACTCATGATCTACACGTCGATGAAGGAGTCGCTCATCGGCAGGATCAAGGATGCCTTCGTGAAGAAAAACCCCGGCATCAAGGTCGATTACCAATCCGCCGGCGCCGGCAAGCTGATGGCGAAGATCGCCACCGAACGCCAGTCGGGCCGCATCATGACCGATCTGTTGTGGACCAGTGAAGTGCCCGACTTCTATCACATGAAATCGGAAGGCTTGCTGGAAAAATACAGCTCGCCGGAACTGAAGAACGTGGTCAATCCGCTGCCGGATTACGACGGTTCGTTCACCGCCGTGCGCCTGGGCACCTTGGGCGTTGCCTACAACACCCGCTACATCAAGACCGCCCCAAAGACCTGGAAGGATATTTCGGGCCCCGCGTACAAGGGCGCGTTCGGCATCGCCAATCCGGCGCTCTCCGGAACGTCGTACATGAGCGTGCAACTGCTCGTCGATGCGTTCGGCTGGGACTACATCAAATCGCTGAAGGCCAATGGCGCGAAGGTCGGCAAGGGCTCCGGGCAGGTTGTCGACGACACCGCGTCGGGTGACCTGGTGGGCAGCCTCGGCGTGGACTACATCGTCAGCGACAAGATCGAGAAAGGCGCCACGATGGCGCTGGCATATCCGCCGGAGATGCTCGTGATCCCGAGCCCGGTCGCCATCATCAAGGGCACCAAGAATCTGCCCGCCGCGCAGAAATTCGTCGACTTCCTGCTGTCGGCCGAGTGCCAGGAGATCATCGCGCAGGAAGGCACCGTGCCGGTCCGCAAGGGCGTCAAGGCAGCCGTCAAGGGCATTCCCACCGCGGAAGAAGCCCAGGCGCGCGCCATGAAGATCGACTACGTGAAGATCATCAACGCCAAGGAAGCAACCATCAAGCAGTTCAACGAGGTCATGCAGATCCGCTGACGGCGCCCGCCGCACCTGCCGGGCGCTATGCGTCTGGCAGGTGCCCTTCCATAGGAACCTGGAACACGGTTGGCGCCTTCGAGGGCCAACACTCATGAAGTTCCATCGTGCTCCGGGTTCCAAATGCGGCCGCAGGTGCCGCGCCGCCCAAGATGGTGCTTCGACATGGCTGATATCGCACTCCAGGGCGTGAGCAAGGCTTACGCCGGACACTCCGTACTACAAGACCTCGATCTGACAGTCCAGCATGGTGAGTGCTTCACCTTGCTGGGCCCGTCGGGTTGCGGCAAGACCGTACTTCTGCGGCTGATCGCGGGTTTCGAGAACCCCGACTCCGGCTCGATCCACATCGGTGGCAAGGAAGTCTCCAACTCTGCCCACCGCGTCAGCGTTCCGCCTGACCAGCGCAACCTCGGGGTCGTCTTCCAGGACTACGCCGTGTGGCCGCACATGACGGTATTCAACAACGTGGCCTACCCACTGAAGATCGCCAAAGCCTCGCAGCAGGAATTGCGCGAGCGCGTCACCGATAGCATCCGACAGGTCAACCTGGTCGGTCTGGAGGAGCGTCTGCCCTCCCAACTGTCGGGCGGACAGCAGCAACGCGTTGCGCTGGCGCGCGCGCTCGTCGCCAAGCCTTCGTTGATGTTGCTGGACGAACCGCTCAATAACCTCGATGCCAACCTGCGCGAAGAAATGCGCTTCGAGATCAAGTCGCTGCAGCGGCGCCTGGGCATCACGATCCTGTATGTCACGCACGATCAGGAGATCGCGCTGGCACTCTCCGATCGCATCGGCATCATGGACAAGAACGGCGTCATACGGCAGGTCGGCACGCCCGAGGAGATCTTCGAGCGCCCGGTCGATGAGTACATCTTCCGCTTTCTTGGCATGACGAACTTCCTGAACGCCAGCATCGACGCAAACGGCATCAAGGTGGGCGAGCACTCCATTCCCCACGCCCGATTGGCAATCCCCGACGATCGCAAGGCGGGTCCGGTAAGGATGGGTTTCCGCCCTTCCGACGTGATGCTCTCGCGTGGCGGGGAAGGCATTCCTGGCGTGGTGCGCCGGGCGAGCTTCCTGGGTGCGATGACCGATTACCTGATCGAGATCGATGGCCAGAGCCTGCGCACGCAGATCGAGACTCACGAAGCGCTGGGGCGCGATCTGCTGTTCCAGGATGGCGAATCCTGCAGGGTCGCCCTGAGGTCCGCCCATTGGTTCGACGCCTGAGGAAATGAAGATGAAGCACTCACTCAATCGTTCCCGCGGCTTCGGCACCGCCGAGGTCATCCTGACAGTCGCCATCGCAGTGCTTGTCGTGGTGGTGGTGGTCCCTGTCGTCCTGATTTTCTTCAACGCATTGTGGGTGGACGGCAAGTTCAACGCCGCCGATTTCGTGCGCGTGCTCTCCGAGCGCGACACCTACATGGCACTGGGCAACTCTCTGTTCATCGCCACCGGCGTCACCTTGATATCCACGACCCTGGGCACCTTCTTCGCGTGGCTGGTCACGCGCACCGATCTGCCATATAAGCGGCTCATGAAGGGGATGTTCCTGATCCCGTTCATGCTGCCCTCCTTCATCGGCGCATTGGCGTGGAAGATGCTGCTGTCGCCGCGCGCGGGCTACATCAACCGCCTGCTGATGGATTCGGGGCTCACCGACGGGCCGGTGTTCAACTGCTACACCTACGCCGGCATCATGATCATCGAGTCGATGTATCTGTTCCCGTTCGTGTTCATCCAGGTGTCCGGCGCGCTCGAACGCATGGACCCGACGCTGGAAGAATCCGCCCGCATCTCCGGTGCGGGCCTCTTCACCATCACGCGCAAGATCACCATCCCGTTGGTGCTGCCGAGCGTGATCTCGGGCGCGCTGCTGATCATGCTTTACTCGATGGCGCACTTCGGCACGGTGGCCGTGCTGGGCATCGAGAACGGCATCTACAACATCCCCACGCTGATCTACGAGCGCATCCACCAGAGTGCGGGCAGTTTCGAGTCGATCCGCACCGGGACGGTGCTGGCGTCGGTGCTGGTGGTGACCGCGGCGCTGATCATCTGGCTGCAGCGGCGCGTGCTGGACAAGGGCAAGTACCAGATCATCGGCGGCAAGAGCTTCCGGCCGCTGGAGATCAAACTGCGCAAGTTGCGCATGCCGATGTTCATTCTGTGCATCGTCTACATCGCCATCACGATCGTGCTGCCCACGGTGACGATCTTCCTCGTCGGCGGCCTCAAGACCTATGGCCTGCCATTCACGTGGGAGAACCTCACGCTGCACAACTACAGCTTCATCCTGTTCGACTGGCAGCTCACGCGCGACGCAATCTGGAACAGCATATCGCTGGGCCTGGCTTCGGCCGCCATCGCGATGTTTGCCGGCGTGATGATCTCGTACGTCATCGTCAAGATGAAGGTGCGCGGCAAGGGCATCCTGGAATTCCTGGGCATGCTGCCTTTCTCGGTCCCGGGCTCGGTCATCGCGCTCGGCGTGATCCTGGCGTGGAGCGGCAAGTTCGGCATCAACCTGTACAACACGGTCGGCATCATCCTGGTGGCCTACGTGGCGCGCTACATGGCGTTCTCGCTCAAGGCCAACTCGGCCGCGCTGGAACAGGTGCATGACTCGCTCGTCGAAGCCGCCCGCGCGTGTGGTGCGTCGATGTGGCAGGCACTCAAGGACATTGTCATTCCACTGGTACGCCCGGGGATGCTGGCGGCGTTCTTCCTGATCTTCCTGCCGGCGCTGCGCGAGCTGACCGTCTCGGTCATGCTGTACGGGCCAAGCACCCGCACCATCGGCGTGGCGATCTACACCCTGAGTGAAGACGGCGAGACCGTCTATTCCGCTGCGCTGGCCGGCATCGCGCTGATCATCATCGTGCTGGGCCAGACCTTCATCGATCGGTTTGCCAACAAGGCGAAGGCGAAATAGGAGAGCCACCATGTCATATATCCGCCTTGTCAACGTGACCAAGCGCTTCGGCAATGTCACCGCCGTCGACAATCTCAATCTGGAAATCGCCAAGGGCGAGTGTTTCTCGATGCTGGGCCCTTCGGGCTGCGGCAAGACCACCACGCTGCGCATGGTGGCCGGTTTCGAAGACCTCGACGACGGTGAGATCCACGTCGGTGATCGGCTGCTGTCGTCACGCCGCACGAACCACTACGTGCCGCCGGAAAACCGTGACTTCGGCATGGTGTTTCAGGCCTTTGCAGTGTGGCCGCACCTGTCGGTGTACGAGAACGTGGCATTCCCGCTGCGGCTACGCAAGTTGCCGGCCGCGGAAATCGAAAACCGCACGCGCGATGCGCTGCGCCACACCAATCTGATGGATGTGGCGGCGGGCAGTCCGAGCGATCTTTCAGGTGGCGGCAAGCAGCGCGTGGCGCTGGCGCGCGCGCTGGCGATCCAGCCCGACGTGATGCTGCTCGACGAGCCGCTGTCCAGCCTCGACCCGCACCTGCGCGAAGAGATGCGATTCGAGATCAAGGATCTGCAACGGCATTACGGATTCTCGATCCTGTACGTCACGCACGATCAGTCGGAAGCCATGGCACTGTCCGACCGCATCATGGTGATGAAGCTCGGCGTCGTGCAACAGGTGGGGACACCGCTGGAGGTCTATACGCGGCCGGCCAACAAGTTCGTATTCAGCTTCATCGGGCTGTCGAACTTCATCGACATCGACATTGCTGCAAGCGGCTTCTCGCTCGGGGGCATTGCCATTCCGCACAGCGCGGTCGCGACACCCTTGCCCGACAGACTGCTTGGCGCCCCACGAGCAACATTGGCGTCGCGTCCGTCGGAGATCGACTTCGTCAGCGAGGGCGGTCTGCCCGGCACGGTCACGCGCCGATCGTACCTGGGCGAGACGACGGACTACCTCGTCGAATGCGGAGGGCATGCCTTGCGCGTGCAGAAGACCCGCAACTCGCCGGGGCCACGCGAAGGCGAGAACTGCCAGGTTGTCTTCCGGCAACCGCACTGGTACGCGACGGACGAGTAAGTCGCCATTCAATGTCGATTCAGGCATCGCCATTGCTGTCCGCCGTTGCGGCGAGCGGCAATGGCGCGGCATTCGAATTGGCTCGTTTCGCGCCTTGCTGCCACTTCGGTGCACCTCCCGTCACACGAAGGGATCGATGACCCGCACACCGGCTTGATGGAAATCGGTCATGTTGCGCGTGACAACCGTCAGATCGTGGATCAGCGCGATGGCCGCAATCTGCTTATCAATGGGATTCTGGTTGTTCGGCGACATCAATCGCCCCCAGACTTGTGCCGACCCGGCATCAAAATCAAAAATCCTGTCGGAATAGTCCTGGAGCACCGAATCCAGCCACCGTTCCAGTTTCTGCGCTTGCACCGTATCGCCGCGAGCCTTGATTCTCTCAACGCCCTGCCGCAGTTCTCCGATCGTCTGCACAGCAACGTACATATGCGCTTCATCGGCGTTCTTTTTGAAGAATCCGAGCACGCCGCGATGCGCGCTTCACCCTTTGCGGGCCTCGCTGATAACGTTCGTGTCGATCAGAAACAAACCTCACCTCGCCCGCGCAAAATCCGCGTCACCAACGTTGGGCATACTGGCCAGGACGTCGGCAACGGAGCGACGAGGCGGCTTCTGCAATGCGGCTTTCAGGATTTCTCGATGCTCTGCTTCTGCACTTCGGCCATGCGCGGCAGCGCGCTGTTTGAGCGCACGCGTCAAGTCCTCGTCGACATTTCTAACGACCAGATTGGTTGCCATGATTGCTCTCCCTGAATGATCCATCCACCAGACGCTCCAGGCGACGCACACAATGAATAAAGCCCTCGGCGCACGGCGCTCGAGGGCTTCGTGTTGAGCGTTCATCGCTCAGATCATAGATCCGCTTCGACCAAGTTGCCCTTGGCTTCCATCCAGGCGCGGCGGCCGGAGGCTTCGCCCTTGCCCATGAGCAGGTCGAACAGCGTCCGCGCAGAGGAGACGTCATCGAGCGTCACCGGCAGCACGCGACGCGTGGCGTGGTCCATGGCGGTTTCCTTGAGCTGGTCGGAACGCATTTCGCCCAGGCCCTTGAATCGGCCGATTTCCAGTTGCTCGACGCGGAAGCCTTCTTTGATCAAACGGTCACGGATGGCGTTGAGTTCGTTGTCGTCCAGCGCATAGAAGCGGCGCGCCGGGCGTTTCTTGCCTTGCGCGGGGACGTCGATGCGATACAGCGGCGGCATGGCGATGAACACGTGACCCGCCTCCACCACACGCGGAAAGTGACGCAGGAAGAGCGTCAGCAACAGCGTCTGGATGTGCGAGCCGTCCACGTCGGCGTCGGCCATGATGATGATCTTGCCGTAGCGCAGGCCCGACAGGACACCATCCGGCGCATCCAGCGCATGCGGATCGACGCCGATGGCGACGGAGATGTCGTGGATTTCGGCGTTGGCGAACAGGCGGTTGGGGTCCACTTCCCACGCGTTGAGCACTTTGCCGCGCAGCGGCAGGATGGCCTGCGTTTCGCGATCGCGCGCGAGCTTGGCGGAGCCGCCGGCCGAGTCCCCTTCGACGAGGTAGAGCTCGTTGTCGGCGATGTCTTCGCTCTCGCAATCGGACAGCTTGCCCGGCAGCACGGCCACGCCGCTGCTTTTGCGCTTTTCGACCTTCTGTGCGTTCTTCAGGCGCGATTGCGCCTGCTTGATGGCGAGTTCTGCAATCGCACGACCGTACTCGACGTTCTGGTTCAGCCACGCTTCGAACGGGTGGAGCACCATGCTGGACACCAGCTTGACCGCTTCGCGCGAGTTGAGTTTTTCCTTCACCTGCCCCTGGAATTGCGGGTCGAGGATGCGCGCGGAGAGCACGAAGCTCATCTTGCCGCACACGTCGTCCTGCTGGATCTTTACGCCCTTGGGCAGCAGGCTGTGGTGTTCGATGAAGCTCTTGACCGCTTCGAAAACACCGGTGCGCAGGCCGGATTCGTGCGTACCGCCGGCAACGGTCGGGATCAGGTTCACGTAGCTCTCGTTGAGCTGCATGCCGTCGAACCAGCCGAAGCTCCAGGCCGCGCCCTCGCCCTGCGCGAAGTCTTCATCCGCGCCGGCATAGGCTTCACCGGTAAACAGTGGTGCAACGGCCTCGGCGCCTGCGACCATCTCGCGCAGGTAACCGGCCAGCCCTTCTGTGTAGCGCCATTCCTGGCGCGCGAAACTGCCGTCGGCTTGTTCGATGTCGAGCATGACTTTCACGCCCGGCAACAGCACGGCCTTGGAACGCAGAAGACGTTCGATCTCGGCCTGCGGGATCTTCGGCGAATCGAAGTAACGGCCGTCAGGCCACACGCGTACCCGCGTCCCGGTATGTTTGCCCGCGCTGCCGATGTCCTGCAGCTCGCCGATACTGCGGCCGCCGTCGGCAAACACGATCTGGTGGATCTTGCCGTCGCGGCGCACTTCGACTTCGACGCGCGTCGACAGCGCGGTGGTGACCGCCACGCCCACACCGTGCAAACCGCCGGAGAAGGCATACGCGGAGTTGCCGCTCTTCTTGTCGAACTTGCCGCCCGCGTGCAGCACCGTATAGGCCAGCACGACCACCGGCAGACCTTCTTGCGGATGCAGGCCGACCGGGATGCCGCGACCGTCGTCGGTGACGGCCACCGAGCCGTCGCGCATGAGCACGACGTGGATGTTCTTGGCAAAGCCGGCCAACGCTTCGTCGGCGGCGTTGTCGATGACTTCCTGGATGATGTGCGTGGGCGAATCGGTACGCGTGTACATGCCCGGGCGCTCGCGCACCGGCTCCAGCCCCTTGAGGACGCGGAACGAGGATTCGTCGTATTGCTTCTGTGTCATGTCGTCTTGCAGTTCAGGCGCTCGCTTCGTGCGGCAGCCACAGGCAACCGCCCTTGGTCGCCTTGTCGATATCGTTGAGGTAACCCATGTGCGCGGCGAGTTCTTCTTCGGACGCGCGCAACACCACCAGCGCAGGCCGTTCGCCAGCGACGGCGAAGGATGCCACGGCCAGCTCGTCCATGTCTTCATCCAGGCCGATGGTCAGGCTTTCCTGCCCTCGCGTCATGGCCAGGTACACCTCGGCCAGCAACTCGGCATCGAGCAATGCCCCGTGCAGCGTACGGTGCGAGTTGTCGATCTCGTAGCGCGAACACAACGCGTCGAGCGAGGCCTTCTTGCCGGGGAACATCTCCTTGGCCATGCGGACCGTGTCGATCACGTCCGGGTGACACATGTCGGCGATCCTGGGCAGGGTCAGGCGGTCGAACTCCATGTTGAGGAAGCCGACGTCGAAGGCCGCGTTGTGGATGATGAGCTGAGCGTCGGCGAGGTAATCCGCAAGCTCGCGCGAGATGTGCTCGAACAACGGCTTGTCGGAGAGAAAATCGTCCGACAGGCCGTGGATGCGTTCGGAGTCGCCGACCTCGCGCTGAGGGTTCAGATATACGTGATAGTTGTTGCCGGTGAGCTTGCGGTTGAGCAGCTCGACACAGCCGATTTCGACCACGCGGTCACCGGTACGCCAGTCCAGGCCCGTCGTTTCGGTATCGAGGACGATCTGCCGCATCAAGCTTCCTTGTGGCTCGCGACCAATGCCTTGTAGATGGCGACGAATTCGTTCGCATCCAGCGCCGCGGAACCGATCAGGCCGCCGTCGATGTCCGGCATGTTGAACAGGCTGGAAGCATTGCTGGCCTTGACGCTGCCACCGTAGAGAATCGGCAGGTTATCGGCGAAAGCCTGATCACGTTGCGCCACGCGAGCCCGCAGGAAGGCAAGTTCTTCCTGCACGATTTCCGGCGTGGCGGCGATGCCGGTGCCGATCGCCCAGCGCGGTTCATAGGCCAGGATGATTTTGTCATGCGCGGTGCGGATGTAGCCGAAGGCGGCATCGAGCTGGCGGGCGAGCACTTCGTGCGTGCGGCCGGCGTCGCGTTCTTCCGCGGTCTCGCCCACGCAGATGATGGGCACCAGGCCGGCGTCGATGGCGGCCAGCGACTTGCGGCCCATGAGACCGTCGTTTTCGTGCTGGTAATAGCGGCGCTCGGAGTGTCCGATGATGACCGAATCGCAGCCGAGCTCATGCAGCATCAGCGGCGAGACTTCGCCGGTGTACATTCCGTTGAGATGGTCGGACGCGTTCTGTGCGCCGAGGTGAATGCCGCTGCTCTTGAGCAATTCGGCCAGTTGCGGGATGTATGGGAAGGCCGGACACACGACCATCTCGACACCTTCGGTCAGCGCGGGCAGCTCGGCACGTAGCTGCTCGATCAATGTGCGGTTGCTGGCAAGGTTGCCATGCATCTTCCAGTTACCGACGAGCCATTTTTTTCGCATATTGAGTGTCCAGGTAAAGAGTCGTTAAAAGAGGTCCAGGCGCACGGCGCAAGAATCCTGCCGCATCGCTACAGAGTCTGAATGTCGTCGAGCGCCACTACGTCGCGCAGTCGTTCCTGCGGCGTGACGGAGAGGTACAGGCGCTTGCCCAGGTCGGGGTAGTCGCACACATCGTAGTCGGGGCGGCTTCCGCCCACCAGATAGACGAGGTCCGTATTGCCCGTGTTGTGCATGGCGTGCGCCGGGCCGCCCGCAGGCAGCCCGATGAAGTCGCCCGCCGCCACCGCATGGCTGTCGTCACCCAGTACCACCGCGCCTTCGCCTTCGAGCACGTAGATGAACTCGTCACAGAACCGATGCGTGTGCTTTTCTGTCGATGTGACACCGGGCGCCACGCGCACGTGGTGCACGCCGACGCGCGTCAGGCCACAGGCGTCACCCAACGAATGCGAGTGGCGCACGGCCGAAGCGTTGAGCGGATGATGCAGCGTGCGGGCGGCGTCCCCGCCCTGCTCGTCGCGACGCACGATGTAGGGGTTGGCAGCCATGACACCCTCCGAAGCAGACATCACGAAAACTCGCGCAGCGCATCGAGCGCTTGTTCAATGCGGTCGACCGCCCGTACCTCGATGCCGGGAATCGGCTGGCGCGGTGCATTGGCTGTCGGGATCAGTGCGATTTCAAAACCCAGCTTGGCCGCTTCGCGCAGGCGTTCCTGCCCACGCGGCGCGGGGCGGATCTCGCCGGCCAGCCCGACTTCGCCGAACACCACCAGCTTCGGGGGCAAAGGTTTGCTGCGCAGGGACGACACGATTGCCAGGCACACCGAAAGATCGGCGGCTGGCTCGGCGATCTTCACACCACCCACGGCGTTGATGAACACATCCTGGTCCGAGCACACGATGCCGGCGTGACGATGAAGCACGGCCAGCAACATCGCCAGACGGTTTTGTTCCAGCCCGACCGAGAGCCTGCGCGGGCTCGGACTGTGCGCCATGTCAACCAGCGCCTGGATTTCGACCAGCAGCGGCCGCGTGCCCTCCTGCGTGACCAGCACGCATGCGCCGGGTACGGGCTGGGCGTGTTGCGACAGAAACAGAGCCGACGGATTGCTCACGCCACGCAGCCCCTTGTCGGTCATGGCGAACACGCCAAGTTCGTTGACCGCGCCGAAACGGTTCTTGATGGCGCGCACGAGGCGGAAGCTCGAATGCGTGTCGCCCTCGAAATACAGGACCGTGTCGACGATGTGTTCGAGTACGCGCGGTCCGGCCAGTGCGCCGTCCTTCGTGACGTGACCGACGAGAATCACGCTGGTGCCGGTCGACTTGGCGTGGCGCGTGAGCTGTGCCGCGCATTCGCGCACCTGTGCCACCGATCCGGGTGCAGACTGCAGCGCTTCGGAATACAAGGTCTGGATGGAGTCGATCACCGCCACCGCCGGGCGCACCTCACGCAGCGTGGCGAGAATTTTTTCCAGCGAGATTTCGGGCAGCAGCGGCAGGTCGCCACAATCGAGCTGCAAACGCCGCGCGCGCAGCGCGACCTGCTCGGTGGATTCTTCGCCGCTCACATACAACGTCGATTGCCTGGGCTGCAATTGCGCCAGCGCCTGCAGCAACAGCGTCGACTTGCCGATGCCCGGATCGCCGCCGATCAGCACCACCATGCCAGGCACGATGCCGCCACCCAGCACGCGGTCCAGCTCTTCGATGCCGGTCGGCTGGCGCGGTGCTTCACGCGGGTCGATTTCGCCCAGCTTCTGCATCTTGCCGGCGCTTGCCGCCAACGTGGCGAAGCGCCCTGTCGCAGCCGGTTCGGCAACGCTTTCGACGAGCGTGTTCCACTGACCGCAGCCAGGGCATTGGCCCTGCCACTTTGGATTCTGTGCACCGCACTCGGTGCAGACGTAGATGGATTTGGCCTTGGCCATCAGCGCGTCAACACCGGCACGCGATCGGCCAGTGCGCAAAAGAGTTCATACGACACGGTCTGCGCGCTCGCGGCGACCTCATCAGCCGGCAATCCCTGCCCCCACAACGTGACCGTCGAGCCGACGCCGGCATCCGGGATATCGGTGAGGTCCACCGACAGCATGTCCATCGACACACGACCCAGGGTGCGCGTACGCACGCCATTCACGAGTACCGGCGTACCGGTGGGCGCGTGGCGCGGATAGCCATCGGCGTAACCGCAAGCGACCGTGCCGGTACGCATCGTTCGGTCGGCACGGAACAAGGCGCCGTAGCCCACTTCATGCCCCGGTTCGAGCGTCTGCACGCCGATGATTTCGCTCTCCAGCGTCATCACCGGCTGCAGGCCGATGGTGTCGCTCGACTGCATGTCGGGAATCGGCGAGCCGCCGTACAGCATGATCCCCGGCCGCACCCAATCACGATGCGATTGGGGAAAGCGCAGCAACGCGGCCGAATTGGCGACACTGCACGGCAGGTCGAGGCCTGCCGCCGTGGCATCGAAGATTTCGAGCTGATGCGCAATGCCATGCGCATCATCAGCGCCGGCAAAATGCGTCATCAGGGTGATATGGCCCACCTGCCCGCTGGCTCGCAGCCGTTCGATCACCTTGGCCGCACAGCTTGGCGGCAGGCCGAGGCGATTCATGCCGGTGTTGATCTTGACGTGCACATCGACCGGCCGGTCGAGTTCCATGAGTTCGAGCATGCGCAGTTGCTCAGCGCCATGCACGACCAGCGTCAGGCCGTATTCGGCCGCCATCAGCACGTCGTCCTCGCGGAAGGCGCCTTCCAGCAACAGGATGGACTGCTTCAGGCCGGCTTCGCGCAGCGCTACGGCTTCACTCACCTCAAGCAGCGCAAAACCGTCGGCGACATCGGCGATGGCGCTGGCGCACGGCACAAGGCCGTGGCCGTAGGCATTGGCCTTGACCACGGCCCAGGCGTGTGCGGTGGGCGCACGCCCCTTTGCCAACAGGTAGTTGTGGCGGAAAGCCGATGTATCGATGCGAGCGCGGATGGGACGAGCCATGTGTCGGTGGGAGGCGTTTTCAGGGCATGGAGCGAGCGTCGCTCTGCTCCATGCCACGCCTTGTCAGTTCAAGGTTGGGGGTTGTTTGCGGCGAGCGCATTATCGCCCGGATTGCCGCTGCTTTGGGCCAGCTCGCTCATGTGCTGGACGGTGAACTCGGCAAACGTCGAGTGCAGCCGCGCGCGGAACCGGTCCTTGGGCACCAGCACATTCAGTGACGAGTACAGACGCGGTTCGAGCGAAATGGCGATCAGCGTGCCGTCGCGAAGATCACGCCCCAGCGATGCCCGCGAGATGATGGCAAAGCCGACGCCGTCGCGCACCAGTTGCTTGATGACTGCAAGACTGCCGAGCTCGGCGGCGCGCGTGAGATTTTCAGGCGGCACGCCCGAGGTGCGGAAGAAGTTCTCCGCCAGCGCACGGATCGCCGCGCCGGGGTCACGATCCACAAAGGCGAACGGCTGCAGGTCTTCAGCCCGCACCCAGCTCACCTTGGACAGCATGTGTCCCGGCGGCACCACGACCATGAGTTCGTCGCGATAGGCCAGCGTGCATTCGAGATCGGGATCGTCAGAATCCTTTTCGACCATGCCGACGTCGATGTCGTGCGCGGCGACGCGGTTTTCGATGTTCTCGGAGTTACCGACGAACACGCGCGGCACCACGCGAGGGTATTTCTGCTTGAACTTGGAAATGAGCTGCGGCAGCCAATAGGCAGCGATGGTCGGGCTGGCACCGATGGTCAGCACGCCCGTGAGTTCGTCCGTCAGCTCATTGATGCGGGTTTCCATCTCGTCCGACAGGCCGAGAATCCGTTCGGCGTAGGCAAAGACGATCTCGCCCGCTGGCGTCAGCGACACGCGACCGTGCCCGCGATCGAGCAGGCGCGTGTTGAATTGCTCTTCCAGTTGCTTGATCTGGAAGGTCACCGCCGGCTGCGTCATGAACAACGTTTCAGCCGCGCGAGTGAAGGAGCCGTGCTTAGCAACGGCATGAAAGACCTGGAGTCTTCTGTCAGCCATGGCGCCTCCATATAAGAAGTTTTTATTGCCGGCAATTGCAGCACAAACGCTGTGCGCTGTCACCTCTTGTGTCTTTGTTTGTTGCAAGGCGCGCCACGACGCTATTTCACCGTTCTGCGCAGGAAAGTGCACAAATAGTCTGTGGTATAAACGCGCTTTCGCCCACATAAGAGAGATACATGGGCTTGGGTTTTTACATTGTCATGCTGGCGCAGTTCTTTTCTGCGCTGGCGGACAACGCGCTGCTGATCTGTGCCATCGCGATCCTGCAGCATTTGCAGGCGCCGCCCGAATACGCACCACTGCTGAAGACGTCATTCACGATCTCTTACGTCGTGCTGGCCGCTTTCGTAGGCGCATTCGCCGATTCGATGCCGAAGTGGCGCGTGATGCTCATCAGCAACAGCATCAAGATCGTCGGCTGCGGCATGATGCTCGCCGGCATCAATCCACTGATTGCCTACGCCGTCGTCGGCCTGGGCGCGGCGGCCTATTCCCCAGCCAAGTACGGCATCCTGACCGAGATGCTGCCGCCTTCGAAGCTGGTCACCGCCAATGGCTGGATCGAAGGCCTGACCGTGGGCGCCATCATCCTCGGCTCGCTTCTGGGCGGCGCGCTGATCCTCCCGGACTTCCGCGACTGGGCATTGAGTCTGGGCATTCCCGGCATCCGCACGGGCGACCAGGCAAGCCTCCTCCTCGTCGGCCTCTTATACGTGATCGCAGCGGTGTTCAATCGCTATGTGCCCGACACCGGCGTGGACCACAAGCCTCTCAAGCGTAGCCCGTGGTACCTCGTCCACGAATTTTCGCATTGCGTACGCCTGCTCTGGCGCGACAAGCTCGGGCAGATTTCCCTGGCCGTTACCACCCTGTTCTGGGGCGCTGGTGCCACGCTGCAATTCATCGTCATAGACTGGGCCTACCATTCGATGGGGCTCAGCCTGTCCAAGGCCACTCAACTGCAAGGCGTGGTGGCCATCGGTGTCTCCATCGGCGCCATCGCAGCGGCCCGCTGGCTGACGCTGCGTCGCTCGCCGAGCGTGATTCCCATCGGCATCGCCATGGGCCTGGTCGTGCCCTTGATGGTGTTGCTGCCTTATCTTCCGCGTGAAAGTCTCGGTACGATCAGCTTCGACCTCTTCGGGCATGCGATGCACTTCCATCTGCACATCCGCATGCTGTGCGTCATGGCACTCATGATCGTGGTGGGCGCGCTGTCAGGCTTCTTCGTTGTCCCGATGAACGCGCTTCTGCAACATCGTGGCCACGTGCTGATGGGCGCAGGCCACTCGATCGCCGTGCAGAACTTCAACGAGAACGTTTCGATCCTCGTCATGACCGGTCTCTATGCCCTGCTCATCCGCCTGGGGCTATCGGTCAACGTGGTGATCGTGCTCTTCGGACTGTTCGTCGCGGCGATGATGTATCTCGTGAAGTTGCGCTTCGAAGCCAATCAACGCGAGCACGACGACGTGGCGCAACTGGAAGGCGCGGGACACTGAGCCAAGACAGCGCCCCCATGGGTGTGTCACCCCCTGCCGGACAGTACGGTCACTTCATCCTGCGCGTCGATCAGGTCTTTGCCTTTTGACGCGCCATCTCATCCTGAGCAAAGCACAGGTCTTCCCACGCCTTGGATTTGTCCGGCAGGTTACGCAGCAGGTACGCCGGGTGGTAGGTAACCACCACGGGGACCAACTCGTATCGGAACACCTTGCCGCGCGAGGCCGAAATGCGCGGCTCACCGCCAAGTAGCGTCTGCGCGGCTGGACGCCCCATGGCGATGAGCAGCCTGGGCGCGACCAGCGCGATCTGACGTTCAAGGAAGGGCCGGCAGGCGGCCATTTCGTCCGGCTGCGGGGTACGGTTGCCCGGTGGGCGACACTTGACCGCGTTGGCGATGTAAACGGTGTTCTGACGCGAAAGGCCGACGCTGTCGAGCATGGCGTCGAGCAAGCGGCCTGCCTGCCCCACGAACGGCTCGCCGCGCTCGTCCTCCTCCGCTCCCGGACCTTCGCCGACGATCATCCACTCCGCCTCGCGCGCGCCGACGCCAAAAACCGTCTGCTTGCGCGCTTCGCACAGGCGGCAGGCACGGCAGTCGCGCACGGCGGCTTCGAGCGCGTCCCAATCCATGGTCGACACCGGATCGACCTTTGCCACGGCAGGGGCCGGCCGGCCGGCGGGTTCGGCTTCGAGCGCGGGCTCGCCACGTTCCATCGGCACGGATTCGCCAACGGGCATGTCATCGAACGGCGGCGGTGCATCATCCAGCCAGGTTGGCGGCTCATCCGCAGGCATGACCGGCGCCGGCGAGGGAATCTGCTGCACTGGTGCAGCCGTCTCCGGCGCCTCTGCCACGGCGGCAGCGGCGGCGCGCAACTGCCAGCGAGGCTTGATGCCCATTTCCGTCAGCATCTGTTCGCGTCGTGCGTCGAGCTTGGTCATGGTCAGAGATCCCTGCGCAATTCGAGCGCGTCTTCGCGCCCTTCCGTGGCTGGGTAATAGCCCTTGCGACGCCGGTTGAGCACGAATCCCCACTTCTCGTAGAGCGCCTGCGCGGCGACGTTGGATTCGCGCACTTCGAGGAACAACTGCGTCTTGCCTGCCGTGCGTGCGAATTCGCATACGTGGTACATGAGCGCAGAGCCCAGTCCTCTGCCTTGTAGCTCCGGCAGGACACTGATATTGAGCAGGTTGGCGTCATCCACGCCAAGCATCAGCACGGCGTAGCCCGCACGGGCGCCGCGGTGGCGCAGTAACCAGCAACTATGTCCGGCCGCTTGGGAGTTGGCGAAGTCGCGGTGGCTCCATGGGAATGGATAGATGAACGCTTCGGCTTCGGCGACCCAGTCGAGGTCATCCGCCGTCATCGACGAAAAGTTCAGCTCATCGGCGGGAATCGGCGTGCGGTCTGCCCGGCCCTGCAGGACGGCGCTCATGCCTTGCCACCTTGTGCCAGGCGTTCGGCGACTGTCAGCGCCACATGGTTGCGCACGTATTCAGGCGCGGCCAGCGCCGGATCGATCCAGGCGGCGGGATCGCGTGCCGCCAGCCGTGCCACGGCGCCAGCGAGCGGTACGGCCTCGGGATCGAGCACAGCAACGTGGCCAGCAAACCGTTCGGCGATGGCCGGATAGGCGCGGAACGCGGTGCCCACTCCCCGCCACCCTCCTTCGGGCGGGACAGGCACGGATTGCGGCGGCACGCATTCGGCTTCGGCCACCTGGACCAGTGCCCCGTTCTGGCGTTGGAAGCGGGCTACATAGGCCTCGTTCATGCGTGCGTCCGCCGCGCAGTAGATCAAGTCGGCATCAATGGGCTCGGCCAACGCCAGCAAGCTATTGATCGGCGCGACCGGGCGATCCACGCCCAACGCAAGGCCTTGCGCCACGCCGCAGGCCAGCCGCAGGCCGGTAAAGGCACCGGGCCCGCTGCCGAAGGCGACGCAGTCGAGGGCGGAAACACCGATGCCGGCTTCAGCCAGCATTTCGCGCACCAGCGGCAGGATATTGGCGGAATGGCCGGAGGCGCTGCCCGACAAGGCGCGTTCGACAAGGTCGCCGTCAAGCATGAGCGCGACCGAACCGCGTTCGCAGGAGGTTTCGAGAGCCAGGATTTTCATGAGCCGTTGATTTTACCCGAGCCACGCAATCCGGCCCGCTAAAATGCGGCCATGCAAACAGTTTCCCCCGCCCTTCCCCCGCGTCGGCTATCCGTGGCCCCCATGTTGGACTGGACCGACCGCCATTGCCGTTACTTCCACCGTCTGCTGGCGCCGCATGCCTGGCTGTATACCGAGATGATCACCACCGGCGCCCTGATCCACGGCGATCAGGCGCGGCATTTGCGTTTCGATGCGCGCGAACAGCCGGTAGCGTTGCAGCTCGGCGGCTCGGAGCCCGAAGCGCTGGCGCGATGCGCGACGATGGCCGAGCACTGGGGCTATGACGAGGTCAATATCAATTGCGGCTGCCCGAGCGAGCGCGTGCAGAACGGCGCATTCGGTGCTTGCCTGATGAGCGAACCGCAATTGGTACGCGACTGTGTGGCCGCCATGAGCGAGGCCACACGCCTGCCGGTAACCGTCAAGCATCGCATCGGCATCGACCGGGTCGAACACTATGGTTTTGTGCGCGACTTTGTCGCCACCGTGGCCGAAGGCGGTGCGCGGACATTCATCGTGCATGCGCGCAACGCATGGCTCAAGGGCCTGTCTCCGAAGGAAAACCGCGAGATCCCGCCGCTGCGCTATGAATTCGCCTACCGGCTCAAGGCCGAATTTCCGGAGCTCGAAATATTGATCAACGGTGGCATTGCGACGGTCGAAGCCATCCAGGCGCATCTGGAGCACGTCGACGGCGTGATGATCGGTCGCGAGGCCTATCACAACCCGTGGGCGCTGACCGAATGGGAGCGCGCCCTGTTCAACGCCGACTGGCAACCGCAACGCGCGGAAGTCATCGCCGCGCTGGTGGCGTACTGCGAGCAGGAACGACGCGAGCACGGCACGCCGATGCGCGCCATCGTGCGCCATGTGCTGAACCTCGCCAACGGCCTGCCGGGCGCCCGCCAGTTCCGGCGCATGCTGTCCGACCCGCAGATGCTGCGCGACGCCACGCCCGACCTGCTTTGGCGAGCCTGGGAACAGGTCGGCACCAAGACGGTCGCAGCATAGGCTGCATGAAAGATATATATTGACGCTGCGCCGGCGCGCGGCGTCACGATGGCGGCATCGAAACGGCGCCGGCGTTACACTTCCGAGCTACCCCCGATAACGCAGGAGATCACGATGTCTTCTCGCACCATCCAGGTCGCGCCTTTCGACCTCGTCGTATTTGGCGGCACGGGCGACCTGGCCGCCCGCAAGTTGCTCCCCGCGCTCTACCACCGCGACCATGCCGGTCAGATTCCGGACGAAGCCCGCATCATCGGGGTGTCGCGTCGTGCATTGACGCGCGAAGGATATGCCGATTTCGTACGCAAGTCGGTGCGCGAATTCGTACCAGGCAACGCCATCGATGAGGCGGTGCTCGAACGCTTCGCCAGCCGCGCAGACTACCGCGCCGTCGATGCGACCGGCGAGGCCGGCTGGTCCGATCTCGCGCAGGTACTGGCCGACGGCCGGGACCGTACGCGGGCGTTCTACTTTGCCGTCTCGCCCGAACTGTTCGCCCCGCTTTCGCAACACATCCAGGAATTCCACCTCATCACGCCGCAGTCGCGGGTGGTGCTCGAAAAACCGATCGGCAAGGACGGTGACAGCGCACAGGAAGTCAACGAAGCGGTCGGCAAAGTGTTTGCTGAAAACCAGATCTTCCGCATCGACCACTACCTCGGCAAAGAAACCGTACAGAACCTGATGGCGCTGCGCTTTGCCAACCGGCTGTTCGAACCGCTCTGGAACAGCGGCAACATCGATCACATCCAGATCACGGTGTCCGAGGACATCGGCGTCGGGGAGCGCGGCGGTTACTACGATACCTCCGGCGCGCTGCGCGACATGGTGCAGAACCACATGCTGCAACTGGTCACGCTGATCGCGATGGAACCGCCTGACGCGTACGACTCGGAATCGGTGCGCGACGAAAAACTCAAGGTGCTCAAGGCGCTCAAGCGCATCGACGAACGCAACGTCGAACAAGTCACCGTGCGTGGGCAATACCGCGCCGGTTCGGTCGCGAGCAAACCGGTGCAAAGTTATCTCGACGACATTGGCAGGGAGGAGAGCAACACCGAGACATTCGTCGCCATCAAGGCCGAGATCGCCAACTGGCGCTGGGCCGGCGTGCCGTTCTATCTGCGCACGGGCAAGCGCCTGGCCGAACGCGTCTCCGAGATCGTGGTGAACTTCCGCCACATTTCGCATTCGATCTTCGACCACACCGCCGGCCGCATCCATCACAACCGGCTGGTGATCCGTCTGCAGCCCGATGAAGGCGTGACACTGGAAGTCATGATCAAGGACCCGGGCCCCGGCGGCATGCGGCTGCGGCGCATCCCGCTCGACATGAGCTTTGCCGAAACCTTCGGCGTCGCCAATCCGGACGCTTACGAACGCTTGTTGATGGATGTGATCCGCGGCAACCAGACGCTGTTCATGAGTCGCAACGAAGTCGCCGCCGCGTGGCGCTGGATCGATCCGATCATCGCGGCCTGGGCCACTACCGGCCAGCGACCGAGTCCGTACAGTTCGGGCAGTTGGGGGCCGTCGGCTTCCATCGCGCTGATCGAACGCGACGGACGCACGTGGTTCGAGGACAGCGAATAATCACCAATACCGGCGGGTTCGCCCGCATGACAAACGCAATATGGAGAATCAATGAAACTCATCCTGCGCTGGGCACTCAATGCCGTGGCCCTGATGCTGGTGCCGCAGATCGTGACCTCGATCACCGTCAGCAGCTTCATGACCGCCCTGCTCGCGGCCTTGCTCATCGGTCTGGTCAATGCGTTGATCCGCCCGGTGCTGTTGATCCTCACCCTGCCCATCACGGTGCTGACACTGGGCCTGTTCGCGCTGGTGATCAATGCGCTGATGTTCTGGCTGGTGGCCGAAGTGATATCCGGCTTCCACGTGCCGGGCTTCTGGCCCGCCATGTGGGGCGCGATCGTCTATGCCATTCTGACCTGGGCGGTGAACGTGGCGTTGTCGGATTGAATTCACCGGATCGACCGCCAGGCGGTCGTTGCAGGCGGACAGGGCGACTTCAAGGTCGCCCTTTTTTATTGCCGCGACGCGACTGCGAAAAAACTCCTAAAGCCGCGGCAACGGCCGTCGTTAATGGCTCATACATTGGAAATAACGCGCAAAAGCAGCTCTTATTCAAGTTTCAAAGCGCCGGGCCGATGTAAGTGGCAAGAGTCACGAACTCGAACGAACGAAGGGCCCCTGGGCCTGGAGTGAGAAACGCAAAGATAAGGAGTTAGAAAATGGCAATGACCATTAACACCAACGTTCAGTCCCTGAACGCGCAACGCAACATCACCAGCACGCAAAGCTCGTTGTCGACCTCGCTGCAACGCCTGTCCTCCGGCCTGCGCATCAACAGCGCCAAGGACGACGCGGCCGGCCTGGCGATTTCGGATCGCATGACCGCGCAGATCAAGGGCCTGACCCAAGCGCAACGCAACGCCAACGACGGCATCTCGCTGGCGCAGACCGCCGAAGGCGCGCTGGGCGAAATCAGCAACAACCTGCAACGCATCCGCGAACTGGCCGTACAAGCCTCCAATGGCACGAACACCCAGACCGACCGCGACGCACTGCAAGCCGAAGTAACGCAACTGCAAGCTGAAATCCAGCGCGTCGCCCAGCAAACCAGCTTCAACGGTCAAAAGCTGCTCGACGGTTCGTTCAACGGCGTGCAATTCCAGATCGGCGCCAACGCTGGCGAAACCATCGGCGTGAGCAAGATCATGAACGCGCAGACCGCCTCGCTGGGTGGTTCGCTGACCCGCACCACCTCGACGATCAATGCAACGTCCCTGACCAAGTACGACACGGCCATGGCCGCTGGCGACCTGACGATCAACGGTGTCGACGTGGGCAAGATCGATGCAGCGTCGACCTCCCAAGAGCGCGCAGCACAACTGACCGAAGCCATCAACCGCGTGTCGTCGCAAACCAACGTGGGTGCGTCCTACGACAAGACCACCGGCCAAGTCACGCTGACCTCCAATGCGGCCATCGCCGTGGCGGGCGCAGCGGACGATGCGACTATCGCAGGCTGGGCCAACAACGCCACCACCGGCACGGCAACGACCACCACCGGTATCAACTCGCTGACGGTTTCGTCCTTCACCAACGCGCAACAAACGATCACCCAGATCGACAATGCGCTGAAGGACATCAACACCGCCCGCGCTGACCTGGGTGCCGTGCAGAACCGCTTCACCTCGACGGTGGCAAACCTGCAATCGATGACGGAAAACCTGTCGTCCGCCCGTGGCCGCGTGACCGACGCTGACTTCGCTTCGGAAACCGCCAACCTGTCGCGCTCGCAGATCCTGCAGCAAGCGGGTACCGCAATGCTGGCCCAGGCCAACGCCCTGCCGCAGCAAGTGCTGAAGCTCCTGAGCTAAGCGACGGCCAAGCGTTACGCTGCATCAAGTAAAAAAACCCGCTTCGGCGGGTTTTTCGTTGTCTGCGCGTTCGATGCCGCCACTGGCAAGCCTTGCCGGCAATCCGGCAGCGCGCCTCCCTGCACCCGGCAGCAATTGCCGCCCCGTCCTCATCCCTTGCCTGAGTCGCACGCCAAAGCACGGAAAAACGCCGTGTTTGCCGCCTATTTCCGGTTGCGAACAAAACTGGCCCACCCTTTGCAATAGCCCTCGTGAGCTGAACGCCTCGGCATGCGCCGACGTGGGTCTGGAGATCGCTCTCCAGCAGTTCGGCCGGACCGTTCGAGTGCAATTCATGGAGGAAATTGGCCATGGCCATGACCATCAACACCAACGTGGCATCGTTGAATGCCCAACGTAACCTGACCACGTCGCAGAGCTCACTGTCGACGTCACTGCAGCGCCTGTCGTCAGGCCTGCGTATCAACAGCGCGAAGGATGACGCCGCAGGCCTGGCGATTTCCGAGCGCATGACCACCCAGGTGCGCGGCCTGACGCAGGCGATCCGCAACGCCAACGACGGTGTATCGCTGGCGCAGACCGCCGAAGGCGCGCTGGGCGAAATCAGCAATGACCTGCAACGCATCCGCGAGCTGGCCGTGCAAGCCTCCAACGGCACCAACACGCAGAGCGACCGCGACGCGCTGCAGGCCGAAGTGGCTCAATTGCAGGCAGAAATCCAGCGTGTTGCCGAGCAGACCAGTTTCAACGGCAACAAGCTGTTGGATGGCTCTTTCACCGGCGTGCAGTTCCAGATCGGTGCCAACTCCGGCGAAACGATCGGCATCAGCTCGATCATGAACGCGCAGACTGCCGCGCTCGGCGGGACGCTGACGCGATTCACGTCCACCATCAATGCGACCGCACTGACCGGGTATGCCAACGGTATCGCCGCCGGCGCGGTCACGATCAATGGTGTCGACATCGGCAAGGTCGACCCGGCATCGAATGCGCAAGAGCGTGCCGCGCAGGTCACTGAAGCGATCAACCGCGTGTCGTCGACCACGGGCGTAGGCGCTTCGTATGACAAGACCACCGGCCAGGTCACGCTGTCCTCCAATGCCGCCATCAATATCGCGGGCACCGCACCGGTGTTGGCGGACTTTGGCTGGGCGGCCGGCGCGACAGGCACGTCGACCACCACCACGGGTATCGCATCGCTGACAGTGGATTCGTTCACCAATGCACAGATGACGATCTCGCAGATCGACAACGCGCTCAAGGACATCAACGAGGCGCGTGCCAACCTGGGCGCGATCCAGAACCGCTTCACCTCGACGGTTGCAAACCTGCAGACGACGACGGAAAACCTCTCCGCCGCGCGCGGCCGCATCACCGATGCGGACTTCGCTTCGGAAACGGCCAACCTGTCGCGCTCGCAGATCCTGCAGCAAGCGGGCACCGCGATGCTGGCACAAGCCAACGCACTGCCCCAGCAAGTGCTGAAGCTGCTGCAGAGCTAAGCAAGGCTGCGTGCGACTTTCACCGCACGCAGGAAGGACAGCCGTCAGGCAACGGGCGTTTGATGGGCTCTGGTCCGGCCGCCAAGCGAAGGGGCCCGCCGATCTTGCATCGGTGGGCCCTCCAGCAGCTTGCGGGCGAACGGCTCAGCCGAAGACGAGATTCGGCAGAAAGAGCACGAGTCCCGGCCAGAAGATCATGATCACGACCAGCCCGATGACCGCGCCGAGGAACGGCAAGGCTTCGCGCGTGTACTCGTCCATGGGGCACTTGAGGATGCCGCAGACGGTGAACATCGCTACGCCCACAGGCGGCGTCATCGATCCGAGCGTCACGCAGGTCATCATGACCAGCCCGAAGTGCACGAGATCGACGCCCACGGCACTGACGATCGGCACCAGGATCGGCGTGAGCAGCAGCACGATGACCGTGCTTTCCAGCAAACAGCCGAGCGCGATGATGAACGCAATGATGAGCAGCATCAGCGCGTACTTGTTGCTGGTCAGCCCAACGAGGAACTCGGTCGCATTCTGCGGCACGGATTCCAGTGTGATGACATAGCCGATCATCGACGACAGCATGATGATCAGCATGATCATGCCGACGTCGCGCACACTATGGCGCAGGCAGTCGAGCAACTTTTCCAGCGTCAGCTCGCGGTACACCACCATCCCAATGAATATGGCATATACGACGGCGAACGCACCCGCCTCCGACGGCGTGAAGATGCCGTAGCGAATCCCGACGATCAGGAAGATCGGGAAAAGCAGCGCCCACTTGCAGTCCCACATCTTGAAGAGGATTTCGCGCAGCGGCGGAATGCGCTCGAGTTCGGCTTCGTACCCCCGGCGACGGGCGATGATGTAGGCCGTGCCCATCAGGAAGAGCGTCATCAGCACACCCGGCACGATGCCGCCGACGAACAGCCGGCCGATCGACACGTTGCCAAGAAAGCCGTACAGGATCAGGCCGATGCTCGGTGGAATCGTCGCGGTGATCAGCGAGCCCACGACAATCGAACCGCACACGAAGCCACGCGCGTAGCCGCGTTGCAGCATCGACGGGCCTAGAATGCGGGCCTCCATTGCGGCATCGGCCACGGCCGAGCCCGACACGCCGCCCATCAATGCCGCCAGCATGATCGCCACGTGTGCCAGCCCCCCGCGAATCCAGCCCGTCAACACCGTCGACAGGCGGATGAGCCGTTCGGTGATGCCCGATTGGTTCATCAGATGTCCCGCGAATACGAACAGCGGAACCGCCAGCAAGGGAAAGGACTGCGTGGACGTCACGATCTTCTGCACGGCGATCGAGGTCGGCATCGGCCCGAACAGGTAGAAGAACATGAAGGCGATGCCGATGGCGAAGGCCACGGGCATGCCGAGGAACATCAGCACGAGAAATACAATGGTCAGTGTGCCGGTCATATCGCGTCTCCGTCACGACCTTCGATGGCGAGGGACTGCTGCCCCGTCATTGCGCCGAAGAGCCTGTCGATGGTGGTGATCGCCATGAGCGCCGCGCCGACCGGAATGGCCACCGTCACCCACGCGTAGCTGATGCCGGCGTCCCCGAGCGAGCGCTGGGTATTCAGCAAGGTGAGATCGACGCCATACCAGATCAGCAGCCCCAGGAAGACCAGGATCGCAATCTGCCAGCAAAGCCCGAGCGCGCGCCGCACCGCGGCAGGCATCTTCTTGACGGCAATGTCGATGACTACGTGGCTGTTGTGCTTGAGCGCGATATCTGCTCCCAACACACAGGCCCATGCAAAGGTGAGCTGTGCGACGTCGACCGACCACACCAGTGGCGCTCCCACCGTACGCGTGAGCGCACCGATGAAGACCATGACGGTCGTAGTAGCGAAGAAGGCCATCGCGAGCCACTCTTCGAGCTTGTACAAGATCTGCTTCATATACCTTTCGTCCATTCAATGACACGAGGCGCACCCCACCAGGGGCGCGCCGCGAACAAACCGGGATTGACGGATTACTTGGCGACGATGGCGTCGACCTGCTTGCGCAGATCGACGTAGCCGAACTTGTCGTAGACGCTACGCGTGGAGGCGACGAAAGGCGTGATGTCGACGTCGACGACCTGCATGCCCTTGGCCTTGAGATCCTTCTCGTAAGTGACCAGCAGATCGGTGGTCAGCTTGGAGGCGTAGTCGCCGGCCTTGAGGGATTCTTCGCGCACGATGACCTGCAGATCCTTGGGCAGCTTGTCGAACCACTTGGCCGAGCCGACCAGGCCCGTCACGAGTTGGATGTGGCGCGTCTTGGTGATGTACTTGGTGACCTCGTACAGACGCGAACCATAGATCGCCGGCACCTGCGCCTCCACCGCGTCGATGGCCTTCAGTTGCAGTGCCGAATACGACTCGGCCCAGGGCATTGGCGTCGGCGTGGCGCCCAGCGCGCGAACCGTCTCCAGCCACAGCGGCGCGCCCGGCGTGCGCATGCGCACGCCGGCGAGGTCTGCCGGCTTGGTGACAGGCTTGTTGGTGACCAGATGGCGTTCTCCCTGGTACCAGTTGAACGAAAACACCTGGAAGCCGCCCTTGTCGTGCAGCTTGGTCACCCATTCTTCGAAGACGGGCGAGGCCACCACCTTGCGCATCTCGGCGAAGTTCTTGACGACGTAGGGCGCGGTCAGAATGCCGAACTCTTTCGTGTACGGCTCCATGCGTGCGCCGTCGGTCACCAGCGCCACACCGGCGCCCGCCTTGATCTGCTCGATGATGTCTTCGTCCGAACCCAATTGCGATGCGGGAAAGGTCTTGACCTGGACCCGGCCCTTGGACCGCGCCTCGACATTTTTCTTGAATTCGAGCAGTCCCTTGTACATCGGATCGTCGGCCACCTGCGAAGTGCTGACGTTCAGCGTGTACGTCTGCGCAGAGGTTGCCGGAGCCACTACCGCGAGAGCCAGCGCCGACAGGGCAAGGGAAAAGTGCTTGATTGATCTCATGAACATCTCCATATCGTTATGTGACCTGCGCGCCAACATCGACGCGCAGTCTCTCTGTGGAGTTGTGTTCAGGCCCGGATGACGTTCAGCGCTTCGTAGCACGCTCCCATGGTGTGGTAGTCGGCCTTGTTGCTGTAGGACTTGCGATTGCTGTAGCGGCGATTGTCCGGGGACAGCATACGGTACCACGCGCCGTAGGTGTGATCGACAAAATGAGTCCAGGCGTATTGCCAGAGGCGCGCATACCACTGCCAGTAGCGCTCATCGCCCGAGGCATCGGCAAGAAGCGCGGCCGCCGCGATGCTCTCGGCCTGCACCCAGAAGTACTTGTCGCGATCGCACGGCACGCCCTGCAGGTCGTAGCCGTAGATGAGCCCGCCATGCAGATCGTCCCAGCCATGTGCAACGGCGGTGTCGAAAAGTTCGCGCGCCCGCGCGACGTACCAGTCGGCCGGCGCATGGCGATTCAGGATGAGCAGCAGCTTGGCCCATTCAGTCTGGTGACCCGTCTGGATGCCCCACGGGCGGATATGGTTGCTGCGATCATGACGGTTGTATTCGAGATCCGGCCGCCAGTCGGTAGTGAAGTGTTCCCACACTTGCCCGCCTGTCGGTGCAGCAAGCTCGACCGTGAATCGATGGGCCAGCAATTGCGCGCGGGCAAGATAGCGATGCTCCCCCGTCGCCTCATAAGCCGCGATGAGTGCTTCGCACGCGTGCATGTTGTCGTTCTGGCCGCGATACGCTTGCAGGTGCCAGTCGGCGGTCGCCTCATTGGCGTAACAGTTGTCCGTCGGCAACCAGAAATGGCGCTCCATCAGCGCCCAGGTTTCGTCGATCCATGGACGGACCTCGCTGACTCCGGCACGCAGCGCCGTGGCATATGCCAGCATGACGAATGCCAGCCCGTAGCAGTGGTTGGTGCGGTCGACCGGCCTGCCCTGCTCGATACGCCAGGCGTAGCCGCCCGTAGCCGGGTCGCGGTGACGTTCGGTCAGATAGGCAAGCCCGTGGCGCACGCGATCCAGGTAATCCGTGAGCCCGAATGCGCGATACGCCATGGCGTAGTTGAAGACGAACCGACACGACGCAACCAACGTGCGCGTCGATCGGTCGAAGATCGTGCCATCGTCCTCGTAGCACTGGAAAAAACCGCCTTCTACGTCCACGCAACGCGCGTCGTAGAAGGCGAGGATGCTGCGGATGTGATCCAGCAGGAACGACCGGCTGCGAAACTCCACTCCGTTTATCTCCTTCTCGTACTCAGTCCTGCGGGTGCTCTTTCACGCGACTGACCAGTTGTGTCGGATTGACGAACTGCAACGCCAGCAGCAGGAAGATCAACGTCAGCACCATGTAGACCATGGCCATGGCATCCACCGATTGCGGTGCCCGCACCCCAGCGGCAAAGACCGCGTAGTACAGCGCCACCACCAGCGTCTGTGAATCCGGCCCCGCCGTCAGGAACGTCAACTCGAACATGGCGATGGCACGCACGAGCACCAGCAGCGACGCGGCCAGAATGCCCGGCCCGAGCAACGGCACCAGGATATGCCAGAACATCCGCCCCGTCGTCGCGCCAAAAACGCGCGCGGCCGATTCGAGGTTCTCGTCGATCTGCTCGATGAACGGTGTCATGACCAGAATGACAAAAGGCAATGACGGAATCATGTTCGCCAGGATCACGCCTGTGAGCGTTCCGGCCAGGTTGACCTTGTACATGACGGTGGCCAGCGGAATGCCGTAGGTGATCGGCGGCACCATCAGCGGCAGCAGGAATAGCAGCATCAGCGCCTTCTTGCCGACGAACTGCCTTCGTGCCAGCACGTAGGCCGCCGGCACGCCGACGAGGATGGACAGCACGACGATCGCCAGCACGACCTGCCCCGTGACGATCAGTACCGGACCAAGCTGGAACTCGTTCCACGCCGAGGCATACCAGTGCAGGGTGAAGCCCTGCGGCAACCAGCCGCCGAACCACCGCTCGCCAAATGAGTTGACCGCCACCGCCGCGATGATCAGCAGCACGTTGAGAACGAAAAACACCATCAAGAGCTGGATGAAGAGATTCCACAGTTTTGATGGCAAACGCGATTGAGTGATGCTCATGCGCCCTTCCCTCCAGTCATCGGGCCACTGTAGAAGAAGCCGCGCAGCGCCAGCACGATAGCCACCACGATCAACTGGACGAAGCCCATGATCATGGCGATGGCCGAGGCCAGTGAGTAGTCGTACTGCTCGAAGGCGGCCTCATACGCTGCGATGGAGATGACGCGCGTCGGCCCCGCAGGAGAGCCGAGCAGGACGGCGGACGGGAACACCGAAAACGCCTGCACGAACGCCAGGCAGAATGCCATCGCCAGCCCCGGCATCAGCAGGGGAAGATAGATGCGCCGGAACTGTTCCCACGGCGACGCGCCCAGCGACGCGGCCGCACGTGCCAGCACCGGATCGATGCCGGTGATGTACGACAGGATCAGCAGGAACACGAACGGGAAACCCGATATCACCAGCGAGATCATCACACCGGCGACGTTGTGCGTCAGGCGGATGGGGCCCTCATACAGATGCAGCAACTGCAGCGCCTGCGACAGCCATCCGCGCGGGCCGAAGTACGTCAGCATGCCCTGCGCGATGAGCACGGTACCCAGCGCCACGGGCACCACCAGAATAGTGGTGATCCACTTCTGGTAACGCGACTTCTTGCGCATCAGGAAGGCGATCGGCAGCGCCAGCACGACGTTCAGGATGGTCGTCGGCAAGGCGAGTTTCATGGTCGTGCCGATGGTCGGCCACAGATTGTCGGCGGTGAAGAACTTGACGTAGTTGGCCAGCCATCCGCCATCGGTCGGCTTGAACGACAGGACCAGCCCGTAGACGAACGGATAGACGAACACCGCGAGCATGAAGATCGCGGCAGGCGCCAGCAGTAACAGCGTACGGTCGAATTTCTGGACCGACATGGAAGCAACGCGTGACATGGCGGCCCCCTTCAGCGCGGATAGACCAGCACGCGATGCGAAGGGATCGACAGGCGCACGGGGTCGCCTACCTTCAAGCCCGTCACGGTACGCAGATGCAGTGGTTGGCCGGACGCCGTCATCACGTCTACCTGCGAATGATGGCCGCAGTACTCGACGTTCTCGACCGTGGCCTCGAAGCTGTTTTCGCCGGCGTCGCCGCCCAGTACGAAGTCCTCGGGCCGCATGGCGACGTAGGCATGCTTGCCCGTCATCGTCTGCTGGGGAACCCCCGTGAGCGTCAATCCGCCTTTGCGCAAGCGTACGCGGTTGTCGGAGAGGGCTTCGATGATATCGGCTTCCAGCACATTGCGGTAGCCCATGAAGCGCGCGACTTCGAGATTGGCCGGTTGTGTGTAGACCTCGTGCGGAGGCGCGATTTGTTGCGTCACCCCGTCCTTGAGCACGACGATTCGGTCGGCCAGCGACAGCGCCTCGTCCTGGTCGTGCGTCACGTAGATGGTGGAACGGCCCAGCTCCTGGTGGATGCGGCGGATCTCCGAGCGCATTTCGAGACGCAGCTTGGCGTCGAGATTCGATAGCGGCTCGTCCATCAGGATGAGCGGCGGTTCAATGACGATGGCTCGCGCGATCGCCACCCGCTGCTGCTGGCCGCCGGAGAGTTGCCCCGGAAGCTTGTGTTCCTGCCCGACGAGTTGAACGAGTTCCAGCGCCCTCTTCACGCGCTGCGCAATTTCGGGCTTGGGCACGCGTCGCATGAGCAGGCCGAAGCCGACGTTATCGCGCACTGTCATGTGCGGGAACAGCGCGTAGCTCTGGAATACCATCCCAAAGCCGCGCCGTTCGGGCGGCAGGGTATCGATGCGAGCATCATCGACGTAGATGCTGCCGCCTGTCAGCGGGAAGAGCCCCGCCACGCAGTTGAGGGCGGTCGACTTGCCGCAACCCGATGGTCCAAGAAAAGCGATGAATTCACCGCGCTTGATGTTGACGGTCAGCCCGTCCAGGGCAGCGAAACTGGCGCCGGCGTTATCGAAACGCCGCGTCACCCCACGCAGGTGCAGTTCGCTGAAATTCTGATGACTCATTGGCAACCCCTGTTGCACGCATCGCCAGGCGATGCGACGAAACCTTCGACAAAACGACCCGCCGCACGGGCGCACGAATGCCCCCGTGTAGGCAGAGTCGGGTCAGCGAGCAAATGTCAGCGCGTCTTGCGTGCGCCGATGTCTTCGTCCCACTTGCGGAAAGCCGCAACGAGCGCCTTGGCGTCGAGCTGCTGTGCCTGTGGGTACTTGCTCATGATTTCGTCATACTCGGGTCGGCCAAATTCCTTCATCACATCCTGGCTTGCCTTCGGCGCCATCGACAGCGGCACGTTCTTGATCGCCGGGCCGGGGTAGAAGTAGCCCTTGTCCCATGTGAGCGCCTGCGCTTCGGGGCGCATCATGTAGCGCATGAGGTCGATGACTGCGGCGAGCTTATCGCCCGTCACACCCTTCGGAACCATCATGTACTGCGAGTCGTTCACGAAGGTCATGCCCTTGAAGATGTTGATCTTGAACTCCTTCGGCACGATGCCCAGGGCGCGCGGATTGATGTCCCAGCCAGTGGTGGTGACAGTGATGTCGCGCGAGCCTTCGCCCACCTCCTTGAACACCGCGCCGGTGCCCGAGGGGTAGTACTCGATGCAGGAATCAAGATCCTTCAGGTAGGCCCAGGTCTTGTCCCAGCCCTTGACGGGGTCCTTCGGGTCCTTGTCGCCGAGCATGTACGGCAGACCCATGATGAATGCGCGCCCCGGCCCCGAATTGGCGGGCCGGGCGTAGATGAATTTGTTGGGATTGGCCTTGCACCAGGCGAGCAATTCCTGCGGCGTACTCGGCACGGTTTTCACGGTCGCCGGGTTGTATTCGAGGAACGGGCCGTTGTACATGAATCCGACCGCCAGCGCCTGGTTCTGCGCCAGTTCCTGCATCTTGGCCGCCGCCGGCAAGTAACTGTCAAGTACGCCGGGAAAGTCCTTCGCATAGGTGGGGAAGATCGGAATCCACAGATTCTGATCGATGCCCGAGGACAGAATATCCACGCCCCCTACCACCAGATCGATGTCCGAACGGTTGGCAGCCTGCATCGCCTTGAGCTTGCCCGGCAACTCGGGCGAAGGCGCCTTCGTGAAGGTGATGCGCGAGACCACCTTGGGGTTGTTGTCCCGGTACTTCTCCATGCCTTCCTGCAGGAAGGCGAGCGCACCGCCGACGTCGACCACGTTGATGACGACGGGCTTGGACGGCGGCGGCGTCTGGGCGTGTGCCACCGAACCCACCAACGATACTGCCGAACCCGCTGCCACGAGACTCGCCACCACGAGCTGACGTGCCAGGCTGTTTAGTTTGAACATGGACCCTTCTCCTATCCTCTGTCAGAAATAACCGGCGGCGCGTATCAGGAGCCAGTCACACCGCCGATCAATTGCTCGATCCGCAAGGCTGCGTCGTGAGCGGGCGGGGCAAGCTCGTCCACGCATTCTTCTATTTGTTCCGACTTGCCGGTTCGAAAGCTGCGGACCCGACATTGCATCAAGTGGCGAACGTCGAAATCTCAGCTAACATGTATGGTAGTAGGTGAGTCAGTTTGTTACAACGACGGCGAAATAAGGGTTTTCACCCATTTCCGCGAGAGCACTGACGGCTTCGCAAGGTTTTTTCAGGAGACATTAAATTGAAGATCATCGATGCCAAAGTCATCGTCTGCAGCCCCGGCCGCAACTTCGTCACCCTCAAGATCGTCACCGATGACGGCCTGGTCGGCTGGGGCGACGCCACGCTCAACGGCCGCGAACTATCAGTGGCTTCGTACCTGAAGGACCACGTGGCCCCCTGCCTCATCGGCCGCGATCCGCATCAGATCGAAGACATCTGGCAGTACCTCTACAAAGGGGCGTACTGGCGCCGCGGGCCGGTGACGATGACGGCCATCGCCGCGGTCGACATGGCGCTGTGGGACATCAAGGCGAAAGTGGCAAACCTGCCGCTGTACCAACTGCTTGGCGGCAAGAGCCGCGCCGGCTGCCTGGTGTATGGCCACGCCAACGGGGCCAGCATCGACGACACCATCGAGGCGGTGGAGCGCCACCTGGAGGAAGGCTTCAAGGCCATCCGCGTGCAGACCGGCGTACCGGGTCTGGCCAAGGTTTATGGCGTAGGCCAGCCGAACGGGTTCTACGAACCCGCGACCAAGGGATTGCCGCAGGAATCCATCTGGTCGACCGACAAGTACATCCAGCACATGCCCAAGCTGTTCGAGGCACTGCGCGATCGCTTCGGGCCGGACCTGCCGCTGCTGCATGACGTACACCATCGCCTGACGCCGATCGAGGCCGCGCGTCTGGGCAAGATGCTCGAGCCGTATCACCTCTTCTGGATGGAAGACGCCACGCCGGCAGAAAATCAGGACGCCTTCCGCCTGATCCGCCAGCACACAACGACGCCGCTGGCGGTCGGCGAAGTGTTCAATTGCATCTGGGACTGCAAGACGCTGATCGAAAATCAGCTCATCGACTACATCCGCACCAGCGTCACGCATACCGGTGGCATCAGCCACATGCGCAAGATCGCGGCATTGGCGGAGCTGTATCAGGTGCGTACTGGCAGCCATGGGCCGACCGACGTGTCGCCGATCTGCATGGGCGCGGCGTTGCACTTCGACATTTCGATCCCGAACTTCGGCATCCAGGAATACATGGCTCACGAACCGCTCGTGAACGAGGTGTTCCCAAACAGTTACCGCTTCGAGAACGGCTACATGGTGCCCGGCGACGAGCCCGGACATGGCGTGACAATGGACGAAGCACTGGCCGCGCGCTATCCGTACGATCCGGCTTACCTGCCGATCGCGCGCCTTGAAGACGGCACACTGTGGAACTGGTAGGCGCGCCACGGTAACGCGACGCAAAGAAAAGGCCCGCGGCATTGAGAATGCCGCGGGCCTTTTTTCCGTAGGGTTGGCGCGTTACTCAGCCAACGGCGCGGATGACGGCTCGAAGATGTCCGGGTGATTCTGCGCGATCTCGGGCAAGGACTTGAGGATTTCACGCAGGTGCGTGCGCATGGCGGCAGCCGCGGCCAGCGCATCGCCCGCTTCGATGGCGTCGACGATCCGTGTGTGCTGCTCGACGATGATCGACATCGGCGTGGCGTCCTCGATACTCAGGTAACGCACACGATCCATCTGCGCCTTTACGTTTTCGACCACGCGCCACGCGTGGTCGCGTCGCACCGCACCAGCAAGCAGCTTGTGGAACGATTCGTCGAGCGCAAGAAAGCGTTCGTTGTCTCCGCCAACCGCACGCTGCTGTTCGAGCAGATCGCGCAATTGCGCCACAAGCGCTGGCGTGGCGCTCAGAGCAACTTCCTGCACAATGGCGACCTCGATGACTTCGCGGACGAAACGCGCGTCCATCACGTCATCGATCGAGATCTTCACCACGAACGTGCCACGCTGGGGCAGCACTTCAACCAGGCGCTCTTCTGCAAGCTTGATGAACGCCTCGCGGACAGGCTGGCGGCTCACCGCGTAGCGCTTGCTGACTTCGGTTTCTGACAGCGCCTGTCCCGGCTTGAGATCGGCGCGGATGATTGCGTCGCGCAGGTGTCGATGCAGTTGTGCACCGATCGATACCGGTTCGCGGTAACGAAACTCATCTGCCTGTACTACGGTCGCCATTACTTTGTCCAAATCGAATCGAGAGTGTCGAACACTCAATATACACTACCATACAAGATAAACCAGCCGCACAGCGAGGCGTGGAACGCCTGCCCTCCGTACTGCCTGTCTTCTCACAAAAGTCAGCATTGTGCCCGGCAAGCCCCCAGAAACGCCCCAGTCTTCATCAAATTCCCACGATCGCGACGCAAGCGCGACGGCATCGCTGCACCTATTCTGGAACGAGCACGTGGCGTTGCAGGCACGACAGACTTGTCCGGCGCAACGGCCTTCTGCCCGTTGCCTTCAACGGGCGTCAGTCCTTCGCGAGGAGCAGCGAACATGAAGATGACTTTCCGCTGGTACGGTCAGTCCGACCCCGTCAAGCTGGAGTACATCCGGCAGATTCCGGGCATCTACGGCATCGTCTCTGCTGTCTACGATGTTCCCGTCGGTGAGGTCTGGCCTGTTGAGAAGATCGAGGCGCTGCGCGATCGCATCGAGGCCGCAGGTTTGAAGTTCGAGGTCGTGGAAAGCGTGCCGGTGCACGAGGACATCAAGCTCGGCAAGCCCACGCGCGATCGACTGATCGACAATTTCTGCCAGAACATCCGCAACTGCGCCGCCGTCGGCGTGAAGGTGATCTGCTACAACTTCATGCCGGTGTTCGACTGGACGCGCACCGAAATGGCCAAACAACTGCCCGACGGGTCCTACACGCTGGCCTTTGATGCCGACGCGGTCGCGCAGATCGATCCGGAGAAGGGCATTTCTCTCCCCGGCTGGGATGCCAGCTACAAGCCGGAAGACCTGCGCCGCGTACTCGATGAGTACAAGAACGTGAGTGAGGACAAGTTGTGGGAGAACCTGGAGTATTTCCTCAAGCGCATCATTCCTGTTGCCGAGGAAGTCGGCGTGCGCATGGCCATGCATCCCGACGATCCGCCCCGCCCCATCTTCGGCCTGCCACGTATCGTCAAGAACCGCGATGACCTCATGCGTCTGGTCAAGACAATCGATACGCCCGCCAACGGCATCACCTTGTGCTCGGGCTCGCTGGGCGCCGACCTGTGCAACAACGTTGAATCGCTGGTGCGCGAATTTGGCGGCATGGGCCGCATTCCCTTCGGTCACCTGCGCAATGTGGCGGTCGAAGAAGACGGTACGTTCTATGAGTCGTCCCATCTGTCCTGCGAAGGCTCTCTCGACATGGCGCGCATCCTGCGCGCGTATCATGACGTCGGTTTCGACGGATACGTGCGCCCGGACCACGGGCGAATGATCTGGGGCGAAACGGGCAAGCCCGGCTATGGACTGTACGACCGAGCCCTGGGCGCCGTTTATCTAAACGGGTTGTGGGAAGCGATCGACAAGTTCGTCCCACCACCCAAGGACAACAAGGCGAAGCATGACGGAATTACCGTTTCAGGTTGATCTGAAAGACAAGGTGGTGGTTGTGACGGGTGGCGCTGGCGTACTGGGCGCGGCCATGTGCCGGGCGCTCGCTGCATGCGGCGCAAAGGTGGTCGTCCTGGGCCGCGACCTGGCGAAGGCAGAAGCGCTGGCTCAGGAAATCGAACACGCGGGCGGGCGCGCCATGGGCATTTCGGCCAATGTGCTGGACCGGCCATCGCTGGAAACGGCCGCCGACCACATCAAGGCGACTTTCGGACCGTGCGACATCCTCATCAACGGGGCTGGCGGCAACAATCCGAAAGGCGTCACCGGTCAGCGTTACTTTGATCCGCTCACAGCCGGACCGGAGAACACGAGCTTCCTGGAACTCGATATCGCGGGGTTCCAGGCGGTATTCGATCTGAACTTCATGGGCAGCCTTTTGCCAAGCCAGGTCTTCGGCAAGCACATGGTCAGCCGGCAAGGTTGTTCGATCATCAATATTGCATCGATGGCCTCGTACCGACCGCTGACCCAGGTGGCCGCCTACAGCAGCGCCAAGGCAGCGATTGCCAACTTCACGCAATGGCTGGCGACGCACTTCGCACGCCATGGCATCCGCGTCAACGCCGTCGCGCCGGGCTTTTTCATCACCGAGCAAAACCGCAAGATGATGGTCAACGAGGACGGCAGCTACACCGAGCGCGCGCAGCGCGTGATCGCCCAGACGCCGATGGCGCGCTTCGGGACGGCCGACGAATTGCTCGGCGCCCTGCTCTGGCTGGCATGCTCCAAGGCGTCCAGCTTCGTCACCGGAAGCATTATTCCGGTAGATGGCGGCTACTCTTCCTATAGCGGAGTTTGAATATTCAACAACCGAATCGGAATGCGACCAGTCACAATTGATCTGAGGCTGTAAGGCAGCTTCGGGCTGGGATACAATTTTTGGTCTGACATTTTCACGCGAGCATTCCGACTCGCCATCAGGAGACCCACCACATGGCCAAGGCATTCATGGACGACAATTTCCTCCTCGAGTCGCCCACCGCGCAGAAGCTGTACCACGAATACGCGGCACCGCAGCCGATCATCGACTACCACTGCCACCTGCCGCCGGTCGAAATCGCTGAGAACAAATCGTTCCGCAACATCACCGAGATCTGGCTCGGTGGTGACCACTACAAGTGGCGCTTCATGCGTTCTTCGGGCGTGACCGAGGACTTCATCACGGGCAACCAGCCGGACCAGGCCAAGTTCCGCAAGTTCTGCGAAGTGCTTCCGATGGGCGTGGGCAACCCCCTCTATCACTGGAGCCACCTCGAACTGCAACGCTACTTCGGCACCCGCACGCTGGTTTCCGCCGCCACCGCCGATGAACTGTGGGAGACCTGCAATGCCCAGATCGCCAAGCCTGAACTTTCGGCTCGCGGTCTGATGGTCCGCTCCAACGTCCGTGTGGTGTGCACCACGGACGACCCGGTCGATGACCTCGCCTATCACAAGGCCATCGTGGCCGACAGCGACTTCAAGGTCAAGGTGCTGCCGACGTTCCGCCCGGACAAATCGTTCAACATCGATCGCGTCGGGTTCCAGGACTACATCCGTCGCCTGGCCGCTGTATCGGGCGTGGCGATCAACAGCTTCCCCGACCTGCTCAAGGCGCTGGATGCCCGCCTGGATTACTTCGCCGCCCACGGCTGCAAGCTTTCCGACCACGCCATCGACATCGCCTTCTTCTCGCAGGCATCGGAAGGCGAACTGACCGCCACACTGGCGCAAGCCATGAGCAACGAGCCGGTTTCGAAAGAACAGGCCGACCAGTTCAAGACAGCCATCATGCTGCACCTGGGCCGTGAATACGCCCGCCGCGGCTGGGCGATGCAACTGCACATCGGTGCGCAACGCAACAACAACACGCGCATGTTCAAGCAGCTCGGCCCGGACACCGGCTGGGATTCGATCGCCGACGACCTGATCTCGGCCAAGATCGCCCGCTTCCTCGACACGCTGGACGGTGACGATCTGCTGCCGAAGACGATCCTCTACTGCCTGAACCCGATCCACAATGAAGTGCTGGCCACCATGATCGGCAACTACCAGGACGGCAAGGTCGTAGGCAAGATGCAGTTCGGCTCCGGCTGGTGGTTCAACGACCAGAAGGACGGCATGATCCGCCAGATCACGGCACTGTCGCAGTTGGGCAACCTGGGCGCGTTTGTCGGCATGCTGACGGACTCGCGCAGTTTCCTGTCCTATACCCGTCATGAGTACTTCCGCCGCATCCTGTGCAACATGATCGGCGGCTGGGTCGAGAACGGCGAATACCCGCAGGACTGGGCGCAGTTGAAGAAGGTTGTCGAAGGCATCTGCTATGGCAATGCCGAGCGTTACTTCGACATCGTCTGAGCCACCTGCTCAACCAGACAAGACGGCGCCTTCGGGCGCCGTTTTTCGTTGGGTTGCGCACCACAACATGGCGTGTCCGGCATTCTCCTGCGGCAGGAAAATTTCGCGCCAACCCCCTTAGGCCTTACAATCGGCGTTTTCCGTGCGCCTCGCCAATCAGCGCACCGGCAAGTTTTTCTCACCGATCGCTTCGATCACTACTGGCCCGCCGCGTCGATTGGTGTCGCTCCGAGCGGCAGGCTGCCGCTGGAGTTTCACTGCATGACATCCGAGGTTCTCTTTGCCGGTCTTGGACTGGCCGAACCCCTATTGCGCGCTGTTTCAGACGCTGGTTATACCCACCCCACCCCGATTCAAGCCCAGGCCATTCCGCTCGTACTCTCCGGAGGTGACTTGCTGGCCACTGCGCAGACGGGCACCGGCAAGACCGCCGGCTTCACGCTGCCGGTCCTGCACCGCCTGAACACCACGCAGCCCGCGCGCCAGCCCGCTGCCGGGCGTCCTCGCTGCCTGATTCTCACACCCACGCGCGAACTCGCGGCACAGGTCGAGGAGTCCGTCCGCACCTATGGCAAACACGTACCGCTGACGTCGCTCGTCATGTTTGGCGGCGTGAACATCAATCCGCAGATTGCTGCACTACGCCGCCGCGTCGACATTCTCGTGGCCACGCCCGGTCGCCTGCTCGATCACGTCGGCCAGAAAACCCTCGATCTGTCGGGTATCGAAATCCTCGTGCTCGATGAAGCCGATCGCATGCTCGACATGGGCTTCATCCGCGACATTCGCAAGATTCTTGCGCTCTTGCCCGCCAAGCGTCAGAACCTGCTGTTCTCTGCCACGTTCTCGGATGAGATTCGCGAACTGGCCGATGGCCTGCTCGACAACCCCGGCCGCGTTGACGTCGCGCGCCGCAACACGGCATCCGAATTGGTGCAGCAATCGGTCCACCTGATCGGGCAAAAGCAGAAGCGTGAACTGCTCGCGCACCTGGTGAAGAAACACGACTGGCGTCAGGTGCTGGTATTCACGCGCACCAAGCATGGCGCCAATCGTCTGGCCGAATATCTTGGCAAGCAAGGCATTCCGTCTGCCGCGATTCACGGCAACAAGAGCCAGAACGCGCGCATCCGCGCATTGACCGACTTCAAGGAAGGTACGCTGCCCGTACTGGTGGCGACCGACATCGCCGCACGCGGATTGGATATCGACCAGTTGCCCCAGGTGGTCAACTTCGAACTGCCGAATGTGCCGGAAGACTACGTCCACCGCATTGGCCGTACAGGTCGTGCTGGCAGCGCCGGCGCGGCGGTGTCGCTGGTCGACGGCGAGGAGTTGAAGCTGCTGGGCGCCATCGAGCGCCTGATCAAGCGCCCCATCGAGCGGGTCACGATCGATGACTTCGTCCCTGCGCCCATCAGCGACTCGGCGCCCCCGGCTCCGGCACATCGGCAGCAACCGCCACGCGGCAATCGCGGCCCCCGTCCAGGACAGGGCGCGTTGCAAGAGCGCAATCGCGGGCAGGCGCGCAACGGCGCCCGTCCTGCGCAGCGCGGCAATGGTCGTGCGGCGCCGCAACACAAAAAGAACGGCTGATTTTCCCCTCCCCTCGATGGTGACTTGCGCCATGCCATTCGAATCGAATGGGTTTGCTCAAGCGCCATCGGCCACAAGGGATTTCTCCTCGAGACAGGCCAGAAAACTCCACCTATACTGGTGAAGCGTTCTGTTACCACACCCCATGACAACAGCATTTTGCACTGCACCAGAAGCGCTTTCTATGGGAAGATAAAGCTACGTAATACATTGATTTCATTAGGATGTTTCTGGCGACTTTGCTTTAAATCAAACATTAGACACTCTCGAAGCGCATACTTCTTTCAACAGCGCGAGGGTGGGCCCACAAGGTCCTGACGCGCAGGCCCCTACCGGGGGTATCGATTTCAAATGCCACTAGGAGGCAATCATGTCTGAACGTGACCAAAGCTCCCCCACCGCCGCCGCTGATGCATGGCGTGGCTTTAAGGGCTCTGCGTGGAAGAACGCCATCGACGTCCGTGACTTCATTCTGAATAACGTGACGCCGTACGAAGGCGACGACAGTTTCCTGGCCCCTGCGACCCCGCGTACCACCGCGATCTGGAACAAACTGTCCGGTCTGTTTGAAGAAGAACGCAAGCGTGGCGTCCTCGACGTTTCGCAAATCCCCTCCTCGATCACCGCGCACGACGCCGGCTACATCGACAAAGACAATGAAGTCATCGTCGGTCTGCAGACCGATGCTCCGCTGAAGCGCGCGATTTTCCCGAATGGCGGCTGGCGCATGGTTGAAACCAGCCTGAAGGCATTCAACTTCCCGGTTGACCCCAAGAACCGCGAGATCTTCACCAAGTACCGCAAGACCCACAACGACGGCGTGTTCGATGCCTACCCGGCAGACGTGCGCAAGGCGCGCAGCTCGCACATCGTGACGGGCCTGCCCGATGCTTATGGTCGTGGCCGCATCATCGGCGACTATCGTCGCGTGGCTCTGTATGGCGTCGATGCGCTGATCAAGTTCAAGAAGGCTGAAAAGGCTTCCATCGATGGCGCTCACTCGACCGACGAGATCATCCGCGACCGTGAGGAACTGTCGGAACAAGTCAAGGCCCTGAGCGAGCTGAAGGAAATGGCCGCCAAGTACGGCTTCGACATTTCCCGTCCGGCTGCAACCGCCAAGGAAGCCGTGCAATGGCTGTACTTCGGCTACCTGGGTGCCGTGAAGGAACAGAACGGCGCCGCCATGTCGCTGGGCCGCACCTCGACTTTCCTGGACGCCTACTTCGAGCGCGATCTGGCCGAAGGCACGCTGACCGAATCGCAAGCCCAGGAAATCATCGACGACTTCGTCATCAAGCTGCGCATCGTCCGCTTCCTGCGCACACCGGAATACGACGCGCTGTTCTCGGGCGACCCGACCTGGGTGACCGAATCGATCGGCGGCGTGGCGGCTGACGGCCGTCCGCTGGTGACCAAGAACAGTTTCCGTTACCTGCAGACCCTGTACAACCTGGGGCCGGCACCGGAACCCAACATGACGGTGTTCTGGACGCCGAAGCTGCCGGAAGGCTTCAAGAAGTTCTGCGCCAAGGTTTCCATCGACACCAGCGCCGTCCAGTATGAGTCCGACGAACTGATGCGACCGGCCTGGGGTGACGACACCGCCATCGCCTGCTGCGTATCGGCCATGCGTGTCGGCAAGCAGATGCAGCTCTTCGGCGCTCGCGTCAACCTGGCCAAGTGCATGCTGTACGCCATCAACGGCGGCCGCGACGAAGTATCCGGCGACCAGGTCATGGACGCGTTCGACGCAGTCAAGGGTGAATACCTCGACTTCGACGACGTGATGGCCAAGTTCGACCACGCCATGGAATGGCTGGCCCGCACTTACGTGAATGCAATGAATGTCATTCACTACATGCACGACAAGTACGCCTATGAGCGTATCGAAATGGCGCTGCACGACTACAACCCGCTGCGCACGATGGCCTTCGGTATTGCTGGTCTGTCGGTGGTCGCTGACTCGCTGTCCGCGATCAAGTACGGCAAGGTCAAGGTCGTTCGCGACGACTCCGGGCTGATCACTGACTACGTGACGGAAGGCGACTTCCCGAAGTTCGGCAACAACGACGACCGCGTCGACCAGTTCGCTGTCTGGCTGACCGAAACGTTCATGAACAAACTGCGCAAGCACAAGACCTACCGCGACGCGCTGCACACCCAGTCGGTACTGACCATCACGTCGAACGTGGTGTACGGCAAGGCCACCGGCAACACGCCGGACGGTCGCCGCGCTGGCGAACCGTTTGCTCCGGGTGCAAACCCGATGCACGGCCGCGACAAGCTGGGCTTCGTGGCCTCGGCCATGTCGGTCGCCAAGATTCCGTACGAGCACTGCCAGGACGGTATCTCGCTGACTTCCAGCATCGTGCCGAGCGGCATGGGTTCGAACGTGAATGACCAGACCACCAACCTGGCCCGTTCGCTGGACGGCTTCTTCGGTACCACCGGTTTCCACGTCAATGTCAACGTGCTCAATCGTGACACGCTGGTCGACGCCATGGATCACCCGGAGAAGTACCCGCAGCTGACCATCCGCGTGTCCGGCTACGCGGTCAACTTCATCAAGCTGACCCGCGAACAGCAGCTCGACGTCATCAACCGGACGTTCCACGGCGAACTCTGATTGACGGCTCTGCTGTCTAAGTAAGAGCATCCCGGTCAGGGCACCGCCCTGACCGGGATTTTTCTTTCTGGCAACCAGGTCATATAACCATGACGACACCACAAACTGCCAAGCGCCGCCTCCAGGGCAGCCGCTTTGAACTCCGTACAGAGAGCAACGACGAGATCAACGACAACCAGGCCGAAGAGATCGGCCACGAAGGTCGTTGGGGATTCCTGCATTCAGAAGAAACCGGCTCCGCCGTCGATGGCCCCGGCGTCCGCGTCGTGTTCTGGACGACAGGCTGCGAATTCCGCTGCCAGTACTGTCACAACCCGGACACCTGGAAGCTCAAGCACGGCCGCCTCGTCGCAGCCGACGACATCCTCGAAGAGCTGGGCAAGTACAAGGACTACCTGCGCCTTTCGGGCGGCGGCGTGACGGTATCCGGCGGCGAGCCGCTGGTGCAGGACCGTTTCGTGATGAACATCCTGCGTGGCGCGCGCGCGATGGGCATCCACACGGCGCTCGACACCAATGGCTTCCTGGGCAACAAGCTATCGGACGAAGAACTCGACCAGATTGATCTGTTCCTCCTCGACATCAAGAGTTGGGACCCGGAGACGCACATCCGCGCCACCGCCAAACCAGTCGAACCCGTGCTGGCTTTTGCGCGGCGACTGGCCGAACGCAAGCGTCCGATGTGGGTTCGCTTCGTGCTGGTGCCAGGCCTGACCGACGCCGACGACAACATCGAAGGCGTGGCGCGCTTTGCCGCATCGCTGGGCAATGTCGAACGCGCCGAGGTCCTGCCTTTCCATCAACTCGGCAAGTTCAAATGGGAACAACTGGGGATGGACTACCAACTGGCTGACACGCCAACGCCGACGCCTGAACAGGTATCGAAAGCGCGAGCGATCTTCCGCAAACACGGCTTGTTCTGTCCGGAATAAGCAGCCAGCAACGCCAAGCCCGGCCGCACAGCCGGGCTCCTGCCTCAGAAGGCCGGTTCAGCGACGTTCTGCGCCACCGGCCTTCGGTGCCGACGACAACTCAGCCGCCAGTTGTTCGGCGTCCGCCGTATCTGCCTCGACATCAACATCCTGCCCGCCCTGCATCAGCGCGTCCGCCGTGCGCGAGTTCATCACCAGGATGCTGATCCGGCGATTGATCGGGTTGAAGGGATCGTTCCGGTCGAGCGGAATGATCGACGACTGCCCTGTCACGCGCACGATCTTGCGTTCGTCCATTCCCCCCGCCACCAGTTCGCGCCGGCAGGCGTTGGCACGGTTGGCGGACAACTCCCAGTTGGAGAACCCTCGCTCGCCGCCCGCGTACTGTGCCGCGTCAGTGTGGCCAGAAACGGCGATCCGGTTGTCCACCTGGTTGAGCACCGCCGAGATAGCCCGCAGGATGACGCGCGCATACGGCTTGAGTTCGGCGCTCGCGCTGTCGAACATCGGCCGGTTCTGCTGATCGACGATCTGGATGCGCAGCCCTTCGCTGGTGATATCCAACAGCAATTGATTCTTGAACTGGCGAAGATCGGGGCTCGCTTCGATGACCGACTCAATGCGCGCCTTCAGATCCTGCAGTTTGGCGCGCTCGACCTTCTCTTCCTGCGGTGAAGGCTTGCTGCTTACCTGCACCTTGGTCAGCGTGCGCGCGTCGCGGTCGTTGCTGCGGGCGACCTCGCCTACCGATTTGGTCAGATCCTTGCCGCCGCCTTCGATCGGCGTCGTCGCGGCCCCCGAGCCCGGGCCGCCTTGCAGAGAAAGCTTAAGCGGATTCTGAAAGTAATCGGCGATGCCTTTGAGGTCACCCTTGGTCGTGGAGCCGAGCAGCCACATGAGCAGAAAGAAAGCCATCATCGCCGTCACGAAGTCGGCGTAAGCGATCTTCCACGCCGCGCCATGATGGGCACCGCCTTTCTTGACGATGCGTTTGACGACAATGGGCCGCTGATCATCCATGGCGGTCACTTGCCCTTGCGATTCTTGATCTCTTCTTCCAGCTCGCGGAAATTCGGCCGGTCATCCGAGGCGAGCACCTTGCGGCCGAACTCCACCGCGACCTGCGGCGCATAGCCGCTCATGCTGGCCAGCAGCACGGCTTTCATGCACTGATAGATCTTCCCGGACGCCTCGCATTTCTGTTCGAGCTGGTTGGCCACCGGTGCGACAAAACCGTACGAAAGCAGAATCCCGAGGAATGTACCGACGAGCGCGCCGCCGATCATCTTGCCCAATACCGCCGGCGGCTCGCCCACCGAGCTCATCACGTTCACAACCCCCATCACCGCCACGACGATACCGAACGCCGGTAAGGCATCCGCGATCTTGGTCACGGCGTGCGCCGGCGCGGCCGCTTCGTGATGATGCGTTTCGAGCTCCACGTCCATGAGGTTTTCGAGTTCGAACGCATTGAGGTTGCCACCGACCATCATGCGCAGATAGTCGGTCAGGAACTCCACCGCATGATGGTCGGCCAGGAATGCCGGGTACTTCGAAAAGATGGGGCTGGACTCGGGGTTCTCGATGTCATTCTCGATGGACATCAAGCCTTCCTTGCGGACCTTGGAAAGCAGCTCGAACAGCATCGCCAGCAGATCCACATACAGCGCCTTGTTGTACGGCGCGCCCTTGAGTACGCCCGGCAGCGCCTTGAACGTGGCCTTGACGATCTTCATCGGGTTGGCGGCGACGAAGCCACCGGTCATCAGGCCGACGATGGCGAGGTATTCAGTGGGCACCCACAGTACGGCCACATTGCCGTGGATCGCGTAGGTGCCGACGGAGGCGGCAAGAATCAATACATAGCCGACAAGCAAGACCATTTAAGTGCCTTTGGGGGACTGCTTTTAGTTGGTTTCCTGTATTGGTAACGGCGCACCCTGTTCGAACTTGAACGGCACGCCGAGGGGATGGCGACGACCGGCTTCCCGGCGCAATATGGCGGACTGCAAATGACGACGCCGGCTGGCGCCGGCGTCATTAGTGCGAGGAGTGCGAATCGGAGAGCGGAGGCTACATTGCGGCAGCGACGGCCTCTTCGCGTGCTGCGGCGCGCTTGCCCTTACCGGCGCGCGCCGGCATGTTGCAGAGTCCACAGACGTAGCCCTTGGTCGGGTCGTACGCGTGGGCGACAAACTGGCCCTGGCAGCAAGTGCAGGTCGCCAGTTGCAGCATCTTGGCGTCGAAGAAACGCACCAGCGTCCAGGCGCGGGTCAGGCTCATCACCTGATCGAGCCCCTGGTTTTCGGTGTGCTCCTTGTAGATGCGGAACGCCTTGAGCGTGGCATCCAGCCCGCTCAAACCGGTATTGCGCTGGATGAACCCGAGGAACGCCATGAACAACGAGGCGTGAACGTTCTGCTGCCACGGCATGAACCAATCGGTCGAAAACGGCAGCATGCCCTTGGGCGGCGATTCACCGCGGATTTCCTTGTACAGCTTGAGCAGGCGTTCGCGCGACAGGCCGGTTTCGGACTCCAGCATCTGCATGCGAGCGCCGAGTTCGATCATTTCCATCGCGCGCTGGGTTTCCTGCGCGTCCTGAATCAGACTCTTCATGCGCATGACGGGCTCCTCAGGCGACCTGCTCGACCGGACGACCCGCAGCCAGGATAGCGGCGTGAATGCGCGAGGCCGCGGAGTCGCGTTCGTGGTTGGCGAGCAGATTGACGAGCAGACCGTCGTCAAAGCGGAAGCGGCACAGCATCATGTCGGAACCTGCCATACGCAGGATCTGGCCCGGGGTCAGCCCTTCGATGATGTCAGCGACATCGGAGCCCACGCCCAGCTTCAGCATGGCGGACTCGCGACTGGTCTTGATCATTTGCTGCGCGAGCATCAGATACGCGAGATTCAGCTCCTTGATCTCGCTTTGAACGTCGGTGGCCTTCATTTCACACTACCTCTTTCGCACGGTCTCTGACGGTTTCGTCAGCAGGTGAGGCGAGTGTGCCGCCCGGGTCAGGCGGTACCAATCAGGCAAAATCGCTAAAAACAGTAGAAACAAAAAGAACATCGGATGTAGGAATTTATCCTACACGCAGCAATGAAACCCGCTACAGAACTGTTACCAGTTCCGTATCAGGAAAATTACTTCAATGAAATCAGCGATCTTCATTGTTATCGGCAGCGCGTCACAGAACTTTAGACTTTCGCGAACTATTTTTTCGAGTCTTCGCCAGCAACAAATTCCAGACCGCCGTTCGTCGTTTTTCTCAAATTCACGAATTATCGGCGTTCCCCGATTCTGTGACTTCCTGCAACTGCACGGAGGCTACACGATTGCGCCCCAGTTGCTTGGCGAGATAAAGGCCCTGATCCGCCCGCTTGATCAGCGCATCGGTATCGACAACACCTGCATTGCGCGCCGCAGCGCCTGCACTGATGGTGATGCGCAAGTGCAACATGCCCGCCACCACTTCGGCGCGCTCCACCGTTGAACGCACCCGCTCGGCGCAGCGCAAGGCGGCTTCGAGCGTCGTATCGGGGCACATCACCAGGAACTCGTCGCCGCCCGTACGAGCCACCACATCATGCGAACGCAGCCCCTGGCGGATGGCCGCCGAGACCTGGCGCAGGACGGAGTCGCCCACGTCGTGACCGTAGGTATCGTTGATCGACTTGAATTGATCGATATCGATCATCAGGCACGCCAGCGGCCTGCCGCTACGCGACGACGCCGACCACTCCTGCGTCAGGCGATCGGTAAAGAACCGCCGATTCGGAAAGCCGGTCAGCGAATCCATCAGCGCCACTTCCTGGAGGCGACGGTTGCTGACAGCCAGTTCGGCGGCAAAGTGGCGGATTTCCTCGCGATCGTGCTCGATCTCCTGGTGGAGCGAGGTCAGGCGGCACGCCGCCTTGAGCCGGGCCTGCAACAGACGTGGATTCACCGGCTTGCCCAGTACCGCGTCGGCCCCGGATTCGTAGGCTTCGATCAACAGGTCTTCACTGACGCTGTCGGTCAGCGCCACCACATAGATCGCCCGGCCGATGCGCGTCTTGCGCAAGGTCTTGACCAGTTCGACGCCGCTGACGTCCTGCAACTGCCAGGCCATGAGCATCATGTCGGGCTGGAAATCCAGCGCCAGTTCGGTCGCCGTATAGCCGTCGCGCGCCTCGGCCACGTCGTATCCGGCGTCGAGCAACGCGCGCCGCGCCGTAGTGCGAATATCGTCGTCGGCCTCGGCCACGAGTACGCGCAGCCGCTGAGTCTGGGCCTGGGCCGGCGCTTGCGGAGCGGCCGTCGGCACGGGATCGGCGGACACGATACGGTCGATACCCGTGTCCGGCTCACGAAGATAGTGCTCGAACGGCGGCAGGCGATCGGCCTGGACGTTGAGCAAAGCGCCCCACTCCAGCCATTCACGCGCGACGTCGTCGCACATCGCGGTCATGACTTCCTCGTCGAAGCCCAGGCGCGACCCTGCGGCCAGCACGCGGTGCAACACAGTTGAGCGGCCGGCGTCATCGACCAGACACGATTGCGCCATCAGTGTTGCCACCGACAACGACTGGATCAGCACGTGGTCGCGCGACCCTTCGGGCGCCGAGCCGGCGGTCCCGCTGGCGCAATGGTAGGCCGCCTCGGTGAATACGCGGGGCAAACCCCAATCCGCCAGCATCGCAGCGCCGAGTTCGGCGTGATTCATGGCGAACTCACGGCTTTCGAGTTCGAGCAGATTCACGGAGGCATCGCCCCGCACCGCCGCCAGCAATTGTGAGTATTCGCGCGGATAGAGCGTCGCCAGAGCCAGCTCCCCAACACGCGACAATAGCCCGAGGCAGTAGGTCTCGTCGGGCGCTGCGGCGCGCGTGCGCTGGCTCAACGCCTGCGCGGCGACTGCCCGCAGCAGGGACGCCGACCAAAAATGTCCATAGTCGAACTCGGAGCACGATCCGCTGCGGTAATTGGTCAGCAGCGAAAAGCCCAGCGCCATCGTACGAACGGCCGGCAGGCCGAGCACCGTCAGCGCGTCCTGGATCGACGCCACCGGGCGACGGTTGTAGCCGATCAAGCCGTTGGCCGCCTTGATGAGCCGACCGACGAATGCCGGATCGGTGCGGATGATGCGCGCCAGCTCAGCCATCGACACGTCGTCGTGCTGCATCACGCGCATGATCGCCAGTGCAACGCCCTTCGGCGATGGCAGATCGCCCGAGGCCTTGAGTTGTTCGAAGCGCGACAGATCAATGGGCGACGACATGGGACCGTGACGACGATTTCGTGTTCTTGTGTTTGTGGTCGGACGACCGTGGGAACACGGCCTTGTGAACCGTTTATCGGCGCGGCCGCGCCTGCCTTTAGCGATTCATGGCACACCAAAGGGCACGTTAGAATGCGGGTAATTGATCGGAAGGCTTCCCATGAAATTCTGCTCAGCCTGTGGCGCCGGCGTGGCGCTGCGGATTCCGGACGGCGATGCCCTGCCCCGTTTCGTGTGCGAGGCGTGCGGCACGATCCACTACCAGAACCCAAAGATGGTGGTTGGCGCGCTCGCCGTCTGGGAAGACCGCATACTCCTGTGCCGCCGCGCCATCGAACCACGTCATGGCCTGTGGACCCTGCCTGCAGGCTTCATGGAAAACGACGAAACCACAGGCCAGGCCGCCATTCGCGAGACCATGGAAGAGGCTTGCGCACGCATTGAACTGACCGAGCTGTACACGCTGGTGAACGTGCCCCACATCAGTCAGGTCCACATGCTCTACCGGGCTCGCCTGCTGGATGTCGACTTCGCACCGGGACCCGAATCCCTGGAAGTCGCCCTGATGCGCGAAGACGAAATCCCGTGGGACGAAATCGCCTTCCGTTCAATCGCCCTCACCCTGCGCCATTTCTTCGCCGATCGCCGCGAAGGTCACTTCCGCTTCCGTGTGGCGGACTTGCCTCCACCGCCCGCGGCCTGAAGGCCGCCGGGCCAGATTGTTTTCTGCAAATATGAATCTGGACTGCGCCCGCCGCCCGACGGCGGATGGGCCACAGGCGATTGAAAAAAAACACTATAGGAATATCCTTCGGAGGACAGCCGTTGTCTGACGACCTCCGAACGTATTCTGATTCGGCCAGGGGTGTCAGCGGGTGCGCATCTTGAGTCGCGTGCCCTCGATCACGGCCTCGCAACAGGATCAGGAACAGGTCTCTAAGGAGGAGCCTCTGACACCATGCGTACCGCCGCGGAGCCCCGACCCTCCTACGTGGAACGACGCCCGCTCATCCTGACGCTGGACATGCACGGCCAGCCCCACCGATGGGTGAATTGGCAGCATGCGTTGTTCTACTACTCCAAGAACCTGGTCGCCTGGGACGCGGGCGAACATCGCTTTACGTTCTACGGTGGCATGTCGCGCCTGACCGGCACGCGCTCGATGCTGACGGCCAACAGCATCATTGCCATCAAGGGCAAGGCGCTACCGGCGCGCAGCCTGATCCAGGTTCCGCCACTCTCCAACCGCGAACTGTTCCACCGCGACCGACACATCTGCGCCTACTGCGGGGACGAATACTCGGTGCAGAAGCTCACGCGAGACCACGTCGTCCCCGTCTCGCACGGCGGGCAGGACACCTGGATGAACGTGGTCACGGCATGCCGTCACTGCAACCAGCGCAAGGCCGGCCGCACGCCCGAACAGGCGCACATGTTGTTGCTGTACGCGCCCTACGTGCCGAACAAGGCCGAATATCTGATTCTGTCGAATCGCAACATCCTGGCCGATCAGATGGAATTTCTCGCTCGCCACCTGCCCACGCAGAGTCGTTGCCGCGCCTGAAGCCAAGCAAGCGCGGCGGGCGCATCAGTCAACGGTGAAAGCCTTGGTCGCCACCACGCGCCCATCGAGGACGAACTCCACGCGGTAGCTCCCCCGCCCCAGTAGATCGGCTCCGACGCTCTGCCATACGGCACCCGGTGCGGCAGCCCACTCCACCGGCACGGCGGCCGGACGAACAACGATCTCGGCACCGCGATACCAGCGCGTCTCGAAGACGTGTTTGCCGCCCACTGCGCCCGACCAACTGAAAGCCGCGTAGGCGAAGACCTTGTCGTCCTTGCGGAAGACAGTGCCGATTCCCGTCGGCCCGACGCCGCGCTCGACGGAAGCGGCCAGCATGGCGCTCACCAAAGAGACTTGCGTCGCGGCAGCCGGAACCGGCTTCGTCGCTCCCTGTGGCGCAGGCGGCGGTGCAGACACGAGCGCCGGAGTCGCCGCGGATGGCGGTACCACACTGTTTGGCAGAGCGGTGCCGAGCGCTTCGCCGGGATTCTCCTGACCCGAGGCCGCCACGGGTTGCGGTGCGGGAGCCTGAGCGGACGCGACAGCGGGTATCTCGAACGGCTGAGGCGATGTAATCAAGCCGCTGCTCCACGCCGTCAGACGCTCGACGAGCGCGCACGAGCCGGGCGAGCCTTCCTGCTGGCATTCATAGAGGAGCCCTTCCGGCTGTGTTGGAGACGGCATGCCCGCCAAGGCACGTCCGCTCCTGCCCGCCGCAGTGTTGCGGGTGAGCAAACCGAACGGCATGGCGCGCAGCATCCGCGAATAGAAGGTGTAGGCATTGCGCATCGTCTCGGCGGCAGAGCCGATCCACACCACGGTGGGCTGTTGCGGCGTACCGGCGGCAAAGCGACGCTCGGTTCCGGCGGCGAACAACATCGCGCATGCGCCAGAGCAGGCACCCTGCGCGACGGTCGTGACGCCGGCCCGTCGAACGACGGTTGCCACATCGTCATAGACATCCATGTGGTCGAGCACACCGGCCATGTCCCGCAGTACAAGCACGCGGGCGCCTTGCTTGAAGTGACCGCCGAGCAACGCCCGGTCGTTCACATCGACAACGCCAGTGACGATCAATACTTCGCCCACGCGCTGATAGGTCATGCCGTGAGCAACGCTGGCGGCACAGATCGAGACGAGCAACAGCGCCCCCGCGCTGAGTCGTCGTAGAAACCTCAACACTCCCCTACCCCCTGTTGCGTATATTCTTACAGCCGGTCTTATACGTTGTTGCCGCTGGCATCGAGGGTGGCCGACGTCAAACAACGACGACCTTGCATCGATGCCTTACTGCGGTCGGTGCGCCTCTGCCAGATATTCCACGGTGCGCATCTCGATCAGGCGCGACACGGTACGTGGGAATTCCTGCGCATTCGGCCCCTCGCGGTACAGCATCGGCGCTTCGGCAGCGGCGCTGACAATGAGCTTGGTACGGGTGTCGTAGAGCACGTCGACCAACCAGGTGAAGCGGCGCGCTTCGTTGGAATGGTTGCGCGTCATCACCGGAAGGTTCGACACCAGCACGGTGTGATATTCACGGGCGATTTCGAGATAGTCGTTCTGTGAACGTGGCCCGCCGCAGATGTCCTGGAAGTCGAACCACACCACGCCGGGCGCCTCCATGCGTGCATGGACCGGACGCCCGAGCACATCGAGATCGCGCGGCCGCCCGGCGAGCCCGGCGATGCGCTCGAAGTGTGCGCTCAGTGTTTCGTCGGCAGCCTGCCCGCTCGGCACGATGTAGGTGTTCATGCGTTCGAGCGAGCGCAGGCGGTAATCGGTGTCGTTGTCGACCTCGACCACGTCGAAACGACGCTTGATCAGCTCGATGGTCGGAATGAAGTTATGGCGCTGCAACCCGTTCGGATAAAGTCCATCGGGCGGGTAGTTGGACGTCATGACAAACACCACGCCACGCTCGAACAAGGCTTCGAGCAAGCGGCCCAGGATCATCGCGTCCGCGATGTCCGAGACGTGGAATTCGTCGAAGCACAGCAGGCGGGTTTCTTCCGCAAGGTGGTCGGCCACGCGGGAGAGCGGATCGCTTTCGTCCTTGGCCGCGCGCAATTGGTGATGAATGGACTGCATGAAGGCATGGAAGTGCACGCGACGCTTGCGGCGATACGGCACGGCGTCGAAAAACGCATCCATGATGAAGCTCTTGCCGCGCCCCACCCCGCCCCACAGGTAAACGCTGCGCGGCAGGTCCGGATTGAATAGCAGCTTGCGCAGTGCGGTACGACGCCGCGCCTTGAAGGCCAGCAGTTCGGTGTAGAGATCCTGAAGACGCTCGACGGCCCGCAACTGCGCGGGGTCGGCCTTGTAGTCGCGCCGCTCGAGCTGCGAGCGGTAGGCGTCGAGCACGCCGAATTCAGGAACGTTCAGGATGCGATAGGCGGTCATGCTGCAAAGGGGCGGAGCCCGGTCGTCTGAACAAAGAAAATGGTGCAAGCGTTTTCACACTTGCACCATCGGCAGCATCATTGCGTCCGCAGACGCGACGATCAGAAGTGCAGCGAGCGCTTGTCGACGGCCAGCGCCGCTTCGTGCATCGCTTCGGACAACGTCGGGTGCGCGTGGCAGGTGCGTGCCAGGTCTTCGGCGGAGGCGGCGAATTCCAGGCTCACCACGGCTTCGGCGATGAGTTCCGAAGCGTTCGTACCGATGACATGCACGCCCAGGATCTGGTCGGTCTCAGCATGCGCGATCACCTTCACAAAGCCCGTCGTGTCGCCCTGACCCAGCGCGCGACCATTCGCCAGGAACGGAATCTGACCGTTCTTGAACGGAATGTTGGCAGCCTTGAGCTCTTGCTCGGTCTTGCCGACCCAGGCGATTTCCGGATGCGTGTAGATGACCCAGGGAATGGCGTCGTAGTTGATGTGACCCGACTGGCCGGAGATGACTTCCGCCACCATCACGCCCTCTTCCATGCCCTTGTGCGCCAGCATCGGGCCGGGGACCACGTCACCGATGGCCCACACGTTCTGCAGGTTGGTGGCGCAGTGTTCGCCTACCTTCACGCGGCCGCGTTCGTCCAGCTCCAGGCCGACGGCCGTGGTATTCAGACCATCGGTGTTCGGCGTGCGGCCCACGGCCACGATCAGCTTGTCGAACTCAACGGACTGTTCGCCTTCGTCGTTTTCGTATTTGACGACCACGGACTTCTTCTTGGGCGTGACTTCCTTGATCTTCACGCCGAGCTGGATGTTCAGGCCCTGCTTGGTGGTGAAGATCTTCCATGCTTCCTTGGCCACGTTCTGGTCGGCGGCAGCGAGGAAATCGGGCAGCGCTTCGAGGATCGTCACTTGCGAGCCAAGGCGCTTCCACACCGAGCCCATCTCGAGGCCGATCACGCCGGCGCCAATCACGCCGAGGCGCTTGGGCACTTCGTTGATGTCCAGTGCGCCTTCGTTGTCGAGCACCAGCTTCTGGTCGACCGGAATGCCCGGCAGATGGCGGGCGCGCGAACCGGTGGCGATGATGACATGTTTGGCTTCGATGACTTCATCACCGATCTTCACTTGCCACAGGCCGTCCTTCTGGCCGACAAAGCTGCCCAGGCCGGGCATGAAATTGACCTTGTACTTGCGGAACAGACCTTTGATGCCGGTGACCAGTTGCGTGACGATGTTGTCCTTGCGCTTGATCATCGACGGCACGTCGATCGACACGCCTTCGGTCTTGATGCCGTGCATGACGAACGAATGGCTGGCCTGGTCGAACAGTTCCGACGAGTGCAGCAGCGCCTTGGAGGGAATGCAGCCCACGTTCAGGCACGTGCCGCCCAGGCGCGGTTCGCCCTTCGGATCGGCGTAGGCGTTGGATTCGCAGCAGACGGTATTCAGACCCAGTTGCGAAGCGCGGATGGCTGCCACGTAGCCGGCGGGCCCACCGCCGATGACAGCCACATCGAATTGTTTGGACATAGTGTTTTCCTGATCAGGGGAAGACCCGCCCGGGTTGTGCCCTGCGGGCCTTGCCGTACCAACGGGATAGCAACTTCACGGGGGAAGGTGGCATGCCACCTTCCCCGCCCGGCTTACAGGTCGAGCAGCAGGCGCGCCGGATCTTCCAGCGCTTCCTTCATGGCGACCAGGCCGAGCACGGCTTCGCGGCCGTCGATGATGCGGTGATCGTACGACATCGCCAGATAGTTGATCGGGCGAATGACGATCTGGCCGTTTTCGACGACCGGACGGTCCTTGGTCGCGTGGATACCCAGGATCGCCGACTGCGGCGGGTTGATGATCGGCGTCGACAGCATCGAACCGAAAACGCCACCGTTGGAGATCGAGAACGTCCCTCCGGTGAGTTCTTCGATCGACAGCTTGCCGTCCTTGGCCTTGGCGCCGAACTCGGCGATCTTCTTCTCGATGTCGGCAATGCTCATCTGGTCGGCATTGCGCAGGATCGGCACCACCAGACCGCGCGGGCTGCCGACAGCGATACCGATGTCGAAGTAGCCGTGATAGATGATGTCGTTGCCATCGACCGACGCGTTCAGTACCGGGTACTTGCGCAGGGCATGCACAGCCGCCTTCACGAAGAACGACATGAAGCCCAGCTTCACGCCGTGTTCCTTCTCGAACTTGTCCTTGTACTTGTTGCGCAGGTCCATCACCGGCGCCATGTTCACTTCGTTGAACGTGGTCAGGATGGCGTTGGTCGATTGCGATTGCAGCAGGCGCTCGGCCACACGGGCACGCAGGCGGCTCATCGGCACGCGCTCTTCCGGACGGTCGCCCAGGACAGCGTCGACCGACACCGGCGCCGGCGGTTGCGGCAGCGGCTGGCCGCCGCCGACCACGACCGGCACCACGGCGGCTGCAGAAACACTGCTGCCGGCCTGCGGCTTGGCCAGGCCGAGTGCGTCGGCCTTGGTCACGCGACCGCCGGGGCCCGTGCCTTGCACAGAAGCTGCATCCACGCCCTTGTCTGCAAGAATCTTGCGAGCGGCGGGGCCCGTGCCGGCGCCTGCGCTGGCGGCTGCCGGTGCAGCGGCCGGCGCGGCGGCGGCCGGCTTGGCTTCGGCGGCGGGCGCTGCTGCGCCGGCCTTGGCTTCGGTATCGATGGTGGCGATGATTTCGCCCGAGGTCACGGTCGAGCCGTTGGCCTTGACGATCTTCACCAGTACGCCGTCTGCCGGCGCCGGCGTTTCCAGGACAACCTTGTCCGTCTCGATGTCGATCAGGTTCTGATCACGGCTGACGGCTTCGCCTTCTTTCTTGTGCCAGTTGACGAGGGTCGCTTCGGACACGGACTCGGACAACTGAGGGACTTTCACTTCGATAAGCATTTACCAATTCCTCACTGGATTCTGTTGTTCGTGTTAGAGCTTGCCGAAGGCACCCTCTACAACCGCCTTCTGCTGTGCATTGTGCTTGGCGGCATAACCGACCGCCGGCGAGGCCGAAGCCGGACGGCTGACAAGGTGGATTTCCTGATCGGCGCGCACTGAACGGGCCAGGTGCTGACGCGACAGGAACCAGTACCAGGAGCCTTGGTTTTCGGGCTCTTCCTGGCACCACACGATCTGCTTGGCCGCCGGATACTTGGCCAGTTCGGCCTTGAACGCAGCTTCCGGGAACGGGTAGAGCTGTTCGACGCGAACGATGGCGACGTCCTTGTAGCCCTTGGCACGACGCTCTGCGAGCAGCTCGTAGTAGATCTTGCCGCTGCACAGGACCACGCGCTTGACCTTCTTGGCGTCCAGTTCGTCGACTTCACCAATGACGGTGCGGAAGCCGCCCTTGGCCAGTTCGTCCAGCGACGAGGTCGCGTCCTTGTGGCGCAGCAGCGACTTGGGGGTCATCACCACCAGGGGCTTGCGCAGCTTGCGGATCATCTGGCGACGCAGCAGGTGGAAGATCTGTGCCGGGGTCGAGGGCACGCAGACCTGCCAATTGTTTTCGGCCGACAGTTGCATGTAGCGCTCGAGGCGCGCCGACGAGTGTTCCGGACCCTGGCCTTCATAGCCGTGCGGCAGCAGCATGGTGATGCCGGACAGGCGGCCCCACTTTGCTTCGCCGGAGCTGATGAACTGGTCGATGACGACCTGTGCGCCGTTGCCGAAGTCGCCGAACTGGGCTTCCCACACGACGAGTTCGTTCGGCTCGGCAGTCGCATAGCCGTACTCAAAACCCAGCACGCCCGCTTCGGACAGCACCGAGTCGATCACGACGAACGGAGCCTGCCCTTCCTGGATGTGCTCCAGCGGCACGTGGATGCCGGCGTCCCACTTTTCGCGGCTTTGGTCGTGCAGCACGGCATGACGGTGGAAGAACGTGCCACGGCCACAGTCCTGGCCGGACACGCGCACGCCGTAGCCTTCTGCCACCAGCGACGCGTAGGCGAGATTCTCGCCCATGCCCCAGTCCAGCTCCTGCTTGCCTTCACCCATGGCGCGACGGGCTTCGATGATGTTGGCCACGCGCGAGTGCAGCGAAAAACCTTCCGGCAGCGCGGTCAGTCGTTGGGCCAGGCGCTTGAGTTCGGCCTTGGGCACGGCCGTCTTGGCGTCGTCCGTGTAGGGCTTCTTCATGAACGGCGTCCAGTCCTGCGCGAACTTGCGCGTGTAGCCGGACAGCACCGGGTTGTACAGGAGCTCGCCACGGTCCAGCGCCGCGCGATAGTCCTTGATCATCTGCTCGGGCTCGTCGGCAGTGCACACGCCCGATGCGGTCAGGCGATCGGCGTACAGCTTGCGCGTACCCGGATGCGCCGCGATCTTTTTGTACATCAGCGGCTGCGTGACCATCGGTTCGTCCTGCTCGTTGTGGCCGAGCTTGCGGAAGCAGACGAGGTCGATGACGACGTCCTTCTTGAACGTCTGGCGGAATTCCACGGCCAGTTGGCAAGCCAGGGCCACCGCTTCCGGATCGTCGCCATTGACGTGGAAGACCGGTGCTTCGGCCATCTTGAACACGTCCGTGCAGTACAGCGACGAACGCGTGTCGCGCGGGTCGGACGTGGTAAAGCCGATCTGGTTGTTGATGACGATGTGAACCGCGCCGCCAACGCCATAACCACGGGTCTGGCTGAAGTTCAGGATTTCCTGGTTGATGCCCTGCCCCGCCACAGCCGCATCGCCATGGATCAGCACTGGCAGAACCTGGACCTTGTCCTTGTCGCCGCGACGCTTCTGGCGCGCGAAGACCGAACCTTCCACCACCGGATTGACGATTTCCAGGTGCGAGGGGTTGAAGGCCAGCGTGAGGTGAACCGGGCCGCCGGCAGTGCTCACGTCGCTGGAGAAGCCGTTGTGGTACTTCACGTCGCCCGCGGACAGATCGTCGGCGTGCTTGCCTTCGAATTCCGAGAACAGCGATGACGGGCTCTTGCCCAGCGTGTTGACCAGCACGTTCAAGCGGCCGCGGTGGGCCATGCCGATCACGATTTCCTGCATGCCGAGGCTACCCGCGACGTTCACCACGGTGTCCATCGCCACGATGGCCGATTCGCCACCTTCGAGCGAGAAGCGCTTCTGGCCGACGTACTTGGTGTGCAAGTACTTTTCGAGCGTTTCGGCAGCCGTCAGGCGTTCGAGGATGCGCTTCTTCTGCTCGTTGCTGAACACCGGCGTACCACGCAGCGGTTCGAGCTTGGCCTGGATCCAGCGCTTCTGCGCCGTATCGGCAATGTACATGTACTCGGCAGTGATGGTGCCGCAGTAGGTCTGGCGCAGCGCTTCGAGAATCTCGCGCAGGGTCGACTGACGGCCGTCCTGGAACTGGAACGAGCCGATGTTGAACGGTGCCGACAGATCCGCTTCAGTAAAGCCGTAGTGCGACGGCTCCAGTTCGGCGATGGCGGGACGCTCCTGGCGCTTGAGCGGGTCGATCTGCGCCCAGCGGTTACCAAGGAAGCGGTAGGCGTTGATCATCTGCAGCACGCCAACCTGGCGCTTGTCCGCTACGCCGGTCGCCGTGCCGGCAACCTTGCCCTGCTTCGCCAACTGCGCGAACGAGGCGATGACGGGCGCATGCGCCACGTCACGACCGCCGCCGGGCATGTTCTGCAACGCGTCGAAGTAATCGCGCCATTCGTCACCGACGTTGGCGGGATTCTCCAGGTACGCCTCATAGAGCTCTTCGATGAACGGCGCGTTGCTGCCGAACAGGTAGGAGTTGGCGAGGTATTGATTCATCATTTGAGTCACCTCAGGTACGGGTGTGTGATCTGTTGAGCCGGGGGTTGGGACAGGCCGACGGCATGTTGCTCCACCGCCACCTGTCCAGATTTGCGAGTCTCGAACCTTGCCCGGTGATCAGCGTTGCGACATCGGGATGACGTCGCGCTGGACGGAGCCGGTGTAGAGCTGACGCGGACGGCCGATCTTCTGTTCGGGGTCGCCGATCATTTCGTGCCACTGGGCGATCCAGCCGATAACGCGCGCCATGGCAAAGATGCCGGTGAACAGCGACACGGGGATGCCCATCGCCTTCTGCACGATGCCCGAGTAGAAGTCGACGTTCGGATAGAGCTTGCGCGACACGAAGTACTCGTCTTCCAGTGCGATCTTTTCCAGCGCCATGGCGAGCTTGAACAGCGGATCGTCATGCAGGCCCAGTTCATTGAGCACTTCGTGGCAGGTCTCGCGCATGAGCTTGGCGCGCGGATCGTAGTTCTTGTAGACGCGGTGACCGAAGCCCATCAGCTTCACGCCGGAGTTCTTGTCCTTCACCTTGGCGATGAAGTCGCCGATTTTGTCGACGCCGCCAGAGCGCTGGATTTCATCCAGCATGACCAGGCAGGCTTCGTTGGCACCACCGTGCGCCGGGCCCCACAGACAGGCGATACCCGCGGCGATACAGGCGAACGGGTTGGCCCCCGACGAACCCGACAGACGCACGGTCGAGGTCGAAGCGTTCTGCTCGTGGTCGGCGTGCAGGATCAGGATGCGGTCCAGCGCGCGGGCCAGCACGGGGTTCGGCTCGTACTTTTCGCACGGCGTGGCGAACATCATGTGCAGGAAGTTGCTGGAGTAATCCAGATCGTTGCGCGGGTACATGAAGGGCTGGCCCTGCGTGTACTTGTACGCCATGGCAACGATCGTCGGCATCTTGGCCAACAGGCGCGTGGCAGCGATCGAGCGGTGATCGGGGTTGTTGATGTCCAGCGAATCCTGGTAGTAGGCAGCCAGCGCACCGACCACGCCCACGAGGATCGACATCGGGTGAGCGTCACGACGGAAGCCTTGATACAGGCGCGTGAGCTGCTCGTGCACCATGGTGTGCGTGCGCACGCTGTTTTCGAACTCGTCGTACTGGGCCTTGTTGGGCAGTTCGCCAAACTTCAGCAGGTACGAGGTTTCGAGGTAGTTGCAGTTAACGGCGAGTTGTTCGATCGGGTAACCACGATAGAGCAGTTCGCCCTTGTCGCCGTCGATGTAGGTGATGGACGACTTGCAGGCGGCCGTCGACATGAAACCCGGGTCGAAGGTGAACGCACCGGACTTGCCATAGAGCGACCGGATGTCGATCACGTCCGGACCGATCGTGCCGGACAAAACGGGAAACTCGTACGTCTGGCCGTCGAGGGTTAGGGTGGCAGTGCGTTGCGTGCTCATACCGTTAGTTCCTTCCGTTATTCGTTGAACTACTACGACTCTCTGTGTTGCTGGATGTTCGGGCCGCTGCTGCGCAAACGCGAGACCATGTCCTGCCAGCGGTCCACCTGGCAGGGCTGCGATCCGTTGACCATCGCCCACAGTTCGTGGTCGTCGCAGGTCAGAAGATCCAGCAGGTCGTCGAGTTGCGCCTCGGTCAGGGTCTCGAGGTACTGCTCATGAAAGCGGGTGAAGAAGATGTCGAGTTCCAGCAGACCGCGCCGGCTGCGCCACTTCACTTGTTCCCGTTTTGCATAAAGGGTGCTGCTCATGTTTGGGCCTTCACACGTTGATGCAGAACGATCCCGCTCAGTACAAAACCTGATACGGGATCGTGGTCATCGGGCTGGGCCCTTTATACCGCGCGTTGCAGCATCAGGTCTTTAATCTTCCCGATAGCCTTCGTCGGGTTCAGATGCTTCGGGCATACGTCCACACAGTTCATGATCGTGTGGCAGCGGAACAGCCGGTACGGGTCCTCGAGGTTGTCGAGGCGCTCGTTGGTGGTCTGGTCGCGCGTGTCTGCGATGAAGCGGTACGCGGCAAGCAGACCGGCCGGGCCGACGAACTTGTCCGGGTTCCACCAGAACGACGGGCACGAGGTCGAGCAGCAAGCGCACAGAATGCACTCGTACAGACCGTTGAGTTCTTCGCGCTCTTCGGGCGATTGCAGACGTTCGCGTTCCGGTGCCGGGTCGAAGTTGACGACGTACGGCTTGATCGAGTGGTACTGCTTGAAGAACTGCGTCATGTCCACGATCAGATCGCGGATGACCGGCAGGCCGGGCAGCGGGCGCAGAACGATCGGCCCCTTCAGCGAATCGATGTCGGTGAGGCAGGCCAGGCCGTTCTTGCCATTGATGTTCATGGCATCCGAACCGCAAACGCCTTCGCGGCACGAGCGGCGGAAGGCCAGCGAATCATCCTTGGCCTTGAGCTTGACGAGCGCGTCGAGCAGCTTGTGGTCGGTCGCTTCGAGTTCGACCGAGATGTCCTGCATGTAAGGGGCTGCGTCCTTGTCCGGATCGTAGCGGTAGATCTTGAATTGCACAGTGCGCGTGGCGGCCATGTGTTGAGACTCCGGGCAATCAGTACGCGCGCGTCTTCAGCGCGATCGTTTCAACGGACAGCGGCTTGAGCTTGACGGGCTTGTAGTCCAGGCGGCTGCCCTCCTTGTACCAGAGGGTGTGCTTGAGCCAGTTCTCGTCGTCGCGGCCGTTCGGGTGTTGCGGGGTATCCGGCGCGTCGTCGCGCACGTGGGCACCACGCGATTCGGTACGCGCGTTGGCCGACACCATCGTCGCCTTGGCGACTTCGATGAGGTTGTCCAGCTCCAGTGCTTCCTGGCGCGCGGTGTTCCAGACCTTGGACTTGTCCTTGATCTCGGTCTGGCGCACGGCGGCTTCGACTTCGGTGATCTTGTCCACGCCCTGGGCCAGCATGTCCTTGAAGCGGAACACGCCGCAGTGGTTCTGCATCGTGCGCTGCATGGCGGCACGCGTCTCGTGCACGTTGGCGCCGTCCTTTTGGGTGTCGAGGCGATCCACACGGGCCAAGGCGCGATCGATCTGCTCTTGCGGGATGTCCTGCACCGCAGCGGGTTCGCTCTTGATGAAATCAACCATCGACTCGCCCGAGCTCTTGCCGAACACAAGCAGGTCGAGCAGCGAATTCGTACCCAGACGGTTGGCGCCGTGCACCGAAGCGCATGCACATTCGCCGGCGGCGTAGAAGCCCGGCACGACCTGATCGTGCACGACGACTTCGCCGAGGTAGTTCGTCGGAATGCCGCCCATCTGGTAGTGACAGGTCGGCACGACCGGGATCGGCGCCTTGATCGGATCGACACCAGCGAACTGGATGGAGATTTCGCGGATACCCGGCAGGCGGGTCATGATCGTGTTCGGGTCAAGGTGCGTGATGTCGAGCAGCACGTGATCCTTGGCCGGACCGCAACCGCGACCTTCGTTGATTTCAGTGACCATGGCGCGCGAAACGACGTCACGCGAAGCCAGATCCTTGGCGTTCGGCGCGTAGCGCTCCATGAAGCGCTCGCCCGCGCTGTTGCGCAGGATGCCGCCTTCGCCGCGCACGCCTTCGGTGATCAGCACGCCTGCACCGGCCACGCCGGTGGGGTGGAACTGCCAGAATTCCATGTCTTCCAGCGGAATGCCGGCGCGCGCCGCCATGCCAAGACCGTCGCCCGTGTTGATGAAGGCGTTGGTCGACGAGGCGAAGATGCGCCCTGCACCGCCGGTTGCGAACAGCGTCGCCTTGGCCTGGAACACGGTGATGTCGCCGGTTTCCATTTCCATGGCGATCACGCCCAGCACGCGGCCGTCTTCGGCGCGCAGCAGATCGAGCGCCATCCATTCGACGAAGAACTGCGTGTTTGCACGCACGTTGCGCTGGTAGAGCGCGTGCAGCATGGCGTGACCGGTGCGGTCGGCCGCGGCGCAGGCGCGACGCACGGGCTTGTCGCCGAAGTTCGACATATGGCCGCCGAACGGGCGCTGGTAGATCTTGCCGTTGTCCAGGCGGTCGAACGGCATGCCGTAGTGCTCGAGTTCGACCACGACCTGCGGGGCCTGCTTGCACATGAATTCGATCGCGTCCTGGTCGCCGAGCCAGTCGGAACCCTTGACGGTGTCATACATGTGCCAGTGCCAGTGATCGGGCTCCGAGTTACCCAGCGAAGCCGACACACCGCCTTGCGCCGCAACCGTGTGCGAGCGGGTCGGGAAGACCTTGGACAGGACGGCCGTCTTCAGGCCGGATTCGGAGAGTTGAATCGCGGCGCGCATGCCGGCGCCACCGGCACCGACGATCACCGCATCAAACGTACGCTTGGCGACTTTCAATTACAGCCTCCACAAAATCTGAGCCGCCCAACCGGCGTAGCCGATCAGCAGGAAGAGAACGATCGAATGCAGCGTCAGGCGCAATGCAGTCGACTGGATGTAGTCCATGAAGATATCGCGCACGCCAACCCATGCGTGATAGAACAGCGACATGAAGAACAGGAACGTGGCAAAGCGCATGAAGCCGCCGGCGAACATTGCGCGCCACGAGGCGTTGTCCCACGCCGGCATCACGAATACGTGACCGACGAAGAACAGCGTATAGAGGGCCATGACCACGGCGGTCAGGCGCTGCGCGAGCCAATCGCGAAAGCCGTAATGGGCCCCCACTACCAGACGACGTTTCACCACAGTTTCACCCCCACCACGACGGTCAGCGCGAGGCTCACCGCAAAGACGATCACCGACGACATGCGCGCGGTCGGCAGATCGACACCCACGTGCACATCGAGGAGCAGGAAGCGGATACCGGCGCAGAAGTGATGCAGGAAGGCCCACAGCAGACCCAGCAGCACCAGTTTGACCAGCGGATTGGCAACGACGGTGCGGTAAGTTTCCAGTTGTTCCGGCGTACCCAGCGACGCGCCGAACAGGAACAGGATCAGCGGAAGGCACAGGAACAAGCCTGCCCCACTGACGCGATGGAGGATCGAAAGGATCCCCGGCAACGGCAACCGAATCTGCATGAGATTCAGGTGTTTTGGCCGATTTTTTCTTACCGTAGCTTCTGCCATTTACAGCACCTCAAAAAAAGGCGGTCATCCCGGCGGGTAGACGCGCCATTCCCCCAGAACTAGCTCAGCTCGTTCAGATAAACGTGCTCAGCCGTTGAATACAGACCCCGGCGCCACTCGACCGGACGGTCGCCATACGTATAGGCCACGCGCTCTACCGACAGCAACGGGGTGTTTTCGGCCACGCCGAGCATTTCGGCGATCTTGCGTTCGGCCGCGACGGCGCGGATTTTTTCTTGCGCACGCACCATGCGCACGCCGAAGCGGGTCTCGAACAGGCTGTAGAGCGATCCTTTCCATTCCTGCAGCGTTTCCAGCGTCAGCCCCTGGAAGACTTCGCCCGGCAGATAGATTTCGTCCACCACCACCGGCTTGGTGCCATAGCGAAGCAAACGGCGGATGATGATGATCGGGCTGCCCTGCTCCACCCCCAGGTTGCGTGAGGCCTCGAGCCCGGCTCTGGCGCGCCAGCAATCGAGCGGAACGCTTTGCGGATGACTGACACTGCCGTCGACGGACGCCAGGCGGAGAAAGCGGAACAACGCGCGCGGATCGGCATGGGTAGCAACGAAGGTGCCCTTACCCTGGCGGCGCACAAGGAGATTCTCGGCGGCCAGCTCGTCGATGGCCTTGCGAGCCGTCCCTTGGCTGACGCCAAAGCGCACGGCAAGTTCCTGCTCGCTTGGAATGGATTGTCCGGGCAGCCACTCACCCGCCTCAAGTGCCTGAACTATCAGGCCTTTGATCTGGCGGTACAGCGGGCTGAAGGTGGGCGATTGCTCTGCCATGGCGCGCATTCAAACACAATTTGGAAGCAACGTCCATACCAGATCTTTTGTCTTATATAAGACATATATTAGCTTTTGACAGTCTTGGCGAGGATAATTAGAATCCTGCCCGATAAAGCGCGCTACAATCTCGCGCCTTCCGGCACAAGATGCCCTCTGGACGGGCACTCACCGGCCCCTCAGGCCCCAACACAAGCCTATTTCGGAACCAAGGAGTCATTCATGTCCAAAGCCCCTGTTCGCGTAACCGTCACCGGCGCAGCCGGCCAGATCGGCTACAGCCTGCTGTTCCGCATCGCCAGCGGCGAGATGCTCGGCAAGGATCAGCCCGTCATCCTCCAGTTGCTGGATCTGCCGCAGGCACAAAAGGCAGTCAAGGGCGTGATCATGGAACTCGAAGACTGCGCGTTCCCGCTGCTGGCCGGCGTGGTCGCATCGGACGATCCGAATGTCGCGTTCAAGGACGCTGACTTCGCACTGCTCGTCGGCGCCCGCCCGCGCGGCCCCGGCATGGAGCGCAAGGATCTGCTGGCCGAAAACGCCAAGATCTTCACGGTGCAAGGCGCCGCCATTGGTCAATACGCCAAGCCGACCTGCCGCGTGCTGGTCGTGGGCAACCCTTGCAACACCAACGCCTACATCGCCAAGGAAACGGCCAAGAAGTACGGTCGCGTTCCGGCCAAGAATTTCACCGCCATGCTGCGCCTGGACCACAACCGCGCCCTGTCGCAACTGGCCGCCAAGACTGGCCGCACCGTTGCCAGCCTGTCGAAGCTGGTCGTGTGGGGCAACCACTCGCCGACCATGTACGCCGACTACCGCTTCGTCACGTCGAACGGCGACAACGTCAAGGCGCTGATCAATGATGACGTATGGAACCGTGACGTCTTCCTGCCGACCGTCGGCAAGCGCGGCGCAGCCATCATCGAAGCACGCGGCCTGTCGTCCGCTGCTTCGGCCGCCAACGCCGCCATCGACCACATGCGCGACTGGTTCCTCGGCAGCAACGGCGAATGGGTCACCATGGGCATCGAGTCCGACGGCTCCTACGGCATCCCGGCCGGCATGATCTTTGGCTTCCCGGTCACCACCGAGAACGGCGAATACAAGATCGTGCAGGGCCTGGAAATCGACGAGTTCTCGCGCGAGCGCATCAACGTCACGCTGAAGGAACTCGAAGAAGAACGCGCCGGCGTTGCCGACCTGCTGGTCTGATCGGCTGACGGAGAAAACGGTTGGACAAGGCCTCATCGACGGACATCAGCAGGGCTGTAATCGCCTTGCATCCGAACGATGTGCTTTTTGCCGGCAGCCATGCGCTGCCGGCCATTCCTGCCGTCGATCACTATGCGGGTGCGGAGCGGTTTCTCCGTCGCGCGCTCGCCATGCAGGCCGATCTCGGCCCCCTGTTTGACATCACTTTCGACTGCGAAGACGGCGCCCCAGCCGGAGGCGAAGCCGACCACGCCCGCATGGGCGCGCAGATCATCGCCAGCAAAGACAATCGCTTCGATCGCGTCGGGCTGCGCTGCCACGACGTCACCCATCCGCACTGGCAGGTTGATCTCGATATCGCCCTGTCGATCTGCGGCGATCGCCTTGCCTTTGTGACGCTGCCGAAGGCGCGCGACCTCGAAGACGTTTTGTTTGCGCGACACGTGCTGCGAGGGCTGGAACAGCGCTACAACACCAAGCGCCATATTCCGTTGCACGTCATCATCGAAACCCATGGCGCCGTGCGCGATGTGTGGTCGATTGCTGCGCTCGAAGGCGTGGAGTCGCTCGATTTCGGGCTGATGGATTTCGTCAGCGAACACCGTGGCGCAATCCCCTCCTCCGCCCTGCGGAGTCCCGCTCAGTTCGAGCATCCGCTGATCGTGCGCGCCAAGACCGAAGTGGCTGCCGCAGCGCACGCCTACGGGCGCATTCCATCGCACAACGTAAGCACCATCCTCGACGATGCGAACGCCGTGTTCGAGGACGCCCATACGGCCCGCGAACGCTTTGGCTTCCTGCGCATGTGGAGCATCCACCCCGGGCAGATCGAGCCGATCTTGCGGGCAATGCGCCCGGACGCGGCCGACGTTGCCGACGCTGCGGGCATTCTCCTTGCCGCGCAAGCTCAGCACTGGGGACCGATCCGCTTTGAAGGCCGCCTGCATGATCGCGGCTCGTATCGTTATTACTGGCATGTGTTGCTGCGCGCACGGCGCACCGGCATGCCCCTGCCGGCCGCGGCAGACACTGCTTTCTTCGGTCCTCGCAACGCAGAGGAGTCAGCATCATGAAGGCACGTCATATCCAGTTCGCGCTGACGGTGTTGTGCGCGGCGTTGGCAGCTCACGCGCAGGACATTCCCAAGCGCAAGCCAGGGCTGTGGGAAGTAAACACCCAGATCCAGCAGATGAGCCATCCCATTGGCCCCATTCAGCAATGCGTTGACGCCAGCACCGATGAACTCTGGCATGAGCGCGGGCTGAATCGCGGCGAGTGCTCCAAGCCCGCTTTCTCGCGCAGCGGCAATACGCTGAGCTTCAAGTCCGTGTGCAAGGGCCGCGACACTACCGCCACCAGTGAAGGCGTCTTCACCGGCGACATGAATACCGCCTACCACGGCGAGGTCGTAACGCGCTTCGACCCACCGGTGCGCGGGCAAAGCGAAACCAAAGTGACTATCGATGCCAAGTGGATCGGTGCGTGCCCGGCGGGAATGAAACCCGGCGAGATGCACATGCCGCGCGGCATCACCATAAACCCCGCAGAACTTCGCGGAAATCGACAACCCAACTGAGATACGTGAATCCGGCGAGCCCCGCTCGCCGACCTTCTGGAGGACCTGACCGTGCTTGTAGCCTATCGCCAACACGTCGCTGAACGCGCAGCCCTCGGCATTCCGCCGCTGCCGCTCGACGCCAAGCAAACCGCCGATCTGATCGAGCTTTTGAAGAATCCGCCGGCCGGCGAAGAGGCGTTCCTGCTCGAACTGATCACGCACCGCGTGCCCCCGGGCGTGGACGATGCCGCCAAGGTCAAGGCGTCCTTCCTGGCCGCCGTCGCGCACAACGAAGCGGCATCGCCCCTGATCAACCGCGCCAAGGCGACCGAACTGCTCGGCACCATGCTGGGCGGCTACAACGTCAAGCCATTGATTGATCTGCTGGATGATGCAGAAGTCGGTGGTGTGGCGGCAGAGGGCCTGAAGAAGACCTTGCTGATGTTCGACTACTTCCACGACGTGGCGGAAAAAGCCAAGGCCGGCAACGCGCACGCCAAGAACGTAGTGCAATCGTGGGCCGATGGCGAGTGGTTCACCACCCGCCCGGAAGTGCCCGCCAGCATGAAAGTCACCGTCTTCAAGGTGCCCGGCGAAACCAACACCGACGACCTGTCGCCTGCACCGGACGCATGGAGCCGCCCGGACATCCCGCTGCACGGCGTGGCAATGCTCAAGAACACGCGTGCCGACGCTCCCTTCAAGCCGGAAGAAGACGGCAAGCGCGGCCCGATCAAACTGATCCAGGAACTCGCCGCCAAGGGCAATCCGGTCGCCTACGTGGGTGACGTGGTCGGCACTGGATCTTCGCGCAAGTCGGCGACCAACTCGGTCCTGTGGTGGACCGGCGAAGACATCCCGTTCGTGCCGAACAAGAAGTTCGGCGGCGTATGCCTCGGTGGCAAGATCGCCCCGATTTTCTTCAACACGCAAGAAGACGCAGGCGCCCTGCCGATCGAGATCGACGTATCCAAGATGGACCTGGGCGATGAAGTGGAACTGCGCGTCGACCACGCCACCGGCAAGATCACCGCGCTGAAGAACGGTGCCACGATCGCTGAATCGCAACTCAAGACGCTGGTGCTGCTCGATGAAGTGCGCGCCGGTGGCCGCATCAACCTGATCATCGGCCGCAGCCTGACCGCCAAGGCACGCGAATTCCTCGGCCTGCCGGCTTCCACGCTGTTCCGTCTCCCGCAGGACCCGGTCGACACCGGCAAGGGCTTCACGCTGGCGCAGAAGATGGTTGGCCGTGCGTGCGGTCTGCCGGAAGGCCAGGGCATCCGTCCGGGCACTTACTGCGAACCCAAGATGACCTCGGTCGGCTCGCAGGACACCACCGGCCCGATGACGCGCGATGAACTCAAGGACCTGGCCTGCCTCGGTTTCTCGGCCGACCTGGTGATGCAGTCGTTCTGCCACACCGCTGCGTACCCGAAGCCCGTCGATGTGAAGACGCACCGCGAACTGCCGGCGTTCATCTCGAACCGCGGCGGCATCGCCCTGCGTCCGGGCGACGGTGTAATCCACTCGTGGCTCAACCGCATGCTGCTGCCCGACACCGTCGGCACCGGTGGCGATTCGCACACGCGCTTCCCGGTCGGCATCAGCTTCCCGGCGGGTTCGGGCCTGGTCGCCTTCGCCGCCGCCACCGGCGTGATGCCGCTGGACATGCCGGAATCGGTGCTGGTGCGCTTCAAGGGTGAAATGCAGCCCGGCATCACGCTGCGCGACCTGGTGCATGCGATCCCGCTGTACGCCATCAAGCAAGGTCTGCTGACGGTGGCCAAGGCGGGCAAGAAGAACGCCTTCTCGGGCCGCATCCTCGAAATCGAAGGCCTGCCCAACCTGAAGGTGGAACAGGCATTCGAACTGTCCGACGCCTCCGCCGAGCGTTCGGCCGCAGGCTGCACGATCCGCCTGAACAAGGAGCCGATCGTCGAGTACATGCGCTCGAACATCGTTCTGCTCAAGAACATGATCGCCGACGGCTACGCCGACAAGCGCTCGCTCGAACGCCGCATCCAGAAAATGGAAGAGTGGATCGCCAATGGCGAACTGCTGGCACCGGACGCCGACGCTGAATACGCCGCCGTCATCGAAATCGATCTGGCCGACATCAAGGAACCGATCGTGTGCTGCCCGAACGATCCGGACGACGCCAAGTTCCTGTCCGAAGTCGTCAACACGCCGATCGATGAAGTCTTCATCGGTTCGTGCATGACGAACATCGGGCACTTCCGTGCGGCGTCCAAGCTGCTCGAAGGCAAGCGCGACATTCCGGTCAAGCTGTGGGTTGCTCCGCCGACCAAGATGGACGCCTCCGAATTGACCAAGGAAGGCCACTACGGCGTTTTCGGTACCGCTGGTGCGCGTACCGAAATGCCGGGCTGCTCGCTGTGCATGGGCAATCAGGCACAAGTGCGCGAAGGCGCAACGGTCATGTCGACGTCGACGCGCAACTTCCCGAACCGCCTGGGCAAGAACACCAACGTGTTCCTCGGCTCGGCGGAACTGGCAGCCATCTGCTCCAAGCTCGGCCGCATCCCGACCGTCGAGGAGTATCACGCCGACATGGGCGTCATCAACAAGGACGCGGCAAAGGTCTATCGCTACATGAATTTCGATCAGATCGAGGAGTACAAGGAAGTCGCCGACGGCGTTGCGGTGTAACGCCAGACTGCCTGACTGCAACAAGAAAACCCCGTCTGAGCGACGGGGTTTTTGTTTTCTTGACACCCACTCGTGTCAGGCCGCCCTGCGCCCTCGCACGCGCGAAGCGGTAAACGCGCATCCCTCTCATTTTGGCAGGCAAATATCGTATCTCGACGGCATACCTGCACCGTCATGCCCGGTCACCTGTTTTGAATCAATTTCGTACCATACAAGAAAGCAGACACTGAAATGATCCCGCTCTGATCCCGGAGCGCCTCATATCAGGATCTCTGCTATGACACTCAAAACGACTCCCGAACGTGAGACGTCGCTGTCCGAGCAAGCCACGCTCGCCTCTCCTGCGCGCCGCACCACCCTCAAGGCGCTGACCGCCGGGGGGCTGGCCGCCATTGCGGGCGGCATTTCGTTGCCCTTCGTCATGAGTCCGATTGCCCGCGCTGTCGAACAGGCAACGGGCGGCGCGACCGAAACCACCGTATGGAACTCATGCCTCGTCAATTGCGGAAGCCGCTGTCCGCTCAGATGCCACGTGGTCGACGGCGCTATCCGATGGATTTCCACCGACGACAATAACGGCACCGGCTCCGACGAATTCGGCGCGCATCAGGTGCGCGCATGTCTGCGCGGACGCTCCGCGAGACGTCGCGTGTATAACCCTGACCGCCTGAAGTACCCGATGAAACGCGTGGGCAAGCGCGGGGAAGGTAAATTCGAGCGCATCAGTTGGGACGAAGCCATCAGGACGATCGGCGACAAGTTGCGCCATACCATCGATACCTACGGCAACGAAGCGATCTTCTATCACTACGGCTCCGGCAGCACGGGCTACAACTTCGGTGGTCGCAACGCCTGCCAGCGCTTCCTGCGCATCATCGGCGGCTACCTCAACTACTACGGCACCTACAGCACGGCGCAGCAGGAACGCGCATTCCCATTCACCTACGGCAGTGACTTCAAGGCACATCGCAGCCTGTCGCGCGAAATGGGCAACGCGAGGCTCGTTGTATCTTTCGGCTACAACCCGGCTGAAACGCGCATGAGCGGCGGTAGCGAGATCTACCAGTATTCCGAATGGCAGCAACGCAACGAGGTGCGCACCATCTGTGTCGACCCGCGCTACACCGACACCATGCTGGGCAAGGAAGATGAATGGATTCCTATCCGCCCCGGCACCGATGCGGCGCTCGTCAATGCCATTGCGCACGTTCTGATCACCGAGGACATGGTCGATCAGGAGTTTCTCGACAAGTATTGTGTGGGCTACGACGAAAAGACCCTGCCCGCCAGCGCGCCACCGAACAGTTCATATAAGGCCTACATCCTGGGTGAGGGTCCGGACAAGACAGTCAAGACGCCGGATTGGGCGTCAAGAATCACCGGAATTCCCGTCGACCGCATCGTCAAGCTGGCGCGGGAGATCGGACAGACAAAACCTGTGTTCATCACGCAAGGCTGGAGCCTGCAACGCCACGCCAACGGCGAACAGGCCACGCGCACCATCTGCATGCTGGCGCTGCTGACGGGCAACATCGGCCTGCCCGGCACCAATAACGGCGATGAGCCAAGCAGCTTCGCCTATCCCGTGCCGGGCTATCCGCCGGTGCCGAACAAGGTGAAAGCGTCGATCCCGGTATTCCTCTGGACCGATGCCATCACGCGCGGCAGAGAAATGACCGCTGCGGCCGACGGCATCCAGGGCGTCGAGCAGCTCAACCAGCCGATCAAGTTCATCTGGAATTACTCCAGCAATACGCTGATCAACCAGCATTCGGACACCACCAGAACACACAAGGTGCTGCAGGACGATTCGCAATGCGAGTTCATCCTCGTCATCGAAAACCACATGACGCCCAGCGCGCGCTACGCAGACATTCTGCTGCCGGACGTGACCAATTTCGAGAACAGCGACATCATCTCGAACGGCTATGCTGTGGGCGAACTGGGCGGACCGATCTTTCTTTCGCAAGCAATCAAGCCGATGTTCGAATGTCGCTCGGCCTATGAAGTGTGCTCTGCGCTGGCGCGCCATCTTGGCGTCGAAGAGCAGTTCACGGAGGGACGCACGTACGAGGATTGGTTGCAGCAGGCCTACAGCAAGATGCGGGACGCCGACCCCGAACTGCCGGCAACGCTCGACGAGGCGCGCAAGATCGGCATGATCAAGCGCAGGGCCCCTGCGGACACCGGCATCGGCCTCGCCAGGTTCCGGCAGGATCCCGCCGCCAATCCGCTCAAGACGCCTTCGGGCAAGATCGAGATCTACTCCGAGGCACTGGCGACCATCGCGCAAAGCTGGACGCTGCCTGAAGGTGATGTCATCACGCCGTTGCCTCAGTACGTGGCCACATGGGAAGGGGCGGAAGACACCGAGACCCGCAAGACCTACCCGCTGCAATTGTTTGGCTTCCACACAAAGGGGCGCACGCATTCGAGCTACCACAACGTCGACGTGCTGCGCCAGGCGGTGACCGATGCCGTCTGGATCAACCCGATGGATGCCGCTGCCCGCGGCATTTCCACCGGAGACATGGTGCGCGTCACCAGCAAGCGCGGCGAGATCCGCCTGGTCGCCAAGGTCACCTCGCGCATCATGCCCGGTGTCGCGGCGATGGGCGAAGGTGCCTGGTACCAGCCTGACAGCGCAGGCATCGACCGGGGCGGCTGCATCAACACGCTGACCTCGCAGCGCCCCTCTCCCCTTGCGAAGGGCAATCCGCAGCACACGAACCTCGTGCAGATTGCGCGCGCCTAAGGAGAAACGATGATGACAACCCAATACGGCTTCTACATCGATTCGTCCAAGTGCACCGGCTGCAAGACCTGTCAGCTCGCCTGCAAGGACTACAAGGATCTTTCAGTCGACGTGAACTTCCGCCGCGTCTATGAGTACTCCGGCGGCACATGGCAGGCCGACGGAGACACGTGGCGGCAGGACGTGTTCGCCTACTACCTGTCGATTGCCTGCAATCACTGTGCAGACCCGGCCTGTACCAAGGTTTGCCCCAGCGGCGCCATGGCCAAGCATGAGAACGGACTCGTCAGGGTCGACGAAGAGGTATGCATCGGCTGCAAATCGTGCGCGATGGCATGCCCTTATGGCGCCCCCCAATATGACGCAACCAAAGGCCACATGACCAAGTGCGACGGGTGCCATGAACGCGTCGCCGAGGGGAAGCAGCCCGTATGTGTCGAATCATGCCCCTTGCGTGCGCTGGAGTTCGGTCCGGTCGATGAACTGCGCCAGAAGCACGGCGAGATCGGCGCGGTCGCACCGTTGCCGCCGCAACACTTCACGCATCCGAGTCTGGTCATCAAACCGAGCCGGAAGGCTCGTCCGTCTGGCAGTCACGAAGGGGTCCTCGGGAACCCGAAGGAGGTGTAACCATGGGCTGGAACGAATGGCCGCTGATTCTTTTCACCGTCATCTCGCAGACCGCCGTTGGCGCATTCTGGTGGTGTTGTCTGGCACTGATCGGTGCCGATCTGTCGTCTGAACAACGGCAGCGCCTCGAACGCAACATGCTTCTGTTGTGGGTCATGATGGGCGCGGCTTTTGCATTGTCGAGCTTCCATATGGGCTCACCCTTCCGCGCGATGAATTCCATGCTGCGCTTCGGGCAGGCCAACCTCAGCAACGAAGTCGTCTTTGGCGGTGCCTTCGCAGGCCTCGGCGTGGTGTACTGGCTGCTTTGCCTGCGCAACGCAAGCAGCGCGGGCGTGCGCCGGTTCGTTTTACTACTCTCGCTCCTCTGTAGCGCGGCCTTCCTGTGGAACACCATTTCGTTCTACCTGATGCCGACAGTACCGACGTGGTACACGCCTCTCACGCCGGCTGCATTCATACTCACCGCAATCATGGGTGGAAGCGCACTGGCCTGCGTGTTGTTCGGGCTGTCTGGCATCTCGGAGCCATGGCTATTGCGTAACGGGCCTGCCGTGCTGACATGCATCGCGGTGGTCGCCGCCGTAGTGGTGACGATTCTGCAGGCTACGTCGCTCGCAGGCATTCAGTCGGACATCCATCGAGCCACGGCACTTTCCCCCGACTACGGCATCCTGATGGCTGCCCGCTTTGCACTGTTCTTCGTCGCACTGGCACTATGGCTAAGCCAGTTGCCGCGAGCGGGTGCCCTGAGCACGGCCGTCTGCACCAGTAGCATCGTGCTCATCATGCTTGGGGAGATGATCGGTCGGGGCGTCTTCTATGCCTTGCACATGACCGTTGGGCTAGTCTGAGACACCACTGGCGTAGTGCGGCCAGAAGGCGCAAAAAGAGGCCCACCTGGAAGTGGGCCTCGCCGTCCATGGCCGGACAATCTGCTCGTTTCTGCAATGACGCAAACCATCGACACCACCGATATTTCGGCAAGTTGCCGCATTCTGGGGGCGCTGTTCTACCTTTCCCCAGCCGACGCCTCGGTACAGCCTTTCCTTGGGTTCCTTGCCGAGCATGCGTTGCCGGAGGCGTGGCCCTTCGGCGCTTCGCTCGAACTTGAACGCGTGCAAACGCTCATGGCGCAGGATCTGGACCGCGATCGGCTGGCCCGCGCCTATCAGCGTTTGTTCATAGGCCCTGATCACCTGGAAGCGCCCCCATGGGGTTCGGTGTACATGAGCGAGGACAGCACGCTATGTGCAGATTCCCTGCTTGACCTACGCGCCTTCTTCGCAGCAGAACAGGTCCGCTTGGACATGCGCCTCAACGAGCCAGAAGATCACATCGGCCTGCTCTTCTGGGCAATCGCATGGCTGGCTGACCAGCAGAGTCCGGCAGCGATCTCAGCGCTATTGGACAAGCACATGCTTCCTTGGTCGAACACCTACTTCAGCCGATTGGCCATGGCCGCGGAACATCCGTTTTACGTCGGACTGAGCCAACTCGCGTCATTGACGCTGGACGCGATAAGCGACGCGGTCGCCCAGGCGCAATAGTCTTGGGATCGGGCGGCGCTGCGCTTCGGAGTTCAGCGCCGCGTGCCTGGGCGCTGGCAAAACAACAAGGACGCCCCGTCCCGGCGTATTTCATCGTCTCCACACTTCCAGGACTTCCGCATCGATCATCCCGGCCCCCGACCGAGGCCTGTCTGCCGCGTGGGCCAAGCATTTGTTGCCTATCATCAGAGATAAATCGCCCGCGCAGTCGGATTTTTCTGTCACGATCGAATGGATTGGCTAGCCCGAGACTGAACGCTTCAGCCACGTCTTGGCGTCGAACCCTCGATCCACACAGAGACGGCATGGCGCGGCCAGCCCCCCTGGTGCCAACGAGGAGCGTTTTCCATGCGATCGATCTTTCGAACCCGACGTCTATTGGCAACACTGGCCTGCGCGGCAATCCTGCCCACTCATCAATCGGCGATCGCCGCTCCTGGGCCGTTCGCCACACATCCGAGAGGCATGCCGTATTCGTACAGCGGCACGCTCCCATGCGCCGATTGCGCCGGCCTGCGCTACACGCTCAATCTATTCGATGATGGCGCCTATCTCTTGCGCGCCGAGTACCTGGGCAAGACGCCCACGATCACCCGCGCCGAACTCGGCCAGTGGCGCAGTGAATCAGACGGGCATGCGATCACGCTTCTGCGCGAATGGCGGGTATCCGTCCGATTCGCCGCACCGTCGGCCGACACGCTGCGCATGCTCGATACCGAAGGCAAGCCCATCCGCTCCAACCTGAACTACACACTGCATCGCGACAAGCGATTTGACCAAGTGGAGTACCGAGGAGCGATGCGGGGCACATACAGCGTTGTCGGGGATAACGCCATATTCGAGGAGTGCGGCAGCGGCTTGCGTCTGCCGATCCTGGCCGTCGGCGACAGCGGCGACCTGCGCAGCGCCTATGCACGAGTGCGTGGCGCACCCGATGCCGGCGTGCTCGCCACGTTGGACGGTCGCATCGTTGGCAACGAGGAGTCGGGTCCGCGCCTGCTGGTCGAGCATGCCGGCGGTCTGTGGCCGGGCGAGACTTGCGGTGCGGCAGCGCCAGCGGCATTGCAGGACACCTACTGGCGACTGACGCGGCTCGGCGATCAAGCCGTGCGGGTCGCCGACCGCAGCCGGGAGCCCTACATCTCGTTCCGCGAAGGCAACGTTTCGGGCAACAGCGGCTGCAATCGCCTGGTCGGCACATACAAACAGGAGGGCGACGCATTGTCTTTCGGCCCCATCGCCGGTACACGCATGGCATGCATCTCGGGCATGGAGCAGGAGCAGCGCTTCCTGGATGCACTGGGCGAGGTTGCCAAGTGGCGGATCAACGGGTCCCACCTCGAACTCCTCGACGCCACCGGTCGGTCACTGGCTCGCTTTGAGGCTGCGGAAATGCGCTAAATGCCCCAAAATGGTGCGCGCAGCGCTAGCATCGCGGGGGACGGCGTGACAAAGCGACACGGAGATCGTAAGCAGGCTTTTACTGCCGTCAATTCCCCCCTTCTTTCAGAATTTTCTGATTTATTGCCAAACAACCGAAGTTCATTCTCACACGCCGACTTTGTACTGCATTGCAGTGCCCTGTCACGACCCTTGATCACTTAATCCAAAAAGAGAACCTTGAAATGAAATACGAGCGTCTAGAAGATTTCATGCATCACGTGCGCGCGCGTGATCCGCACCAGCCGGAGTACATCCAGGCCGTCCACGAAGTCATGGAGAGTATCTGGCCCTTCATTCGCTCGAATCCGCGCTACGCGGACTCCGGTCTGCTCGAACGCATGGTCGAGCCAGAGCGCGTCATTCAATTCCGGGTCTCGTGGGTCGATGATCAGGGCAAGACGCAAGTCAATCGCGCATTCCGCATCCAGCACAGTTCGGCCATTGGTCCGTACAAGGGCGGCATGCGTTTTCACCCGTCGGTGAACCTCTCGATTCTCAAGTTCCTGGCCTTCGAACAGACCTTCAAGAACGCGCTGACGACACTGCCCATGGGCGGCGGCAAAGGCGGTTCGGATTTCGATCCCAAGGGCAAGAGCCCGACCGAAGTGATGCGCTTCTGCCAGGCACTGATGCTTGAACTGCATCGCCACCTGGGTCCGGACACCGACGTGCCGGCAGGCGACATCGGCGTGGGCGGCCGCGAAGTCGGTTTCATGGCCGGCATGCACAAGAAGCTCACCAACGACGCCGCGTGCGTATTCACGGGCAAGGGCCTGTCCTTCGGCGGCAGCCTGATCCGCCCCGAGGCCACCGGCTATGGCCTCGTGTATTTCGCCGAGCAGATGCTCAAGCGCGCGGGTACCGATTTCGAAGGCAAGACCGTGGCCGTCTCGGGTTCCGGCAACGTCGCTCAATACACGATCGAACGCCTGCTGCCGATGGGTGCCAAGGTTGTGACCGTGTCCGACTCGGGCGGTACCGTGTATGACCCGGAAGGCTTCACGCCGGTCAAGCTCGATGCGCTGATGGAACTGAAGAACCATCGCTACGGCCGCGTCGAAGAATACGCCCGCCAGTTCAATCTCGAATTCATGCCTGGCAAGCGCCCCTGGCACATCCCGGTCGATGTCGCGCTGCCCAACGCGACGCAGAACGAGCTGGACGAAGACGACGCTCGGATGCTGGTCAAGAACGGCGTGAAGTGCGTGGCTGAAGGCGCCAACATGCCTTCCACGCCGGGCGCCGTATCGGTATTCCGTGAAGCCGGCGTGCTCTATGCACCGGGCAAGGCCAGCAACGCAGGTGGCGTGGCAACCTCGGGCCTCGAAATGACCCAGAACGCTCAGCGCCTGCCCTGGTCGCGCGAAGAAGTCGACGCGCGCCTGAAGGCGATCATACTCGACATCCACGCCAACTGCGTCAAGCACGGCGCAGATGCCAATGGCAAGGTCGACTATGTCAATGGCGCCAACATCGCCGGCTTCGTGAAGGTTGCCGAAGCAATGCTCGCTCAAGGTGTGCTGTAAGCATGAATCATGGACGGTCCATCTTCCGTCCTCACCCCGGAAAGGGACGCCACGGCGTCCCTTTTTCTTCTTCGCGCGCTGTCCTGCGCAGTAGGCCCCTCTCTTCCGAGAAAGGCGGCTGACAATGGAATCGTGGATCCCGCGCCTGCAACGCGACCACGCGATGGGGGCACGCTGCACCCGCACCATGGTGTGATGTGTTCGGCACGGCCGCGCATCTACTCACATTCATGTCGTCGTGAAGGCCCCGCGAGAGAGCAACACGAACATCGGGGTGAGTTTGACGCATGCCGCCTCGGAAGCCGGTAGCATTCAGCCCGATCACAGAAAGGAAGCTCATGCACAGCATCTGCGTATTCTGCGGCGCCAGTCCTGGCTCGCGCCCCATCTACCGCGAGGCCGCCAAAGCGCTGGGCGAGGCCATCGCCGGGCGCGGTTGGGACCTCGTGTGGGGCGGTGGACGTGTGGGTTTGATGGGGACGGTCGCTGACGCGGCTCTCGGCGCAGGCGGGCACGCAGTCGGGATCATTCCCGGATTCCTCGCTCAACGCGAGTTGGCCCACACGTCGGCTGAAATCCGCGTGGTTGATTCCATGCATGCTCGCAAGGCAGACATGGCTGCGCGCGCAACGGCGTTCGTCATGCTGCCGGGCGGTTTCGGCACGATGGATGAGTTCTTCGAAATCCTCACCTGGGCGCAACTCGGCATCCACAACAAGCCGGTTGGCGTGCTGAACGTGCAGGGCTTTTTCGATCCACTGATCGCGCTCGCCCAACACATGGTCAAGGAAGGTTTTGTCCGACCAGACCATCTCGAACTGCTCACGGTAAAGCACTCTGCCGACGCACTGCTCGACGCCATCGCCGAGCGCGCAATCATGCCCTGAAGCATTTACCCAACACGACAACTCGCGCACCAACACCCACTGATCCGCGCGGACTGGGGCCCTGCCCCACAGTGGGCAGAAGCCCGCCCACCGCGCCCGGAAATCGATGCAGACCCTTCTTCACCACATTTCACTCGCGGCACCGTTGTTCATTCTGGTGCTGGTCGGCTACGCGCTCGTTCGCTGGGCACGCTGGCCAAAATCGATTGCGGATGCGCTGACACGCTTCGTCTTTTCGCTCGCGCTGCCTGCGTTGCTGTTCAGCATGATGAGCGATTTCTCCAATCTGCCGCCGGTCGATGCACGTTTGCTGATCGCCTTTTTCGGCTCCTGCATGATCGTGTTCGCGCTCGGGCGTGTACTCGCGCGCTACGTGTTCCATCTGGATGGCGTCAGCGGATCCATCTTCGCGCTGGGCGGCGTGTTCTCCAACAACGTGTTGCTCGGCCTGCCGCTGGCGCGGGTCACACTTGGCGAAGACGCAGTGCCCAGCGTTGCGCTGGTGCTCGTCTTTAACTCGCTGATACTCTGGACGCTGGTGACGGTGTCCGTCGAGTGGGCGAAGCATGGGTCATTGTCGGTGCACGGCTTTGCGAAAACCGCATTCAGCGTGATCACCAATCCCATCGTCGCGGCCATCGTCAGCGGCACACTATACGGCCTGACGGGGTTGCCCCTGCCCGCACTTGTCGCCAGTCCGCTCTCGATGATCGCCTCGGCAGCGGCACCCATGGCCTTGTTGGCGTTGGGTATGGGGCTCGCAACGTATTCAGTGCGCCAGGACTGGCACCTTAGCGTCGCGATCTGCGCCATCAAGCTGGTCGTGCAACCTTTGGTCGTGTGGCTGCTGGCGCGCGCACTGGGTCTGCCGAAGATGGAAACCCAGGTGGTCGTATTGCTGGCGTCGATTGCCGTAGGCGCCAACGTCTATCTGATGGCACGCCAGTTCAAGGCGCTCGAAGGTCCGGTGGCTGCCAGCCTCGTCCTGTCGACCGCATTGGCCGCGATCACCACCCCTGTCGTGCTGACGCTCACAGGACTCTAGGAAGATCGCCAGTCCCGCGCTTCAGCACCGGTCTGGCGTGTCCTATGCTAACGGATTGAACAGTCGCGTCGTACCGGAACTCGACCACCGGGCCGGCGTCTGACTTTGCAGGCTCAAATCCAGCGAGGCTTCCGATGACCCAGCAAGACGATTTTTCCAACACGCTGCAGTCCTTTTCCACGCCTGGCGGCGAAGGTGGCCGCTACTACTCATTGGCCGCGCTCGAAGCAGCCGGACTGGGCAGAATCGGCCGCCTGCCCGTGTCGATTCGCATCGTCCTCGAAGCCGTGCTGCGTCACTGCGACGGCAAGAAGGTGACTGCCGAGCACGTGCGCCAGCTCGCCGCGTGGCAGCCCAATGCGGTGCGCGAAGATGAGATCCCTTTCGTCGTCGCACGCGTAGTTCTCCAGGACTTCACGGGGGTGCCGCTGTTGTGCGACCTGGCGGCGATGCGCAACGTCGCGGCAGACCAGGGCAAGCCACCAAAGATCGTCGAGCCGCTGGTGCCGGTCGATCTGGTTGTCGATCATTCTGTGCAGGTCGACCACTACGGCACGCCGCTTGCGCTGCGCCAGAACATGGAGCTGGAATTTGCCCGCAACAGTGAGCGCTACCAGCTCATGAAATGGGGCATGCAGGCCTTCGATACCTTCCGGGTGGTGCCGCCGGGTATCGGCATCGTGCACCAGGTGAATCTCGAATACCTCTTCCATGGCGTGCGCGAAGCCGACGGACTGTACTTTCCGGACACGCTCGTCGGCACTGACAGCCATACCACGATGATCAATGCACTGGGCGTTGTCGGCTGGGGTGTCGGTGGCATCGAGGCCGAAGCGGCGATGCTCGGTCAGCCGGTGTACCTGCTCACGCCCGATGTGGTCGGCGTGGAGCTCAAGGGGCGGTTGCGCGAAGGCGTGACCGCAACCGACCTCGTGCTGACCGTGACCGAAATGCTTCGGCGTGCCAAGGTGGTCGGCAAATTCGTGGAATTCTTCGGCGAAGGCACTGGCAGCCTGACCGTGACCGATCGCGCCACCATCGCCAACATGGCTCCGGAATATGGCGCCACGATGGGCTTCTTCCCCGTCGATGACAAAACGATCGACTACATGCGCAAGACGGGAAGACCAGAAAGAGAATGCGCGCTGCTCGAAGCCTACTTCCGCGCCCAAGGTCTGTTCGGCATGCCCAAGGCGGGCGATATTGACTACTCCGCGACGCTCTCGCTCGATCTCGACACCATCGTGCCATCGCTGGCGGGGCCGAAACGCCCACAGGACCGCATCGAACTGTCGAACATGCAAAAGAGCTTCGAAGCGTTGTTTGCGGCATCCGTGGCAGAAAACGGTTTTGGAAAACCTGCAGCGCAACTGAAGACGCGCGTCTCGACACGCATACCGGATGTCGATCTCGGACATGGGGACGTCCTCATCGCGGCGATCACATCGTGCACCAACACCAGCAACCCGAGCGTCATGATCGCTGCCGGCCTGCTTGCCAGAAAGGCAACAGAGCGCGGTCTGCGCGTGGCGCCGCACATCAAGACATCGCTCGCGCCGGGCTCGCGCGTGGTGACCGCCTATCTCGAGAAAGCCGGTCTCCTCGAGCCTCTGGCACAACTGGGCTTTGCACTGGCTGGCTACGGTTGCACGACCTGCATCGGCAATTCCGGCGACTTGGCGCCTGAACTGAACGAGGCCATCTCGGCAAACGATGTGATTGCGGCTGCGGTACTGTCGGGCAATCGCAATTTCGAAGCACGCATCCATCCGAACATCCGCGCCAACTTCCTCGCCAGCCCGCCGCTGGTGGTGGCATTCGCCATCGCCGGGCGCGTTAACGTCGATCTGTCGACTGAACCGCTTGGCACCGGAAGCGATGGCAAACCGGTCTATCTGCGCGAACTGTGGCCAAGCTCCGACGAGATCGCCGCCATTCTGCCGTTTGCGCAGGACGCCGCGACCTTCGGGCAACTCTATGCCGACCTCACACGCGACAACGATCTGTGGAATGAGGTCCCCGCACCCTCCGGCGAGGTCTACACGTGGCCGCCGTCCACGTACATTGCCAAGCCGCCATTCTTTGACGGCTTCGGACCGCAACCGGGCAGTGTGTCGGATATCCGTGGCGCCCGCCCCCTGCTGATCCTCGGGGACTCGGTCACCACGGACCATATTTCGCCCGCAGGCGCCTTCGGCGAGGCCACACCCGCAGGACAATGGCTGGGTTCGCATGGCGTGACGCGCAAGGATTTCAATTCGTATGGCTCCCGGCGTGGAAACCACGACATCATGGTTCGCGGCACTTTTGCCAATGTCCGTATCAAGAACCTGATGCTGCCGCCACGCTCCGACGGCACGCGCGTGGAAGGCGGCTTCACCTTGCTCGATGGCCAGCAGGCTACGGTCTATGACGCTGCCATGGCTTACCTTCAGCGAGGCACGCCGACCGTGATATTGGCGGGCGAGGAATACGGCACGGGCTCTTCACGCGACTGGGCAGCCAAGGGCACGCTCCTGCTCGGTGTAAAGGCCGTCGTAGCACGCAGCTATGAGCGTATCCACCGATCCAATCTCGTCGGGATGGGTGTATTGCCGCTCCAGTTCAAGGGCAGCGATAGCGTGCAGTCACTTGGCCTGACTGGCGACGAAAGCTTCGATGTGCTGGGCGTCGAAGGCGAACTCTCGCCCAGGCAGGACATGACGCTGAGAATCCGCCGCCCCGACGGCAGCAGCCGCGACGTCACCGTCCTGTGTCGCATCGACACACCGATCGAGATCGACTACTACCGCCACGGCGGCATCCTGCCCTACGTGCTGCGTGAATTGCTCTATACGGCGTAAGCAACGAGGGATGCGACGGCGTTGGGCGCCGTTCTTGCGAGCGAAGGGTTCATACGATGAATGTACTGAATCCTTCGTTTTCAATTAAGAAACTTGAATAAGGAACCTGCCGCCCTTAGTTTCCTCCAATCAGGACCATAGGCTCGAGGCCGCTTCCCTCCCCCCCTGAATTTGGTTAGCATCTGTCGCGTCGTGGCTCGCAAGCCAGCGCAACGCTGGCTTCGGGCCGTTTCATTTACAGCGAGGAATCATGAGCGAACATATTCTTCACGTCTCCGACAACAGCTTCGAGAAAGACGTGCTCCAGTCCCAAACCCCCGTCCTCGTCGACTACTGGGCCGAATGGTGCGGTCCGTGCAAGATGATCGCCCCGATCCTGGACGAAGTCGCCAAGGAATACTCGGGCAAGCTGACCGTTGCCAAGCTGAACATCGACGAAAACCAGGAAACCCCGGCCAAGTTCGGTATCCGCGGCATTCCCACGCTGATGCTGTTCAAGGGCGGCAATATCGAGGCCACCAAGGTCGGCGCGCTGTCCAAGTCGCAACTGACCGCGTTCCTCGACAACAATCTTTGAAAAAAACGCCACCCCCGAGGTGAATAGCGTTTGACAGGCCAGGACTAAAGCGGATAAAGTTCTGGCCAGTTTTGCTGTGGCGCCATCCGCACGACATACGCGCCGCAGTTTCAGGATGGTTGTTAGACAAGCACAACTCCCCATCCTGGTGTTGCAGGTACGCCTTATCAGTGCGTAACGCGCGACACGACAAAGGGCCTGAATACGGTCCGGTAATTTCCAAAAATCCCCGACTCCTTCCTGACATTCTCAGCACCCGCTGGGCTTTTCCTGTTTCCTCCATCCAAGGTTTGCCATGCATCTATCAGAGCTTAAAGCTCTTCACGTCAGCCAACTCCTCGAAATGGCCAATGCCAACGAAATCGAGGGCGCCAACCGCTTGCGCAAGCAGGAACTGGTATTCGCGCTGCTGAAGAACCGCGCGAAGAAAGGTGAGCCGATTTATGGCGACGGGGCGCTGGAAGTGCTGCCGGACGGATTTGGTTTCCTGCGCTCGCCGGATACCTCGTACCTCGCGGGCACTGACGACATCTATGTGTCGCCGTCGCAGATCCGTCGCTTCAACCTGCACACGGGCGATACCATCGAAGGCGAAATCCGCACGCCCAAGGACGGCGAGCGTTATTTCGCACTGGTGAAGGTCGACAAGATCAACGGCGAACCGCCCGAGAATTCGAAGCACAAGATCCTCTTCGAAAACCTCACCCCCCTGCACCCGGATGAATGCCTGCGCCTGGAGCGCGACATCCGTGGCGAAGAAAACACCACCTCCCGCATCATCGATATCGTCTCGCCGATCGGCAAGGGCCAGCGCGGTCTGCTGGTAGCGCCGCCCAAGTCCGGCAAGACGGTGATGCTGCAACACATCGCTCACGCCATCACGGCCAACCACCCCGACGTGGTGTTGATCGTGCTGCTGATCGACGAACGCCCGGAAGAAGTGACCGAAATGCAGCGCTCGGTGAAGGGTGAAGTCGTCGCCTCGACCTTCGACGAGCCGGCCACGCGCCACGTCCAGGTCGCCGAAATGGTCATCGAAAAAGCCAAGCGCCTGGTCGAACACAAGAAGGACGTGGTCATCCTGCTCGATTCGCTGACCCGCCTGGCACGCGCCTACAACACCGTGGTGCCGGCATCCGGCAAGGTGCTCACCGGCGGTGTCGACGCCAACGCGCTGCAAAAGCCCAAACGCTTCTTCGGCGCCGCCCGCAATGTGGAAGAAGGCGGCTCTCTGACCATCATCGCCACCGCGCTGATCGATACCGGCAGCCGCATGGACGACGTGATCTACGAAGAATTCAAGGGCACGGGCAATATGGAAATCCATCTTGACCGTCGCATGGCCGAAAAGCGCGTCTACCCCGCGATCAACGTCAATCGTTCGGGCACCCGCCGCGAAGAGCTGCTGCTCGAGCCCTCCGTGCTGCAAAAGGTATGGATCCTGCGCAAACTGCTCTACAACATGGATGAACTCGAGGCGATGGAATTCCTGCTCGACAAGATCAAGCAGACCAAAACCAACTCCGAATTCTTCGACGCGATGCGTGGCGGCCGCTGAACTTGTAGCAGGGCCCGATAGGTGCCATAATCATAGGCTTGGCGGCCACATTCACCGCCCGTTGAAAGGACAGATACCATGAAAAACGAAATTCATCCGCAGTACGAAGAAGTGCAAGTGAGCTGCAGTTGCGGCAACACCTTCACGACCCGCTCCACGGTCGGCAAGCCCATTCACGTTGAAGTGTGCTCGTCCTGCCACCCGTTCTACACGGGCAAGCAGAAGATCGTCGACACCGCTGGTCGCGTCGAACGCTTCCGCCAGAAGTACGGCACCAAGAAGGCTGCGTAATTCCGCAGCACTCGGCGAAAAAGGCAGCTTCGGCTGCCTTTTTTGTTAGGCGACGGGCCGCCATGGCGCGCTGCGACAGCCCTCTTTCCGTACAAAGCTCCTACAATTCCGTCCGCCCCATTTCAATTCATCCAGACTACGGCATGCGATTCATCGACGCGCCAACCACTCGCAACATCACGATTCCCGTCTGGGCTCTCATTGTTCTTTTCGTCGCATATGCGCTGCCGGGCAATATCGGACACGTCCCCTGGCGCGGCGACGACCTGCTGCATATCAGCATCGCTGCCGAAATGCTGCGTGACGGCGACTGGCTCGTACCGCGGGTCGCAGGACGGGCCTTCCTCGAATGGCCACCACTCGGGCACTGGCTGGGCGCGATCACCGGCGCGCTCCTGGGCTGGTTGATTCCGCTGCATGACGCCATCCGCCTGGCTACCGTCCTGGCGCTGACGCTCACCATCTGGTCGCTGCGCGCCACGGCTCATCGCCTGTTCGGCGAGGACGCCGCCAATGCGGCCCTGCTGCTTTCCGTCGGCTCACTGGGCCTGCTCATTCACGCACACGAAGCACAACCGCAGATGTTCGTACTGGCGGCGTTGGCCTGCACGCTGTATGGCCTCTCGGTCATGCCCGAGTCGCCGCGTCGCGGCAGCCTGATTGCCGGCATCTCGCTCGCGTCGGCGTTCCTGAGCGGAGGCCTGGCGGGTGCAGCCCTGACACTGCCGCTCTGGCTGGTGTTGCCGCTCGGTTGTCGCCAATGCCGCGAGGGCTTTCTGCCCTCGGCCTACATTGGCGCCTTGGTCATCGCCATTGCATTGGCAGCCATCTGGCCGGCGCTGCTGGCCTGGCACCACCCGGTCGAATTCGCCGCCTGGTGGCAGGACGAATGGAACGATCTGCTGCCCGGTGCGGAGAACTTCGAACGCATCAAAGACCAGCTTGAACTGCTGACATGGTTCGCCTGGCCGCTCTGGCCCGTTGCGCTGTGGGCCCTGTGGCGCCGCCGTGCGCAACTGGGCGAATATCACTACCTGATGCTGCTGGTGTCGCTGATCGTTGCCCTCTGGATCGTCATCACCACCGGCCCGCTCCGCCCGGCGAACGCACTGCCTCTGCTGGCGCCGCTCATTTTGCTGTCGGCTTCAGAACTGGCGCGGCTGCGCCGTGGCGCCGCCAATGCATTCGACTGGTTCGGCGTCATGACCTTCTCGGCCGTCGGCCTGTTCCTGTGGGTGGCGTGGTGCGCGCTGCACCTGGGCTGGCCCGCGCCGCTGGCACGCAACGTCATCCGTCTCGCACCGGGCTTTGTACCTCACTGGAATTGGGGGTTGTTGCTGATTGCCGCCCTGTTGTCGGCCGGCTGGATCGTGGCGTTGGTGCGCATGCCGTTCTTTCCACTGCGAGGGGCAGTGCATTGGGCACTGGGCATCACGTTGCTGTGGGGCCTGACGGGCTCGCTGTGGTTCGACTGGTTCGACTACGACAAGAACTATCAACCCATCGTCCGCGAGATCGCTCAACGCAGCAAGGGCGCCACCTGCCTCGCCGCACAGGACCTCGGCGACGGCCAGCGTGCCGCGTTCTACTACTTTGCGGACATTCGCGTGCGCGAAGGAGCCGACGCGCGCCATTGCGACATGCTGGTGAGCTACGCGGGCGGGCGCAATGAGCTACGCGATCCGGGCGCTGAGTGGAAGCGGGTTTGGCTCAAGGAAAAAGGTCGCGGCCGGCAGGCCGAGCGGTTCGCGCTGTACGAACGCAGGTAAGCAATCGCCGCTCACTGACAGAACGGGGACGCCAAGGCGCCCCTGCTCTCTCAAAGATTGGACAGGGCAACTTCTCCGCACATCACCCGCAGCCGTTCGTGCAGGAAATACGTCTGTACGGCTTCGACCGCGCACGGGTCTTCGGACGTGTGCGCAGGCGGCCCAGCCAGGGCGGCCATTTCACTCAGCGGCAGGTCTTCTGGCGACAGCTCGGCTGCGAGGTCAACATGTGCGCCATTCTCACGAAGTCCGAGTACAGGCGCGGACAATCCATGAATCACCGCCCGGCATCGCAGTACGGGTAGTCCAAAACGGCTCCCCTGCCACGATACCAGACTGTCATTGGCGTCGAGCGCGTCGAAAAACTCGCGCAGCAAAGCGGCTTCGTCGATTCCGTCGCCCGCCCTCTGCGCGACGACGTGCAGCCCGCTGTCGTCTCGCCACACGCGCGCAATCGCCGTCACAAGGTGCAGATGATGCGGGAGCGTATCCGATCCGCCGGTGAAGGCTCGCTGCTTTTGCCACGCATATTCAGCGACGTCGTCGTCGCTCATGCGCGCCGGCACGGCATAGAGGCGGCGCAGCCCGGCAATGTCGGGCATCGTCCGTAGTGCGAAGGCGACGAAGGAACTCGGCCGAGAACTCAAATCACGCGCCTCAGGCCGGGAAGACGCCGGTCGACAGATAACGGTCCCCACGGTCGCAGACCACCGAGACAATCACTGCGTTCTCCAGCTCGGCAGCCAGGCGCAGCGCCACACACATCGCGCCACCGGACGAAATGCCGGCAAAGATGCCCTCCTCGCGCGCCAGCCGACGGGTCATCTCTTCGGCGTCAGCCTGCGAGACGGACTCTTCTCGATCCACACGGCGCGCATCGAAGATCTTCGGCAGATATTCCGTTGGCCATTTGCGGATGCCGGGAATCTGCGAACCTTCGGCCGGCTGGCAACCGATGATCTGGATCGCCGGGTTCTTTTCTTTCAGGAAACGCGACACACCCATGATGGTCCCGGTCGTGCCCATGCTGCTGACGAAATGCGTGATGGTTCCGGCAGTCTGCTCCCAGATCTCCGGCCCGGTGCCTTCGTAGTGAGCGAGCGGATTATCGGGATTGGCGAACTGGTCGAGGATGATGCCTTTGCCATCATCGCGCATGGCTTCGGCAACATCGCGCGCCATTTCCATGCCTCCCTGGCGCGGCGTGAGCACAAGCTCCGCGCCAAAAGCGCGCATTGTCTGGCGGCGTTCGACGCTCTGGTTCTCGGGCATCACAAGGATCATGCGATAGCCGCGCATGGCTGCTGCCATGGCGAGCGCAATGCCGGTATTGCCGCTGGTGGCCTCGATCAATGTGTCGCCGGGCTTGATGTCGCCGCGCGCTTCGGCGCGCACGATCATCGAAAGCGCGGGACGATCCTTGACCGAGCCGGCGGGATTGTTGCCTTCGAGCTTGGCCAGGATGACGTTGTTGCGCGCATCGACGGCCGCGCCCTGCAGGCGCTTGAGCCGCACCAGGGGCGTGCGGCCGACGTAGTCTTCAAGGGTGGGGAATTCCATATCGGTCTTATTTGACGCTGGCGATAGCTGCTGCCGCAAACCGACAATGATACTCCCGCTATTCTGACTAGTCGCGGCCTTCCCAGCGTTCAGCCATCTCCAGCGACTCCTGCCGCAGGCGGATGAGATTCAGGCGCATGATTTCGAGTTGATCGCTGAGCATGTCCATCAATTGCGACACCGCCCGCGCGGGTGTGCCGGCCTCGAGCCGAGTCTGATCGATGATGGCTTGCAGATCGCGCAAGGCGGCAGCCTGTTGCGGCGGTGCGGAGGCAATGAACGCTTCGATGGCGCGGCGACGTTCGGCGAAAAAGCCTGGCGGATCACTGGCAGCCAGATCGGCCCAATGATCAAAGTCGAATTCTGCTGCGGAGTCTCGTTTCACGATTGCCTCCTGCATGGGGATGGGGTGCAAAGCATGCTACTCGCGTGAATTGCACCGCACAACGCACCGCCTGGGCAGGTGCCTGCCAGATCAGTCCGGCAGCGGAATGTAGGCTCTCGGACGAAAACGCGGCGTACATAGCGCGAGGAATATCAGCTCGTCGGTACCCACGTTGTGAATTCTCTGGCGCTCGCCCGCCGGAATGACAACCACATCGCCGCGGCTCACAAGCGTCGCTGGTTCGGCGCCGACTTCTACGCGCCCTTCGCCGCTCAGGATCACGTAGCGTTCGATGATTCCGTCAAGCCGGTGCCATTGCGTTGTCGTGCCCGCCGGCACGCGGATATGTGCGACAGAGAGTGACTCATCCACAGACGAGTTCGACCACTCGGCGACATAGCAACCTTCTTCGAAGAAATACGACTGTGCGGCCAGCCCGCGCAGGACGGCGGGCTTGGGTGGTCCATCGGTGCTCACGCCGGCACGCGACCGATGCGCAAGGTCAGCGGCCAGCGCACCGTGCGGCGAGTGGAGGGCTCGCCCCACAGCGCCAGCAACTCATCGGCGAGCGGCGACACCGGGTCGGCACCATGCCGGGCGATGTAGCGCCCCACCGACGACCAACTGCGAACGTAACCGAGCAACTGGGGCAGATCCCATTCGGCCTCCATTGCAAAAGCGGGCGCATCCATTTCTTCGAACGGGAATGGCAGATCGCGGTAACCGTTTTCGACATGGCGGCGCTCGGCGGGCCAGAACGGCCCGACCGTAACGGTCCGGAAATGCTGTACCGGCGCGTCGATCACCTCGTCGGCAACCTGCACGATGCCGTAGCTCCAGGCGGCAAGAATGCCGCCTGGCACCAATACGCGGCGCACCTCGGCATAGAAGGCATCGAGATTGAACCAATGCAGCGCCTGCGCCGCGGTGATGAGATCGACGCTGGCATCCGGCAGGCCGCTATCGGGCGCATCAGCCACCCGCCACTCGATGTTGGCGGCTCTCGGCGCCGCTTCGATCTGGGCTGCCGCCAGGTCACTGCCCAGTACGCGATCGAAGCGCGCAGCCAGATCGGTCGTCGCCTGTCCGCTGCCGCAACCGCAATCCCAGGCAAAAGAACGGCCAGGCGCCGTCCGCGCGAGAAAATCGAACATCTGCGCCGGATAGCGCGGACGGAAAGCGAAATAGCCCTTGGCAACCGCCGAAAAATGGTCCCGTGGCTTGTCTTCGCCCTTCGTCCCTGCGTCGTTGTGCATCGCTGCGCCTCCATGGATGGAGCGCCAGTAAACATCGCAAACGCCATTCCTGCAAGCTTTGCGGGAGCTGCCATGATAAAGACTCAACCCCTTCGAGGAGCCTGTCATGGCTGACAGCAAGATCGCACCGATCCCCGATGGCTACCCCGCCGTCACGCCTTATCTGTGCTGCAAGAATGGCGCCGCGGCGCTCGATTTCTATAAGCGCGCCTTTGGGGCAGTCGAAACAATGTGCATGAAAGGGCCGGACGGCAAGATCGGACACGCCGAATTCCGTGTCGGCAATTCGCCCGTGATGATGGCCGACGAGTGCCCGGACATGGGCTTTCTCAGCCCTGCCACCATTGGCGGCGCGGGCGTGAACATCATGATGTACGTCGACGACGTCGACACGGTGTTCAAGCGGGCGCTGGGTGCCGGCGCCGAAGAGCTTCGTCCGGTGCGCAACGAGTTCTACGGAGACAGAACGGGCACGCTGCGCGACCCGTTCGGCCACGTCTGGCATGTCGCCACGCATGTCGAGGACGTGGCGCCGGACGAACTGGAGCGACGCGCCAGGGAGGCCATGTCCAAAAAGCCCTAAGCCATCCGGCCTCCGACGGCCCGCCTTCCGCGCGCCGTCGGCACCTGAGGCAAACCCGCACCGGCCGGCTTTGGCTAGAATGCTGCTTTTCGCGCCCGGCAACGGGCGACGCCCATCGCAGCAGGACAAGCCAGTGAATACTCCGAACGACAAGAGCGCGCCCGCGCCGGCGACCAATTTCCTGAAGAACATCATCGAAGGCGATATCGAGCGCGGCACCTACGCCGGCCGCCATTTCGACGGCACGCCGGGCGATGCCGCCAGCCAGGCGAACGCACCTGTGGACGTGGCTGCCATCCGCACGCGCTTTCCGCCCGAACCGAACGGCTACCTGCACATCGGGCACGCCAAGTCGATCTGGTTGAACTTCGGTCTTGCGCGCGACTACGGCGGCATCTGTCACATGCGCTTCGACGACACCAACCCCGAGAAAGAAGAGCAGGAGTACGTTGATTCGATCCTCGACGCGGTGCAGTGGCTCGGCTACACGTGGAACGCCAACGGCAAGAGCCACCTGTTCCACGCCAGCGACTACTTCGATTTCATGTATCGCGCGGCCGAGTACCTGATCACGGCCGGGCTGGCCTATGTCGATGAACAGAACGCCGAGCAGATGCGCGCCAATCGCGGCACACTCACCGAAGCGGGCAAGGATTCGCCGTGGCGCAACCGTCCCGCCGAAGAAAGCCTGCGCCTGTTCGCCGAAATGCGCGACGGCAAGCATCCGGACGGAAGCCTGGTCTTGCGCGCCAAGATCGACATGGCATCGCCCAACATCAACCTGCGCGATCCGGCCATCTACCGCATCCGTCACGCCGAGCACCATCGCGCGGGCGACAAGTGGTGCGTGTACCCGATGTACACGTTCGCGCACCCGATCGAAGATGCGCTCGAACGCATCACGCATTCGATCTGCACGCTGGAGTTCGAAGATCAGCGCCCGTTCTACGACTGGCTGCTCGCCCGCCTGGCCGAAGGCGGCCTGCTGGCACGTCCGCTGCCGCATCAGTACGAATTCTCGCGCTTGAACCTCACCTACATCATGACCAGCAAGCGCAAGCTCAAGCAGCTGGTCGACGACGCACACGTCACCGGCTGGGATGATCCGCGCATGCCGACCATCGTGGGCCTGCGCCGCCGTGGCTACACGCCGGAGGCACTCCAGCTGATGTGCGAGCGCACGGGCGTATCCAAGTCCGATAGCTGGATCGACTACAGCATCCTCGAAGGCGCGCTGCGCGACGACCTCGAAGGCAAGGCTGCGCGCGCCATGGTGGTGCTCGATCCGCTGCGCCTGAAGCTCACCAACTGGAATGAGCTCTTCGGCGCCGACCCTTCAGAACCGTGTTCCGCCCCGGCCCATCCGCATCACCCCGAAATGGGCACACGCACGTTCAACCTGACGCCGGAAGTCTGGATCGAGCGCGAAGACTTTGCCGAGGTGCCGCCCAAGGGCTACCACCGCCTCTCGCCGCCGCGCGCCGGCGCCGATGGAGCGGAAATCGCCGGCAGCATGGCCCGGCTCAAATACGGCTACGTCATCCGCTGCACGGGTTGCGAGAAAGATGCCGACGGCAAGGTCACGGCAGTCCTGGCCGAGATCGTTCCCGACACCAAGAGCGGCACGCCTGGCGCCGACAGCGTCAAGGTCAAGGGCGTCATCACCTGGGTGTCGGTGACCGAGGGGGTTGCTGCTGAAGTGCGTTTGTACGATCGCCTGTTTACCGTGCCGCATCCGGGCGCGGGCGAGCATGACTTCCTGCTCGACCTGAACCCCAATTCCAAGCGCGTGGTGACGGCGTGGGTAGAACCCGGTCTCGCACAGGCAGCGGCGGATGATAAGTTCCAGTTCGAACGCCACGGCTATTTTGTCGCCGATCGCAAGGACCACGCGCCCGGCAAGCCGGTGTTCAATCGTACCGTCACGTTGCGCGACACCTGGCAAAAGTAATCCGGTCCACCGGGCGGCGCGCATATTCAGGACGCGTGTCGCCCGCCAACGTCCATGTCACAAGTTCCTCGCCGTATCGCCCACCTCGACATGGACGCCTTCTACGCGTCGGTGGAACTGCTCCGTTACCCGGCGTTGCGCGGACAACCCGTCGTCATCGGTGGAAGACGCGTGACGGTCGAAGAGGCCGAACAAGGCGTCAAACAGTTTGCCCGACTGCGTGACTACACCGGGCGTGGCGTCATCACCACCTCGACCTACGAAGCGCGCGCGCTCGGCGTGTTCTCGGCCATGGGCATCATGAAGGCCGCGCAACTGGCGCCAGATGCCATCCTGCTGCCTGCCGACTTCGACCAGTACCGCAAGTATTCGCGCCTCTTCAAGGCCGCAGTCGCCACCATCGCACCAGCGATCGAAGACCGCGGCATCGATGAGATCTACATCGACCTGACCGACGTTCCGGGCGAGACGCGCGATATAGCGGTACGCATCAAGACCGCCGTGCGCGAAGCCACGGGCCTGTCCTGCTCGATCGGCGTCACGCCCAACAAGCTGCTGTCCAAGATCTGCTCGGATCTGGAAAAACCCGACGGACTGACGATCCTCGACATGGCCGACGTGCCAACGCGCATCTGGCCTCTGCCCGCTCGCAAGATCAACGGCATCGGGCCCAAGGCCGACCAGAAGCTCGCCTCGCTGGGCATCCATACCGTCGGCGAACTCGCTGCGGCCGCACCAGAACTCCTGCAGGAGCATTTCGGCCGGACCTACGCCGAATGGCTGGCCCAGGTGTCGCGCGGCGAAGACGACCGACCGGTCGTCACTCATTCGGAGCCGAAGTCGATCAGCCGCGAAACGACCTTCGAACGCGATCTGCACGTGCGCAACGATCGCGCCGAGTTATCGGAGATCTTCACCTGGTTGTGCGAGCGGGTCGCTGACGACCTGCGCCGCAAGGGCTATGTCGGCCGGACCATCGGCATCAAACTGCGTTTCGACGACTTCTCGACCGTCACGCGCGACCTGAGCCTGGGTGTGCCCACTGCAGATGCGGCCGAAATCCGCCGCGCCGCCGGCGAATGCCTCAAACGCATCAGGCTGGACAAGCGATTGCGGCTGCTCGGCGTGCGCGTGAGCGCGCTTCACATAGCATCGGACATGCAGGAGATCGGCGAGCAGGCCAGCCTGCCTTTCGACTGAGCGTCAGAAGCTCACCGCCAATCCAACGGAAAAACCCTGCACGTTCTCCCCGATAAGGTAGCGCCCGACAAGGCGCGTGCGGGTGATGATGGAGTCGTACCTGCCTGAATCGAATTCGATGCCCGCACCGAACGAGGTGAGGTAATTGAATCCGAGCAGATCGCGCTGGTCTCCAAAGAATACCGACTCCGCGAATTCCAGCACGTAGCGCACCGGTCGCCGCATGATGTACATCCTTGTTGGCGCCCGCCAGCGCGACCACAGGCCCAATGTCTGCGCGGTCGCGTGGCCCTGTACGGCCTCCGAGCCGCCCACGCTTTGCAGGTGGATGTGCGTGTAGCGCAGTTCGACGTCGATTTCGTGCTCGGGCCGGTAGTGCTCGTAGTCGAGCATGACCGAGCCGCCGTATCCAACCGCCGTCAGATGGCCGCCGTTGATGAAATCCAGATCGGTGCCCGCCAGTCGATTGACCAGCGATTCGGCAATCTTCAGGTCGCTGGCCATGTAGCCATAGGCGCCATTGAGAATCGGCCGGAACACCATCTCCTTGATCGGCGTGGGAAAGTCCCAGCCCACTCCCGCCGTGACGGACAGGCCGTTCCACTTGACCGGGACATGGGACGAGTCGTCGCCGTTGGTCATCAGGAAGGTCGGGCTGTAGCGGCTACCGGCAATGCCACCCTCCATGTACAGCGGCGTGCTGCGGCTCCAGGTAAAGCCACCGGACAACTGCGACATGCCGATGTCAGGATTGCCGGTGGATGCGTTCTTGATGGACAGCGAACTGGTGGTCAGGTCCGGGACGACCTGGTAGCCCATGAGCGCCAGTACCGAATTGGCCTGCTTTTGCAGATTGACATCGCGGAGGCGGAATTCCCGCTCCTGTGCATGGGCCGATGCCGCCAGCATCGACGAAAAAACGACCAAAGCGCATTGGAATGTTCTGCTCGCTTGCGGCAACTTCATGCATCACCTCAACGCATGGCACATGTTTAATTACTAGCACAGCCAGCCTACAATCAGCGCGCATTGAATCACGCCCATCAGGGTGCAACCCATCTTGACCGAGTATTTTCCGCCTCCCCACACCGGATTGGCGATCATCTATTGCGATGACGCCATCATCGTCGTCGACAAGCCCAGCGGGCTGCTGTCGGTGCCGGGGCGCGGCCCCGGCAAGGATGATTGCATGGCCAGCCGCGTGCAGGGGGAATTCATGGACGCGCTCATCGTACATCGACTCGACATGTCGACGTCCGGTCTCATGCTATTTGCACGGGGTGCCGAGCACCATCGCGCGCTGAGCATGGACTTCGCGGCCCGTCGCGTCGACAAGCGCTACGTCGCGGTGGTCGACGGCGTGCCAGCCGAAGCGGCCGGAGAAATCAACCTGCCGCTGATTACGGACTGGCCCAACCGCCCGCGCCAGATGGTGGATTTCGAGCGCGGCAAGCCGTCGCTGACCCGTTTCGAGCTCATCTCGGGCGAGGCCGGCGACGACCACAGCCGTCTGCTGCTGGAACCTGTCACGGGCCGTTCCCATCAGTTAAGGCTGCACTTGTGGGCAATCGGCCATCCGATTCTTGGCGACGATCTCTACGGAAACGTGGCCGCGCGCGCGCCGAGGCTTCTTCTGCATGCCAGCAGGCTGGCGCTTCGGCACCCTGTCGATGGGCGGCAATTGGCGTTTTCCAGCCCGGCACCATTCTGATCGGATCAGGACAAAACCCTCGTTCCGCGTAGGAATTTTCCCCAAATACAGCGCCTTCCGGTCGCTGCGCATCGTAACATTGCAGAATTTCTGCACAGCGGAGTCCCGCATGACCTTGAGCAGCACCGGAACGGACGACCATTTCCGCTTGGCGCCCATTTCCCTGTGGCTGGAAGATTTCAGTGGCATCAAGCGCCTGTTTGAAAGCTGGCGCAGCGAAGGCATCGAAGACATCGATGCCCATTTCCGCGAACACCCCGAAGCGGTCGCTGCCTGTGCTGCCGCCATCCGCGTGCTGGACGTCAATGAGCGCACGCTCGAATTGTTCGGCGCTCGCGACCTGCCTCACCTGATCGACAGCTTGGGCAGCATCTTCCGCGATGACATGCACGCCCAGCACACGGAAGACATGGCGCAGTTGTGGCGCGGCAATCTGACGTTCTCGTGCCAGACGGTCAATTATGCGATCGACGGACGGCGCATCGATGTGCTGGTCCGGGCGCGCATCCTGCCGGGGCACGAGCATGACTGGAGCCGGGTCATCATCGCGCTGGAGGACATCACGACGCGCGTGGCGGCAGAACGGCGGCTGGCTCAAAGCGAGCAGTTCGCACAGGGCTTGTTCGAGCATTCCCCGGTGTCATTGTGGCTGGAGGATTTCTCCACCATCCGCCAGTTGCTGGAAGAAGCCCGCCGCGCCGGAATCGAGGATTTCCGCACCTTCCTCGACGTGCATCCGGAATTCATCACGCGCTGCATGCAGGAAATCCGCGTCCTGCAGATCAACCAGCAGACGATGCGGATGTTTGGCGCACGCAACAAGGATGAAGTCCTGGGTAACCTGGGTCGTATATTCCGCGACGAGATGCGCGAACACTTTGCCGAGCAACTCCTGGACCTGTGGCAAGGCAAGATTTACCAACAGCGCGAGACGGTGAATTACTCGCTCACCGGCCAGGCCGTACACGTGCACCTGCAGTTCTCGGTGCTCCCCGGTCATGAAGAAGGCTGGGAGCTGGTACTCGTTTCGCTCACCGACATCACCGCGCGCAAAAAGGCTGAGGCTTACCTGGAGTTCCTCGGGCGCCACGATGCGCTCACCAAACTGAAGAACCGCGCCTACTACGACGAAGAACTGGCGCGCCTGACGCGCAAGGGGCGCTTTCCGGTCAGCATCGTCATGGCCGACCTCAACGGGCTCAAGGCCGCCAACGATTCGCTCGGCCACTCCTACGGCGACGACCTCTTGCGCCGCGCCGGCGAAGCCCTGCGCAAGGCCGTCAGCGAACCAACCTGCGTGGCGCGCATTGGCGGCGACGAGTTCGCCATCCTGCTGCCGGGCGCGGACGACGAGCAAGTCAGCCAGATCATCGAACGCATACTCGCCGTGGTGGAACTGAACAATCAGTTCTATACCGGCCCGCGCCTGTCATTCGCCATCGGGTCGGCCACCGCCAACGCCACAGCAGAACTGACGCGGGCCATACAGCGTGCGGATGAAGCCATGTACGCTGCCAAGCGCAATTTCTACCAGCAACAGCAAAACGACCGACGCGTGTCCGAAGGCGCCATCGAAGGCACGCCTGGCAAAGGAGAAACCGCATGAATATGTCGATGTACGAAGCGCTCGTCCCGAGCGCCATCCGCGCGTTGCGCAACCTCACCCATGTTCTGGAAAAGATCGCCGCCCACGCGGCTGAACGCAGCATCGATCAGAGCGTCTTCCTGAACAGTCGCCTGTACCCCGACATGCTGCCGCTGATGGCGCAGATCCAGATTGCCACCGACATGGTCAAGGGTGGCGCGGCGCGGCTGGCGGGCCGGGAGCCGCCGCGCTACGAGGACAACGAGACTTCCTTCGAAGAGCTGATTGCCCGCATCGGCAAGACCGTGGCCTATCTCGAATCCTTCGCTCCGGCTCAGATCGATGGCTCCGAAGAGCGCGACATCGTGCTCAAGATGCGCCGGGGTGACTTGCACTTCAAGGGCATCGAATACCTGCGCAGCTTCGTGCTGCCGAATCTCTACTTCCACGCCACCACCGCTTACGCCATTGGTCGTCACAACGGCGTTGCATTGGGAAAAATGGATTTTCTTGGCAAGTCGGACTGAACAAAAGTCGTCGCGCCCGAAAGCGCAGTTCAGTACAGTGGCGTGCGTGCCGATAACAGCTCGTTCGCAAGCTGAACGACGATAGCGAGCCGGCCCGCGCGAGCAGCGGGCCGGCCCACGACAAGAAGCACAAGCGCCCCGCGGCACGCGAGGGAGCGACACAACGACAAAGCAGCGGGGGGGACAGATGGACAAGCAGTTCCGGATTGTTTTTTCCGGCCAGTTGCTGGCTGGCTTCGATGCCGAGACCGTCAAGCAGCGCACGGCCGAGCGCCTGAATCTGACTTCTGCGCAAGCCGCGCAGATGTTCTCGGGGAGGCGCGTCACGCTCAAGCGCAACCTCGATCCAGCCCTGGCGCAACGCTATGCTGCGGAGTTGCGCCGTATCGGACTGGATGCCTCCCCCGTCGAGGACACGCTGCCTGCCCCCGTACCGGCTGCCGCGCCGCCGGCACAGGCGCCTGAGCCGGCCACCCCGAAGGCCGCACCGATCGACACAAACGGTGAGGAATCCTTCGATCCGGAGAAGACACTTGTCGCGTCGACGGCCGCGGTGGACGCCTACCTGGCCCAATTCCCGACCCGCGAAGAAGCGGCAGTGGAGTCGACATTCACCCCACCCTCGCTGCCCGCCCGCCCGGCGCCAGCCGGTTCGCCCTCTCTGGTCAGCGCACCGGCCGGCGCCCAATTGGCCGCGCTCGAAGCCGCGGTCGAGGCGGCAGTCCCGCCCGCCATTCCCGCGCCCGAAGCGGTCGCCGCGCCGGCAGCACCCATCGAAGAACGCGACCGCAGTTGGCTCGACGCCGAGCCGGCTCCTGTCAAGGCACGCCGATCGCTCGCGCTGCCGTTGATGCTGCTCCTGGCCCTCGCCGCGGCGGCATGGTGGTATCTGCACTGACGAACGATTGAGCGCACGCGGATATCCCCGTGCACGGCCATGTTACCGTTCTCGCGCACATCGTATACGACCGGCTTTCGGGCCGGTGTCTCAAGACGACATGGCACAAGGAGGAAATGACAATGTCGTTAGCAATGCAACACCCTGCTCACAACAAGATGACCACACTACTCACCCGCTCGCTCATCGGTCTTTTCGCGACCGGCTTCAGCCTGTCCGCGCTCGCGGTGGAGGCGCCGCGCAATGTCCGCGTGCCGGCCCTGGCGGCGGATGACAATAGCATCATCCTGGTTTGGGAAAAACCGGAGAAGTACGACGACATCGTCGACTACAACGTCTATATCAACGGCAAGCTCGCCGGAACGGCCAGCGCCAACAACGACGCTACGTCGCCCGCCAAACCGTACATCAACAAGTTCTACGCCGACGACAAGGCCAAGTTCCATTACCGCATCACCATCCACAACTTCACCGCCACCAAGCTGTCGCCGGACACGCAATACACCTTCGCCGTCCGCGCGATCGACAAGGACGGCAAGGAGTCGGCCGACAGCAACACCGTGGTGCAAAAAACCACGGCTATACCCAAGGTCTTCAACGTCGTGGATTTCGGCGCCAAGGGCGACGGCACGACGATCAATACCGAGGCCATCCAGAAAGCCATCGATGCCTGCACGCCGGGCTGCAAGGTGCTGGTGCCGGCCGGGGTATTCAAGACCGGCGCGATCTACCTGAAGAGCAACATGACGCTCGAGGTCGCCGAAGGCGCCACGCTGCGCGGCTCGGAACGCGCCGAAGACTATCCCCTGACCGGGTACATCCAATACCCCTACTCCACCACGGTCCGCCCGGCTTCGCTCATCAATGCGCTGCCGCGCGACCCGAAGTCGCACCAGACCTTCGAGAACATCCGCATCGTCGGTAAGGGCACCATCGACGGTAACGGCTGGAAGAACAAGGGCGACACCACGGACGAGATGGGCAACAAGTTGCCCTTCTTCACGCCGAGCAACAACACCAAGTACATGAACGACGGCATCCTCGCCAAGGACCAGGTCGAAAAGGCCGTGGAGCGCGGCATCAACGTCAAGGACGCCTACGGTCAGATGCGTTCGTCGCTCATTACGGTGCGCAATGTCAAGAACATGTTCTACGGCGGCTTCACGGTGGTGAACCCGGCTTATCACGGGATCATGAACCTGGAGACGGAAAATGTCGTCCTGACCGGCGTCACCAACAAGACCTATGACGCCAACAACGGCGACGGCGTGGAATTCGCCAACAGCCGCGGCGCGATCGTCTTCAACAACTTCTTCGACACGGGCGACGACTGCGTGAACTTCGCTGCCGGCACGGGAGCGGACGCCATCCATCAGAAACCTCAGGAAGACGCGTGGATCTTCAACAATTACTTCCGCGAAGGCCACGGCATGATCGTCGCCGGCAGCCACACGGGAGCCTGGATCCAAAATGTGCTGGCCGAGGACAACGTGTCGAACAAGACCGAGATCGGCCTGCGCATGAAGAGCACCAACTTCATGGGCGGTGGCGCACGCAATGTGATCTTCCGCGACACGGCGATGCGCAATACCGCCAAGCAGGCATTCATCTTCACGCTCGACTACACCGATCCGAACGCCAAGCTCGATTACACGAAGTCCGATAAGTCGGCGCAATTCCGCGACATCGTCGTGCGCGACGTCTCGGTCGAGGGTGGAGCGGGCAACGCCATCGAATCCAAGGCCGACAACAAGAGCGGCACGTACCACGAGAACATCGTCTTCGAGCACGTGCGTTTCTCCAATACGCCGGGCACCAAGATCGACGGGATGAAGAAGGCCACCTTCCGCGATGTGAAATTCATCGATGCCAAGGGGATGGGCAATCCTTGGGCATTCAGCGACAGTAAGGAGATCGTTTTCGAAGGCGTCTCGCCGCAACCCGCGGATTGACATTCGGCGGCGGTTTTACCGCTTCGCCGGGCCAAGGGCCGCTCCCCCGGAGCGGCCTTTTTCATTCGCACAAATTTGTCAGAAACAAAATTACTTGTCAGACATCGATAGTTTGCATTGGCACAAACGTCTGACAAATTACCGATTTTCTACGCTAAGCTCCCGGTCACATGTCGGCAAGTAGGCAAAAGCGATCGACATGAGAGACACCAGAGGAGAAGCAAATGAGCAGCAGGATTTCCGGGGGCCCGGCCCTCATCATGTCCACCCTGGTGGCCAGCATGTTGGCCGCATGCGGAGGGGACGACAACGGCAATACATCGAGTTCTTCCAGCAGTAGCAGTTCGGTATCGAGCAGCGCCAGCAGCAGTTCGTCCTCCAGCTCGGTCTCCTCTTCCGCCAATTCAAGTTCATCTTCCAGCAGTTCATCCAGACAACCCGACAGCGCCGCCTGCACGGTGAATGCCAGCATCACCAGCGGTGGCAGCGCCTCGGTGCCGCAGAACCTCTGCGTGCCGGCGCTGGGCTACGACGAAAAGAGCGTCGTGCTCGTCTGGGACAAGCCGGACAACTACGCCAACGTTGTGGACTACCGCGTCTACATGGATGGCACTCTGCTGGGCAGCGCAGACACGAACAACACCACGCATTCGCCTGCCAAGGCCTACATCGATAAGTTCTACGCCAACGACACGGCGGGCTTCCACGTCCGCGCGCGCATCCACAACTTCACCGTCGATGGTCTGCAAGCGGGCACGACGCACACTTTCACGGTGCGCGCAGTCTTCCAGGACGGCACGGAATCGGCCGACAGCAACGTTGTTCGCCAGACCACGGCGACAGCGCCCGCCAAGGCCGTGAGCATCGTTGATTACGGCGCGGTCGCGGGCGACACCTCGGACACCGCGGCGATCCAGGCCAACACCAAGGCAATCCAGAAAGCCATCGATGAATGCTCGGCCGCGTCGACGTCGGCCTACGGCTGCAAGGTGACCGTGCCGACCGGCATCTTCAAGACGGGGGCGCTGTTCCTGAAGAGCAACATGACGCTGCAGGTCGATGGCACGCTCAAGGGTTCGGAGTTCGCCAGCGACTATCCGCGTACCCAGGGCTACAAGCTCTACACGTATAACGCGATCCGCCGCGCGCCTTCGCTCATCAACGTGCTCGACGCAGCGGATACGGGTGCCGCCTCGAAGGGTGCCGGCACGTTCAGCAACATCCGCGTGGTCGGCAGTGGCACGCTCGATGGCAACGGCTGGAAAACCACTGGTCGCACGACCGGCGGCGACGGCGCCAACACGCTGACGACGGACGAAGTGAGCGGCCAGACGATCACCACCAAGTTCATCGCCAGCAGTTCGACCAACGTAACGAATGACGGGATTCTCGCCGCCGCGCAAAACGCCGCATGCAGTGGTCAGCTCATCGACCCGCTGGATACGACCACCTCGGCGATCGCTTCAAGCGACATCTACGGCAACTGCCGGTCGAGCATCGCGACCTTCCGCGGCGTGAAGAACCTGTACTTCGGCACGCTCACCATCTCGAACCCGGCCTTCCATGGGCTGATGTTCCTCGAGACGGAAAACGTCACCGTCAATGGTGCCCAACACCGTACCTATGACTCGAACAATGGCGACGGTCTGGAGTTTGCCAACGGCTCCAACACCATCGTCATGAACAACTTCTTCGATACTGGCGACGATGTGGTGAACTTCGCCGCCGGCATCGGCAGCCCGGCCGCATCACAACCCATTCAGAGCGGTACGTGGATTCTCAATAATTACATGCGCGAAGGTCATGGATCGGTCGCACTGGGCAGCAACACCGGTGCGTGGATCGAGAAGATCAAGGCCGAAGACAATGTCATGAACACGACGACCATGGGTCTGCGCATGAAGAGCACCCCGACCACGGGCGGTGGCGGACGGAACATCGTCTTCCGCGACAACGCCATGAAGAGCATCAAGCAGAATGCCTTCATCGTGACGCTGTCCTATACCCAGACGCCGGGCGGCGTGCCCAACGCGGCCGCGACTCCGGCGCAGTTCCGCGACATCGTCGTGCGTAATGTGTCGGTGGACGGCTCCGGCTGCAAGACGCCTGCCTGCACGACGTATGAAGTCAACGTCGCAACGGGCGACGGCAACAGCAAGGGTGCTCCCATCGAGATCACCGGCGCATCGTCGGCCGGTACGGAATACAACGGTGTTCCGGCCTATCAGGAAGCCTTCAGCTTTGATTCGGTGAAGTTCAACAACGTGAAACCGGTGCGCCTGTACTATCTGAAGAACAGCACCTTCAACAACGTGTCGGTGACCAATCTCGTGACGGGTACGCAGGACGCCACCAACTCGGCAGGCTCGTGCGGCATATCGATCACGCCGGCCTCGGGTCTGTTCAGTTTCGTGGCGCCGAACAACAACATCGGCGCAGCCTGCCCGTAAGCAAGGCCGCAGAGCATCATCAACGGGCGCCCCGCGGGGCGCCCTTTTTTTGCATGGGTGAACAAAAAGAAAGGCGCTCCCTGGAGCGCCTTGTTCTTGCCTTGCGATCGACTCACGCGGCTCGCGTACGCGGGTAAATGTCGAGTACGTCCTTGACGTTCTTGAGCGAACCGTCCGGCATGAGCGCGTCACCGTGAATGTAGCCGCCCTCACTGCGGAAGCCCGGCACGCGTTCCGGCGCCCCCTGCTCCGCCGCTGCCAGTGCTGCCAGCGCCAGCGCATCTGCGTCATCGAACCGCGTGAAGATATGCGCAGCGCTTGGCACGAAAGTACCGCGATGCCAGTGCGCGGCCCGCAAGCTGCGCCCCACCGCGCGCGCCAGTTCGAGATAAGCCTCCACACCGGTTGCGCGATAGATTTCGAGCACGGCAAAAAGCAGTACAGCGCTGTCCGCGTGCGTGTGCAGATCAACATCCGGGCGAAGTGGATCTTGCTCGTCCCACTGACCAAGACCGAAATTGCGCGCCATGGCGACAACTGTCGGCCAGAGCGCTGCCGAGCGTGAGGTGCTCCAGCCGGTGGCATAGGCGAGGAAGACGATCGGCGTGATCGGGCGGCGCTCAAACACGCGTCCGCGTTCCCCGTAGTACCCCTTGCGGGCGAACGTCTGACCGGTCAGATCCTTGCCATCGGCAAACATCGGCTTGATCTCGTTCGTCTCCGGCAGATACGCGTAGCGTGCCCAGGCTTCGAGCCCGGCCACTGTCCAGTCGCGCAATTGCCGCCCGCCTTCGCCCAATTCGCGCGCAAGGATGAGCTGGGCCAGCGACGCATCGCCGTAGATGCCCTCCGGGCCGTTGAGCGCTTCGTCGTCCATCTTGAACAGCACCCAGGCCTCCTGCGCCACGGGACCGTACTCAGGACCGAATTGACGCTGCGCGCGGTCGCCAAAGAACGAGAAGGTAAAGCGCGGATCGTTCTCGTCAGTGGGCGGCTCCTCACGCTTGGTGGGACGATTGAACTGGTAGGCGCCCAGGCCGGTTGCCGGATAGCGCGAGCGGACGTACTGCCACGCCAGGAACTCAGCCCAGGAGAGCGCCTTGGTGTCGCCAGCCAGCTTGCTGAGCATGCCGGCCGCAAAAATCAGGTCATTGCCGATGTTCACGAACGACAGGCCTTTTGCTTCGCGCAGGATTTCCAGGTCGCGATGCTGCGGACGATCCCAGAATGCCCGCTCGTCGCCCAGTGGCTTGCCGAACTCGCCGTGGCGTGAGAGCTCCAGCGTATCCCAGTCGAAAATGTGGCTGTTCCACATGCCTTTTACGAGACGCGACGTCGCCACCGGGTCGACCTCATGCATCAGTTCGTAGAACGGATAGTGGTGCTTGAGCTCGTGCACCATGTTCTTGTTCTCGGGGCCGACGGGGCGCAGCGTTTTCAGGTCGAGAAAGGTATGTCCGCCCCAACGCAGCAGGCCGCTCTCATCGGCATTATCGAAGTGCCAGCGGATCGCCGCGCGCGCGGCATCGGCATAGCGCGCCTCCCCTGTCAGCGCCGACAGCCCGACGAGAAAGCGGAATAGATTCTGCTGCGAAGCGATGTTGGAGGGCTCCCAATCGGAGCCGTCCACGTTGCGCCAGGTGACGGGCTTACCGGAGAACGAATCGAATCCGTCGAAGAAAAGCGGTGTGCCGTGATAGGGATCGCGGTAGCTGTCGAGCACTTTGTCGGCGTACTCGATGAGGATGTCCAGATGCTGTGCCATGACGAACGACAGTGGGGCAATAGGGATAGACGAGAATTCTATCAGTCCTGGCCAACATGCCCGCAGCGTCTCCTACGCAAAGTGTGACGCCGTCTGACAGCGGACGAGATCGACGCCCCTCAATATGAAAATCGTCGAGATTCGATGATCCTAGGGAGGTTCAAATGCTCAAGTGGGCTCTGATATTTTTCGTTATTTCGATCGTCGCCGGCGTGTTGGGCTTTACCGGCATAGCGGCGGGGTCGGCTGCCTTGGCGAAGATTCTCTTCTTTGTCGCCATCGCCCTCTTCGTGATCTTTCTGGTTCTTGGCCTGACCGTGTTCAAGGCCATCAAATAGTTGTCGTACGCCGCGGCGGCGGCTTTGAGCGGCCGCCCGCCTCGCGGCGTCATCGTGCGCCCGGGTCAGGGCTTGCTGGCGTAGGTTTCCAGTTCGGCGATTGCTGGCTTGCCCTTCGCGGATACCACCACCACGCAGATCTTCTTGCTGCTCAATGGCTCAAACTCTGCAGTTGCGGCGCTGCCCAGCGTCGTACCCTCGGCAAGCGCCTTTACCTTGGAGCCGTTGCGATCCTCCACCCGCCAAGCGGTGACGTTGTCGCCAATCTCCTTGATAACCACGGCGCCAACGGTCTTGGAGGAATCCCACTTCACGCAAACCGATTCGCCGGCATCGCCAGCCGGAGTCCAGGCGGTGGCAGCATCGCCATCGATCACAGCGCCGTAGGAACTGCCCTCGCCCTTGCTGGAGCCATCCGCGCGGGCACCCTTCGACAGATTGTCGGCCGCCTGGGCGCTGCCGAACATCGCGAGTACGACACATGCGGCGAGGAATTTGGATGAAGTTTTTGTCATTGCTTGTCTCCTTGATGTACTGAACTACGGCTATCGAGCCGGTTGACCGGTCTCAATTCGCCTGTCCATTGTAAGGGAGAGCCAAGCCGAGCCATTTGCCCAACCTGTTGATGAGACGGCATTTCTCGCAACCCAAGGCGGCTTGTCAGGCTTGGGGCTGCGCCTGAAGCACTTGTCCGATAGAATAGAAAGGTTATTACTGGAGGTTTCTTATGTTCGTTTACGCGAAGGACTGTCCCGTCGAGGACTTGGGTGGCGGCGTCAGCCGTCAGATTCTTGCCCACGACGGCGGCATGATGCAGGTGAAGGTGATGTTCGAAGAAGGCGCCATCGGCCCGATGCACAATCACCCGCACGAGCAGCTGACCTATGTGCTGTCCGGCGAATTCAAGTTCACCATCGGTGACGAAACCCACGTCGTGAAGGCGGGCGACACGCTGTACAAGAAGTCGGGCATCATGCACGGCTGCGTGTGCACGCAAAAGGGTGTCCTGCTCGACACCTTCACGCCGCAACGCCTGGATTTCCTGGGTCAGGCCTGACCCGGCGCCGCGCAACGCGTGGGACCGGGTAGCTCGGTCCCACATCCACGTGCTTTTCTCCGTAATACCGCGTCCAGTTCGCTGATTTCTTCAGCGTTCCCCCTGTTCCTTCCTTACGTTTCCCCTCCCGGCATGGGACAATTGCGCGCTGCATTTGTCTGGCAACTTGCCACCGCTCACTGGAGGAAACATGCGTTACGTCATCGTCGGCACGGGCAACATCAGCAACACCTACGTTGCCGCCTTCAAGAACCTGCCCGGTTGCGAACTGGTCGGTTGTGTGTCACGCAGCGGCCGGACGCCCAAGGATGCACCGCATCTTGAGTGTCGCGCATCGCTTGCTGAAATCCAGGCGCCGTTCGACGCCGTCATCATCACTTCACCCAATGGCCTGCATCACATCAGCGCCATCGAAGCGGCCGCACTTGGCAAACATGTGCTGACCGAAAAGCCGCTCGACATCACCATGGAGGCCATGGACAAGATGGTGGCTGCGTGCGAAGCAGCCGGCGTCCAGTTGGCGGTGGCTTTCCAGCGCCGCACCAATCCGGACAACGTCGCCGTCAAGAAACTGCTCGAAGCCGGCGCCCTTGGCCGCATCTATGCGGCGGACCTGTCGTGCCGTTTCTGGCGCGACCAGGCCTATTACGACAGCGGTGACTATCGCGGCGGCTGGGCCATCGATGGCGGCGGCCCGTTCATCCAGCAGGCTTCGCACAACATCGACAACTACATCTGGTTCTTCGGCATGCCGGATCAGGTCACAAGCCAATTGGGGACCTTTGCGCACGACATCGAAACCGAAGACCATGGCGCCGCCCTGCTCCGTCACGATAGTGGAATGATCGGCACGATCGTCGCATCCACCTGCGCCCGTCCCGGATATCCGGCGCGTCTGGAAGTCATCTGCGAGAAGGGCACCTTCACCATGCAGGATGACCGCATCCACACCTGGAACATCGACGGTGTCCCCAATCCCGCCAGCGCCGTGACGCCACGCCCGGACGACGGCGCCCGCAGTGCGGCGGTTGCCGACACCTCGCGGCATGAAGCGGTCATCCGCGATTTTGAACAGGCCATCGCATCCAACACCCGCCCCCTGGCCGATGCCGCGGACGGCCGTCGCGCTACAGAATTGATCCTGCGCATCTACGGCAAGCTCTAGCACCACAGTCAGATGCCCCGCCGTCCATCGGCGGGGCAGTCTCATCTTCCGCCGCGCCAGTTGTAATTTCTTACATTCTTGTTCCGGTCCGAAATCGATTGGTGCGCCGCACAGGCGTACCATCTAGGCACTATTAAATACCTAACGATCTGTATCCCCCTGCAGATCGTGCCCAGCAGCATGAGAATCGGCCTTCTGATCGACTCGCTCATCGGCGGGGGCGCGGAGCGCGTGGTATTGAATTTTGCGCAGGCGTTCCAGCAACAAGGGCACGATGTCCACATCGTGCTGGTCAAGAACGAGATTCAGCATGTCGTTCCTGGCGATATCCGCATCCACACTTTGTCCGACGATGGACATGTCACCCACATCCGGGCGCTGAACAAGATCCTGCTGGCCTGGCAACTGCGGCGACTGGTCGCCGATGTGGAAAGCGACGGCCATTCGTTCGATTTTTTCATTTCGAACGCTGAAGACGTAGACCGGCTTTCGCGTATCGCAGGACTGGACCGGGTGTTCATCCGCTATCGCAATTCGATGCGTGAATACCTCAACGCCAAAATCGGCAACAAGACGGGGCTGAAGCGCCTCATTCGTTCAGCACGCTGGCATATGCGCTTCCGCGCGGTGTATTCGGATCGGCACATCATCACCGTATCGGACGCGTTGCAGAATGAAATCGTCGAAGACGTTGGCGTCGCTCCGCGCACCATCCGGACGATCTACAACCCGTTCGATTTCGACTTCATTCGCAGTCAGGGCGCCCAGTTCGCGCCGCCTGTCGAAGGTCCGTACATCGTGTACGCCGCCAAGCTCGAACGCCGCAAGCGACAGGACGTTCTGCTGCGAGCTTACGCAGCCAGTCGCGCGCGAAACACCCACCGGCTCGTGCTCATCGGCGGCGCATACACGGCCACTGACCGCGCATGGCAACAAAAGGTGGATGAACTGGTCGACGAACTTGGCTTGCGGGATCGCGTCGTCATGCCGGGGTTCCAGAGCAATCCATATCCTTGGATCAAGCACGCGGATCTGTTTGCGATGGCATCCGATAGCGAAGGCCTGCCGACCGTGCTCATCGAATCGCTGATCCTTGGCACACCCGTTGTCAGCACCGATTGTCCGACCGGTCCGAGCGAAATCCTGACGGGAGAACTGGCGAGCTTTCTGTGCGATCGCAACGCTCCGCTGCAACTCGCCGAACGTATCGACCGTGCGCTGGACGCCTACCCCGCGATCACCGATACCATGTTGCAGCGATTCCGCGCCGACTATTCGATCAACCAATACCTGCAACACTGCACGAGCGTGCACTGACGCAACGAGCAGCCGCCGCTGCTGCGGAGGTTCACGAAAAAAGCCCCGCTGGATGACCAGCGGGGCTTTTCGTTTGGCGGTACGAAGATCAGTCCTTGAAGATCTGGTGCGGAATCAGGCGCCAGTATTCTTCTTGGGTCGCATCGTTCATGCACGCCTCGATGATCTTGCGTCCCAGCGGGTCGAGATCCGAGGTCAGGAACGGCTCCAGTTCGCGCTTGAAGAACTCGCGCCACTGACGCGCGCCTTCATCGAACACTTCCTGACCACCTTCCTGCTGGTTCTGCACGTGCAGGAAAACCGGCGACACGAACGAGCCTTCCACGCGGATCTGTTTGGGGACGTAGCCCAGCAGCGGGCAAGTGCTTTCCACCAGTTGATCGCGCTGGAAGCGCGCGCTGCCGCGACGGGCAAGGTATTCGCGTGCGATCCACTCGGACATGAAGCCGACCTTCCACGCACCGATGTACTGGTTCGGGATCAGGATATGGCGCGTATCCGTGTTGGTCACGATCTGGCGCAGCAACAGGTTGGCCTGATCGACCCTGCGCCCCGTGCAGAACGCCCAGTACGAGCCCACGCCCTCGGACTGCATGCCCTTGCTGTCCTGGATGCTAGGGTTGGCATGGCCGCGCGGCGCCACCAGACGCCAGAGCCACGCCAGCGCCGGGTTCAGGATGTGCAGCATGCCCAGGATGCCGTACTGGCGGCTGTCCTTGTGCGTGGGCGGGCAGCGCACACCGAAGCTGCGGATATTGACGGACACCGGCCCTTGCGAGATGCCATCGACGAGATCGCGCGGAATGATCACGCGCGGGTTCGAACACGGCTTGCCCGGCGCGTCCTCAATATGCTCCCAGATCAGGCAGTTGCCGCCGGGCACGATGTAGTGGTTCAGGAAGATCAGCGGGCGCGGCGGCTGGATGCACAGACGCTCGAGGTGCGGATCGGTACCGTAGCCCTTGATGTGGTCGACGCGCACGAACCATCCGTTCTCGGCGTCGTTGATGCTCAGCTTGGTCTGGCCTTCGTTGTAATGCGGGTGGGCCACCGCCATGTCGTCCGCCATGGGGTTCAGGCGGCAGGCCTCGGGCAACACCAGCGTGCGCTCTTCGCCCGTCACCACGTTCTTGCCCAGCAGCAGACGGCCATCCTCCAGGCGATGGATGTGCTCGGTCATCTCGCTCTTGCCACCACCGGATGCCCCCTCGTGCATGATCACGATCTGGTTGTCATACGGCGTTACAACACCCACTGCGGCGCAGTGGTTGGTCGTCCAGCCTTCGCGCTCGCCGATGTCGAGCAGCAGCGAATAAACGCCCTTCTTCGCGCTCGGCCCCGGGTAGAGGTTGTAGGCGAACACTTCCTGGTGCGACGACGTGCGCGCGTGCACCACCACCTGCTTGCCATCGAAGTGAGTGTGGCGGAACGGGGGTGCGATGAAGATGACGCCGCCGGTGAGGCGGAACGTCGACGGCACTTGGTCGCCAGGGATCATGCCTTGCAGGTCGGCCAGTGCGCCGGCAAAGAAAGCGGCCTGCTTCGGGCACACCAGCAGTGCTCCGTAGCCCAGTTCGTCCGGACCGGCATAGAACGGCACGACGACCAGTTCCTGCTTCTTCAGCCAATCCAGCGTTTGCTGGCGCGTACGGTCGAATTTCTCGCCGAAACGCTCCATGTAGGTGGGTTTGTCAGTCGGCAGGCAATCACCGATCACCATCGCATCGGGATCGCGACGGCGCATTTTCGGATCGGGGAAGTTCACCGCCAGGCCATTGCGAGCCTTGGTCACGACGGCTTCGACGACAGGGCCCATGCCAGCCACATCAAAGACGGACTCGAACTCGCCCTTGTCGTCTCGATTGGACTGGCGCCAGTCGGTGGTGCCCGCCTCGCGGCCAAGCGCCCAATCGAGCAGATCTTCGCGTTTATTGGCGACATACAACGCCGGAGCGGCGCCGAGAACTTCGATGACGTGCGGGGGCAACCCAAGGCGCGACCATTCGGCCTTGAAGTCAATCGTATCGGGGGTGGATTTTGTCGTCATGGCTGGAGGGACGAGCCCTTCTCCGAAGCGTTGAGAAGCGCCTGCGCAAAAGGCGCAAACGTCCCGGCAGCATAGAAACACCTTCGGACCAGCTATTTGAGGCTTATTAAATCGTTAGGGAAAAACTGTAGGAATTTGCAACCATCCCGAAGCCGCGTCGAGCCGTTGGCGGCTCACGCGACTCCGATACAGGCCGTCATTGCGTCGACAGGCGGCTGTGCGAATGGCGCAGCGGACCGAAAAGGCGCGCGCTGCTCAGCTCGTTGATGCCACGCAGGAGGAACCAGGTCAGAAGATTCGGTGCGAAGTGCTGATTCAGTTCAGCATCGTCAACGAACGTAACGGAACTGTGATTTTGTGTCATGGCGCTCTCTCTTTCATTTGAGGTTTGGGGGTTGGCTTTCGCCGTGATTGAAGTCTACGAGGCCTCGCCCGCCAAATCCAATGGAAGTGTTTGATGTCGCCATAAGTCGGCACGTTAGCCACCATAAGGCGATTTTTGCCATCAATCCAGAGTATTAATCAGCATATGGATTTCGCATTTTTCGCTCTATGGGCACCCATATCGGGCAAATGTGCAGGTTTCCCACCCATTGACTCCCGTCAACCCTAATAGGCGATGACGAGCGAATCATTGCACAAGGCGAAAGATGGCCTTCGCGGGGCGCCCAGTCGTATCGAGACACTCCACACCGGGTCTTCTGCCGCTGACAACAATGATTTCGAGACGGAGACCCGTATGTCTATTGCAGGTTCTGTAAGATCGGCTGGAAGTCGTCTGGCGACGATTCTTCTCGCCAGCCTTGGCGCGTTCCTTGCGCCGGGCGCCGCATTCGCCTCTGCTGGCGGCGAAGCCAACCTCGTACTACCCAATCTGAATGACCCGAACCTCGCCACCTTCGTCGGCGGCATGACAGGCTCGCATCTCCTTCTTGGTGGTCTGCTGATCTGTGCGCTGGGTCTTCTCTTCGGCGCCGTCATCTACGGTCAGGTCAAGCGCATGCCGGTGCATCGCTCGATGGCCGAAGTCTCCGAACTGATCTACGAGACCTGCAAGACCTATCTCTTCACGCAGGGCAAGTTCCTGCTGATTCTGGAAGCCTTCATCGCTGTCATCATCGTCGCCTACTTCGGCTGGATCCAGTCGATGTCGGTGAGCGACGTGGTCATCATCCTGCTGTTCTCGCTGGTCGGTATCGCCGGCTCGTACGGCGTGGCGTGGTTCGGTATCCGCATCAACACGCTGGCCAACAGCCGCACCGCGTTCGCCGCGCTGAAGGGCAAGGGCTTCCCGTGCTATGCCATTCCGCTGAAGTCCGGCATCTCGATCGGCATGCTGCTGATCTCGACCGAACTGCTGATCATGCTGGCGATCCTGCTGTTCATCGATCCGTCGTTGGCCGGCAAGTGCTTCATCGGCTTCGCCATTGGTGAATCGCTCGGTGCCGCAGCTCTGCGTATCGCCGGCGGCATCTTCACCAAGATCGCTGACATCGGCTCCGACCTGATGAAGATCGTCTTCAAGATCAAGGAAGACGATGCACGCAACCCCGGCGTGATCGCCGACTGCGTGGGCGACAACGCGGGTGACTCCGTGGGCCCGACGGCTGACGGTTTCGAAACCTACGGCGTGACGGGCGTGGCTCTGGTGAGCTTCATCATGCTGGCTGTGCCGGACGCCGCCGTCCAGGTGCAACTGCTGGTGTGGATCTTCGTCATGCGCGTGATGATGATCATCGCCTCGGGCGCTTCGTACCTGTTCAACGAAATGCTCGCCAAGAGCAAGTACGCCAATGCGCAACGCTTCAACTTCGAAGCGCCGCTGACCTCGCTGGTGTGGATCACCTCGATCGTTTCGCTGGTGCTGACCTTCCTGGTTTCGCACGCTCTGATCGGCAACATCACGATCAACGGCGAGGTGTATTCGAACCTCTGGTGGCAACTGTCGCTGATCATCACCTGCGGTACGCTGGCCGGTGCGGTCATCCCCGAAGTGGTGAAGGCATTCACCTCGACCAGCTCGCGCCATGTGCGTGAAGTCGTGACCGCCTCGCGCGAAGGTGGCGCCAGCCTGAACATTCTGGCCGGCCTGACCGCAGGTAACTTCTCGGCATTCTGGATGGGTGTCGTGATCGTCCTGCTGATGGGCATTGCAGCGCTGATCTCGGGCCATGACCTGGCCTCGGTCATCAACCCCGACCCGACCAAGGGCGCCGTGATGGGGGCCGTGTTCGCATTCGGTCTGGTGGCGTTCGGCTTCCTCGGCATGGGTCCGGTGACCATCGCTGTCGATAGCTACGGTCCGGTGACCGACAACGCACAATCGGTGTACGAACTGTCGACCATCGAGCAACTGCCGAACATCGAGAAGGAAATCGAAAAGGACTTCGGCTTCAAGGTCGACTTCGACGTCGCCAAAGATCTGCTGGAAGAAAACGACGGCGCGGGCAACACCTTCAAGGCCACCGCCAAGCCGGTGCTGATCGGCACCGCCGTGGTGGGCGCGACGACCATGGTGTTCTCGATCATCATGCTGCTGACCAACGGCCTGACCGAGCAACTGTCGCACCTGTCGATCATTTACCCGCCGTTCCTGCTGGGCCTGGTGTCCGGTGGCGCGACGATCTTCTGGTTCTCCGGCGCATCCACGCAGGCAGTGTCGACCGGTGCTTACCGTGCGGTTGAGTTCATCAAGGCGAACATCAAGCTGGACGGCGCGACCAAGGCTTCGGTCAAGGACAGCAAGCGCGTGGTTGAAATCTGCACGCAGTACGCGCAGAAGGGCATGTTCAACATCTTCATGGCCGTGTTCTTCGGCACGCTGGCTTGCGCGTTCATCGAGCCGTTCTTCTTCATCGGTTACCTGATCTCCATCGCGGTGATCGGGCTGTACCAGGCCGTGTTCATGGCTAACGCCGGCGGCGCATGGGACAACGCCAAGAAGATCGTCGAAACCGAACTGCGTGCCAAGGGTACCGATCTGCACGACGCAGCCGTGGTGGGCGACACCGTGGGCGATCCGTTCAAGGACACGTCTTCGGTCGCGATGAACCCGATCATCAAATTCACCACGCTGTTCGGCCTGCTGGCTGTTGAAATGTCCGTCGGCATGCAAGCCAACGGTCAAGGCAGCCTGGCCTGGACGCTGGCGGGCGTGTTCCTGCTCATCAACATGTTCTTCGTCTATCGCAGCTTCTACGGCATGCGCATCGACGCGACGGCGGAAACGCCGGCTACGGAGGGCAGCAAAAGACTGAGCACGCAGGAAAGCTGATCAGCCTGAGCAGTCAGCAGTACAAGAACGGCGCCTGCGGGCGCCGTTTCTTTTGTCCGCACGAGATCGGCGAACCACAAAAGGCGCCCTCACCCGCACACTCTCGGAAAACGAAAACGGCGCCCGCAGGCGCCGTTTCCCGATCACGACTGATTGCTGATGCGTTACTTGGCGCTCACGATTTTCAGCACTGTCTCCAGATCCTTATCGTTCGTCACGTACTTGGTATAGAGCTTCACAGCAAACGATTCGATACCTGTCTGCGCCAGTTGCGACTTCGGGATGATCGTCACACCAGCCTTGCGCGCGGTCTCCAGCGCTTCGCGTTCCTTGCCGGCCCACAGCTTGGTCATGTATTCGGATGCCTGCTCGGCCGACTGCTTGAGCACGATCTGCTGCTGCGGCGCCAACGACTGCCATGCCTTCTTTGACATCAGCAGCACCTCCGGCACCATCGAATGCTCATCCAGGCTCAGGTACTTGGCGTACTTGTAGTGGTCGGTGCTCACATACGACGGCAGGTTGTTTTCGGCAGCATCGATCTCGTTGTTCTTGAGTGCGTCGAGCACCTTGTCGTAGGCCAGTACTACCGGCACGCCACCCAGTTGCGAGATCAGATCCTTGTAGACGGGCGAAGGCTGCACGCGGATACGCATCCCTTCAAAGTCCGAGCGCGTACGAATCGGCTTCTTCACGCTGTAAAAGCTGCGCGTGCCACTGTCGAAGAAAGTGATCGCCACCATGCCCGTCTGCTCGATCTCGGATTCCATGCGCTTGCCGAAATCGCCGCGTAGCACGTTCCACATATGGTCGCGCGAACGGAACAGATACGGCAGGCTCAACAGCTTCACCGCAGGCACCGTATCGGCCAGTACTGCCAGATTCACGCGTCCCATGGCGATCTCGCCCTTGCGCAGCTTTTCCACCACCTGCGACTCGTTGCCCAGTTCGCTATTGGGCTTGATCTGCATGACCAGTTCGCCCGAAGTACGCTCGGCCAGCGTGCGCGCCATGAACTCCTGCGCCTGCGTCACCGGGTGATCCGGTTTCTGCGTTTCGGCCGAAACCAGCGTCGTCGCAGCACTTGCTGCGCCAGTCATCCCGAAGGCAAAGGCCAGAGCCGCCGCCAGGTCCCGCAATCCAGACTTCATCATTCGTCTTCCTCTATAGGCAAAAAAATGCGCGTCGCGGTGTGCTGGCGGCGCACGCGGCCCTGTCTCACGGCCCTGCTCCGCCACGTCGGGCAGCACTGATCTTGACGCCAGCGCGCTCGAACCCGATTTGGGCATATGCGTTCGGCGTCCGGACAGGCGCCACCTGCACCCGACGAACGCGGCGTTTATCCAGCCCAATGGAAAAGGCCCCATGCCTGGGACCGGTCCGCCTACCACCGAGACGACATCAGTAGCCTCGCCGCAATGAGCGCCTGCACGTAGAATGCGGGCCACCCTCCTGTAGCCCGTTTTGACCGTGATTCCCCTTCTCCACGAACTCGCCGACCAGTTGGCCGCGCACGACGACGCCGCGCTGCGACGCACGCGCCGCGTTGTGGACACGCCTTGCGGGCCCGAGGCTATTGTTGATGGCCGCGCCATGCTCGCATTCGCCAGCAACGACTACCTCGGCCTTGCCGGCCACCCGGCATTGGCCGACGCAGCATCTGAAGGCGCGAAACGCTGGGGCGTGGGCGCGGGTGCGTCGCATCTGGTGAGCGGCCACACATCCATTCACGAGGAACTCGAACAACGGCTGGCCGCTTTCGTTCAGATGGACGCCGCGCTAGCGTTCTGCACCGGCTACATGGCCAACATCGCCGTCATGCCGGCATTGCTCTCCCGCGGCGATGCCATCTTTGCGGACCGGCTCAACCACGCCTCACTGATCGATGGCGCCCAACTGGCGCGCGCAGACATGCATCGCTATCCGCACGGCGACGTCGACTCACTTGCCCGCCTGCTTGAGAAGACACCGACCCGCCGCCGGATGATCGTCACCGACAGCGTCTTCAGCATGGATGGCGATGTCGCTCCGCTGGCCAACCTGCTCGAACTCGCCGAGCGCTTCGACGCCTGGTTGCTGGTCGATGACGCACACGGCTTCGGGGTGTTGGGGCCGCAGGGGCGTGGTGCGCTGGCCGAAGCCGGCCTCCGGTCAGACCGGCTGATCCTGATGGGCACGCTCGGCAAAGCGGCCGGCGTAGCCGGCGCATTCGTGGCAGGCGCGGCTACGCTCGTCGAATGGCTCAAGCAGAAATCACGCGCCTACATCTTTACCACCGCCGCCCCGCCATTATTGGCGCACACGCTGATGGCCGCGCTGGATCTCATTGAACAGGGTGACGCCTTGCGTGCCCAGCTCGATGCGTTGCGCCGCCGACTGCACGATGGCGTCCGCCTCACCCGCTGGCGATTGTTACCTTCGCGCACTGCCATCCAACCGATCGTGATCGGCGATAACGCAGAAACCATGCAGGTCGCCCGCCAATTGTGGGACGAAGGCATCTGGGCGCCCGCCATCCGCCCGCCGACCGTGCCGGCCGGTACCGCGCGTCTGCGCATTTCGCTTTCCGCCGGGCACACGGAGGCACACCTCGACCGCCTGCTCGAAGCGCTGCATCGCTGCGAGGCCGCCCGCGCATGACGAAGCCCATCACCTTGCTGCATGGCTGGGGGTATCGCCCGGCGGTCTGGGATGCACTCGTCCCGCACCTGAACATGGAGGCGCGCGCGCCTGCGCTGGCGCCGCCAAGTGATGACATCGCCGAATGGGCCGACAGCATCGCCAGCGATCTTGCGCCGGACTCAACCCTGGTGGGCTGGTCGCTCGGCGCAATGCTCGCCATGCAGATCGCCGCGCACCACCCTGAGCGCGTCGGGCACCTCGTCTTGATTGGCGCTACGCCCCGTTTTGTGGCCACTGACGCCTGGCCACACGGCCTCGATGCCGCAACCGTCGCGGCCTTCAGCGAGGGCTTTGCACGCCAGCCCGCACGCACGCTCCAACGCTTCGTCGCGTTGCAGGTGATGGACGACGCAGCGCGCAGCGCCATCACACCCGTTCTGCAAAACGCGCTGGCCGATCCGCAAGCCGACGCTGAAGCTCTCTCGCGCGGCTTGCGCGTCCTTGCCCAAAGCGATCTGCGTGCCATGTTGCCCACACGCACCACCCCCACTTTACTGATCCACGGCCGGCACGATGCGCTCATGCCGGTGACGGCCGCCCAATGGCTTGCCGAACGGCTGGCCGCGCGATTGGAAATCGTCGATAACGCGGGCCACGCACCGCTGGTATCGAACCCGTCGGGCGTTGCGGCTTTGATCCGGAGCTTTATGTGTTGAGAACGCCGGACCCCAAGCGCACGATCCGCATCGCCTTTGGCGAAGCCGCTGCCACCTACGACGCAGCCGCTCACATACAGCGCCGCATCGCCGATCGATTGATCGCGCACGCGTCGTTGCCAGCCGAAGGCTGCTTGCTCGACGCAGGCTGCGGTACGGGTTACGGATGGCGGCAACTCGTGCAGCGTGCTCCGGCGATGCAAGTCGTCGCGCTGGACCATGCCGTCGCCATGTCCACTCGCAATACCCCTCATGGCCTGTGCGGCGACCTCGAAGCGCTACCGCTGGCCGATGCCAGCATTGATCACTACTGGTCGAGTCTCGCGTGGCAATGGGTCGATGCTGGACGCGCCGCGCACGAAGCAGCCCGCGTATTGCGGAGCGGCGCACGGTTGGACGTCGCCACGCTCGGACCACAGACGCTGCATGAGTTGCGCCACGCATTCACTGGCGTCGACGCACGAGCACATGTGCGGACTTTCGGCGACCTTGCCGGCTACGAGAAGGCGCTGCGCGCCGCGGGCTTCATCGATATCGACATTCGGCGAGAAACCTTCATCGACCATGCCGGCGATCTGCGCGCACTGCTCCGTTCTTTGCGCGATGTGGGCGCAAACACCGTCGACGGTCGATCTCGCACGGCGTTGAATCGCGCCGCATGGCGGGCGATCGAATCGCGCTACGAAACCATGCGCGACGAGCATGGCCTGCCTGCCTCGTACGAGGCCCTGTTCCTGTTCGCCCGCAAGACACCGTGATCTCATGAGCAAAGCATATTTCCTGACGGGTACCGACACCGAAATCGGCAAGACGCACACCGCCTGCGCGCTGCTGCATGCCTGGCGCAATACGGGGCTGAGTGCCGTCGGCTACAAGCCGCTTGCGGCTGGCGCGGAACGTGTGGGTGACGAATTCGCCAACGAAGATGCCGTGCGTCTGCATGCGGCGAGTTCACCTGGCTTCTCGCTCGCGGAGATCAATCCCGTGTGCCTGCCCGAACCGATCGCTCCGCACATCGCCGCCGCCAACACGGGCGTGCGTATCGATCTGGCAACGATGCTCGGCGGCTACGCCCAGTTGCAGTCGCGCGCCGATCGCATTCTCGTCGAAGGCGTGGGCGGCTTCTGTGTGCCGCTGGACGACGACCGCGACACGTCGCACCTGGCCATGGCACTGGGGCTGCCGGTGATCATGGTGGTCGGCATGCGGCTCGGCTGCCTTAACCATGCGCTGCTGACGGCCGAGGCAATCGAAGCGCGCGGCCTGCGGCTCATCGGCTGGATCGCCAACGCCATCACGCCGGACATGCCATATTTGGAGGACAACGTCGCCGCGCTGCGATCGCGGCTCGCAGCGCGCTGCCTGGGTGTGCTGCCGCACGGACTCGAACCCGGTCAAGCCGCCGCGCATCTGACGCTGCCGGCGTAAGGCCGGGTGGTACCATAGGCCGTTTTTCACCTGCAGGACATCACCATGAAACGAGCGCGTTTCGGACGCCGCAGCGGACTGCCCCGCGAAGCCGAAGAACTGATCTGGCTGGCGAGTGGCCGGGCCGATTCGGGCAGCCGCACCGAAGACGTTTTCTGGGAGTCGCGCCTGGCACAGGCTATCGACAACCTGCTGCACGAAGGCGCCGAGGACACGCTCAACGCTGCGCTCGATCACCTCTATGCCCTGCCGCGCGGCTACGACGAACTGGCCGACATCCTCGAAGCGCGCGCCGAGACCGGCACGACCGAAGGCGACGGCCCGCAGGTTTTACTCATTGCCGCTCCCGTACTGGCGTGGTCGCGCTTCTCGATTCCATCGAGCACCATTCCCGCAGCCCTGCTGGCGAATCTGCGCGTCCATCTCGCCGCGCACGTGCTGGCGGGCGATGTGTCGTTCGCGCTCGCCAACGTACTGTTCAGCCCCGACCAGTTGCCTCAGGGCTACTCTGAGACCGCGCGCTTTGCCGCAGAACTGGGCGCGGCCGCCGCCAAAGGTGCCAACCTCACGATCAACACGGCCGACCTGCCCGAGACCTCGCGCTTCCTGTCCGACGTGCGCTATCTGCTGGCCGCCGTTGTCGTGAAGCCGGGCGGCGCCATCTTCCGCTGGCAGGAAGCCGACTGCACGCGCGAACAAGCCGCACGGCAATGGGCAAGCCAGGGGGGTGCCGCGCTGTCGACGCTGCTCGCAGGTTGCGCCACCGAACTGGTGCTGCCGGACGCCTACTTCGCTGCCAGCCGCGAGGCCGACCGCGCCTCGCGCCCCTATTCGATCCGCGCCTCCGTCGCTTTCCTCGCAACGACGCTGGACGTTCCCCCTTCGGGTCTGCGCGCCGTGGTCGCACCGTTCTACGAAAATCAGCTCGAAGAGTTCCGCATCGCCTTCACGACCGCGCAGGACGATGCGGTGGTGCACGGCGTGGTATGGCCGCTGATCGGGGCCGAGGACGATCGTTCAGAGATCGCCTCGCAGATCGAAGCCGCGCTGCGCGAATGCGGCGTGACCAGCATCGTCCAGTTGGACAATCGTTTTCCGATGGAATATTGCGACGACTGCGGCGCGCCCATGTACCCCACGGCCGATGGCGAGACCGCCCACGCGGAGCTACCCGAAGACATGGCCGAACAGGTGCCACGACATCTTCACTGACGCACCCAAGAGGGCGGCCGAGGCCGCCCTTTTCATTTGGTGTCTGGTCCTCAGGCGCGCCCGCGCGCCATCTTTGGCGATATCCCGTAACGCCGCCGGTAAGCCGTCGCAAAGTTCGCCGGACTGAGATACCCGGCCAGCTCTGCAGCTTCCCCGACGGTCACACCATATCGCTCCAGCGCAAGGCGCGCCGTGTCCAGCTTGCGTTCGCGCAGGTAGGCGAACACCGTCATGCCGAAGGCCGCACGAAAGTCGCGCTGCAGGGTATTGGCGTTGGTACAGGCCTCGCGCGCGATGTCTTCCAGGCTCATGCCGTCGCAGGCGCCGCTATCGAGCATTTCGCGCACGCGCCGCACGCGCGCATGCGCACGCGGCACAAGGCGTGCCGGCTGCGCGTCGCCGCCATCGTCGGTAAGTACGCGCAGCGCCTCGGCGGCCAACTCAAGCGCGTGGCTTTCAAGGTACAGCCCCTGCAACATCGGCGAGAGCGCCGGCGGGTGCACGAGTTGTGAAGCGAGTGCCAGCATGCGCGCCGACGGCTGCCAGCGACGCGTAGCGAGATGGTTGCGCGCAAAGTTGCACACGCGCCTGTAGTCAGGCGTGGCCGCAAGGCCGCCTTGTTCGAGCCAGTCCGGGCTGATGTTGACGCTCACCTTGCGAACGTTGTCGCCCTGGTTGCCATGACGCACCAGGATTTCGGGCTCGGCGCGCGCCACCATTACGCCTTCGACGGTTTCACCTTCGTGCGTGCGACGCGGGCCGAGCACCAGATCGCGGCCACCGAGCGTGACGTCCACGTGCCCCTGCAAAAACAGGTAGCAACTGATGCCCTGCCGCTGCACGACTTCAGTCGTGAGGTCATGCGCGGCGCTGGCGTCGGTGGCATGCAGGATCAGGCCCGAGCGCAGGCGCACCAGGCGGTAATCCCCACGCAGCGCGACGCCGCTTTCGGCCGCCACGCTCGGGCGCAGCACGCGGAAGCGTGAGCCCACCAACCGGGCCATCACGGCGAGGTCTTCGCCACGAACGATGTTTCTTTCGGCCCGGCTCGTCAAATCCATGTAGGTCACTCCTCCCGCAGCGATGGTGCCAGCGCCTCCGAACAACTGCGGGCAGCCCGGGGCGGAATTCGCCCGCGCAAAGATGTTCGTCGTTCCCGCAAACGTTTTTGTTGCGAAGCAATGAGACACTACGCTCCGCGAGCCATAAACGCAAATCATTCTCAATTGTGTTAGAGTCAAAACCTCAAAGCCATGCGTAAATCCCGTCCCGTTTCTCCGCTGCAAGCATCGCCCGCCTTCCGCCTCGCCGTAGTCGCTGCCGCCGTCGCCGCCCTCTTTCCGCTCGTTGCGGACGCCCAGGAAAAAACGCTCGATCCAATCGTCGTATCCGGCCAGCAAGCCTCGCCGGAAGGCTACGGCAGCGGCGCCGCCGATATCGGTGGCAAAGGAGTGGTGCCGCTCAAGGAGATTCCGCAACCGGTGAGCGTGATCACGCGCGAACGCATCGAAGACCAGAACATGGTCCGCCTCGAAGACCTTGCCCGCCGCACCACTGGCATGTTGGTGCTGGCCAACGACCAGGGACGTTCGTCGATTTTCGTGCGCGGTTTCGAACTCGACGCTTATCTCGTCGATGGCCTGCCCTCGCCGTTGTCGAGCATCTACGGCTCGCAACCCGACCTGTCGATCTTCGACCACGTTGAAGTGCTGCGCGGCCCCGCGGGCCTCTACAACGGCGCAGGCGAGCCCGGCGGTACGGTCAACCTCGCCCGCAAGCGCGCGCTGAAGGAGTTCGCCGTCAGCGGCTCGCTAGCCTATGGCTCATGGGACGCCGTTCGCACCGAAGCGGACGTGACCGGCTCGCTCAATGCCGATGGCAGTGTGCGCGGACGCGCGGTCGCCGCCTATCAGTCGAAGAACTCGTTCGTCAATATCAATGACAATGAAAACGCGACGGCCTACGGCACGCTGGAAGTCGACCTCTCGCCGCGCACCACGCTGTCGCTGGCGCTGACCGGCGCAAACAGCAACGTCACCCCCTTCAACGGGCTGCCGACCACCGCAACGGGCGAGTTGATCGACTTCGATCGTTCCACCTTCATCGGTGCGCAGTGGAATCGCTTCAAGAACCAATCGACCGAAGCTTTCGCGGAACTCGTGCATCGTCTCGACGGCGGCGGTGAGCTGAAGGGCTCGGCGCGCTACGTCGACCGCTCGGTGGACTTCAAGTACGCCTATGCCGGCAGCGCAGTGAATGCAGCTACCAACACGGTCTCGCGCACGGCGATCGCGCGTCAGTTCGACGAGCAGTCGCTGGCCGCCGACGTTCGTTGGAACCAGCCCTTCAACTGGCTCGGCCAGCGGCACAGCTTCATCGTCGGCGCCGACTATCGCCAGTACGACCAGACCACGCTGCAGGGCAGTTCGACGGTCGCGGGCAGCACCGATGTGTTCAACCCGACCTACGATTGGCCGGAACCGAACATCGTGCTGTCCAGCCGCACCAAGGTGCAGCCCGTGCAATATGGTCTCTACGGCACGGTGCGCATCAAACCGTGGCAACCGCTCACGCTGATTGCGGGCGCGCGTCTGACCAAGTACGACAACACCACGACCAACCTGTCGACCGGTACGAGCACCAGGGCCGACGTCGACACGCAGGTCACGCCCTACGCGGGTATCGTGTATGACATCAGCAAGAGCTGGTCGGCCTACACGAGCTACACCAGCATCTTCCAGCCGCAGACCGCGCTCGATGCCAACAACCAGGTGATCGATCCACGCGAAGGCCACAACATCGAAGTGGGCCTGAAAGGTGAACACTTCGGCGGCAAGCTCAATTCGCAGATGTCGATCTATCGCCTGCGCGACAAGAACCGTGCGGTGGCGATCCCCGGAACAACCTATTCGGCGCCCACCGGCGAAGCCGAGGTGAAGGGCTTCGAAGCCGAAATCTCGGGCACGTTGGTGCCCGGCTGGGAGCTCTCGGCCGGCTACGCCTATACGCAGACCGAGTACATCTCGGGCGCGGTGGGCCAGGCCGGACAGACCTTCTCGACCTACACGCCGCGTCACAGTGTGAATGTGTGGACGCGCTACGACTTCCAGGGCGGCGTGCTGCGTAACGCCTATGTCGGCGGCGGAGTGCGCGGCATGAGCAGCTTCTACAACCTGTCCGGCAATTACCGCATTGAACAGGACGCCTACGCCGTGTTCGACGCGCTGCTGGGCTACCGCTTCTCGCCGAACGTGGATGTCTCGCTTTCAATCAACAACCTGTTCGACAAGAAGTACTACCAGCGCGTGGGCAGCACTACGGTCTTCAACTTCTACGGCGAGCCGCGCAGCTTCTGGCTCAAGACCGCGCTGAGATTCTGATGCCCGGGGATCACGAAAGCAGCCCACGCCCGCGCCCCTGATCCGACGATGACTCAACCGGCGCGGCACCGTTTGCAGCGGTGTCGCGCCAATTGCGTGGAACCAGCGAACAAGATGAAAAAACTCTTTGCCTGCCTGATGCTCCTGTGCAGCAGCGTTACGAACGCCGCTCCTGTCGCGCTCCCCGATTCCGAACAGATCAGCCTGCACTCCAGGCACGTCGGCAAGGACTACCGCATTCTCGTTGCACTACCCGAAGCGCCGCCTCCGCCCGGTGGCTATCCGGTGGTGTACGTGCTGGATGCAGAGCTTTACTTCAACACCGTCGTCGAGACGCTGCGCATCCAGTCGCGCCGCCCGCAGGCAACCGGCGTGGTGCCCGCGCTGGTGATCGGCATCGGCTACCCGGAGGACGAAAACGCCATCGCGCGCCGCGCCGTCGACTACACGCCGGCACCAGTGGCCATGCCGATCCCCGAAATGAGTGCTGCCATGCGCACCACGGGCGGTGGCGCGGACGCCTTCATTGCGTTCATCGACGACGAACTGCGCCCGCTCATCGCCGCGCGTCACCCGATCGACACGCGGCGGCAGGTGATCTTCGGCCACTCGCTGGGCGGCCTCTTCGTGCTGCACGCGTTGTTCAGCAAACCGTCGATGTTCTCCCACTACATCGCCGCCAGCCCATCGTGGTGGTGGAACGAAGCAATCATGACCCAGGAAATGGCCCGCTTCGAAACTCTGCCAGCGAACGCGGCCCAAGGACGCGCCCTGTTGCTGACCGTTGGCGAATTCGAACAGAAGCCCAGTCGCTTCTCCGACAACATGCCGGGCGGCATGGCCACGCTGCAAAAGCGCCGCATGGTCGACAACGCACGCGAACTCGCAGCACGTCTGCAAGGCTCGCGCGGTTTGCTGGCACGCCTGCTGGAGATCGAAGGCGAAAACCATCTCTCCAGCCTGCCGCAGGCGGTCAATCGCGGCCTGCGATTCGGCCTCGCCCCCTGACCCGCCACGCGCACGCTCCACGCAACACGTCATACGCATTCGAAAGGAAGCTCCATGCTACGTTTCTTCGCCGCCACACTGACGGCCGCGCTGTTCACCACCCAGTCCTTCGCCGTCGACGTCGTCGACCTTGCCGGTCGCAAGGTTTCGGTGCCGGACAAAGTGGAACGCATCATCCTGGGCGAAGGCCGCTATATGCCGACGCTGGCGATTCTCGATCGCCAGGACCCGACGCAGCGCGTGGTGGGCATGATGGGTGAATTCGAGCGGCTCGATCCGGCCGGCTATGCGCGCTTTGTGCAGCGCTTCCCCAAGCTCGCCAAGATCCCACGCATCGGCCGCGCCAGCGAAGACAGTTTCAGCATCGAGCAGGCCATCGCACTGCAGCCGCAGGTGGCCATTTTCGGCATTGAAGGCCACGGCCCCGCGTCGACGTCCAAGGAAGTCATCGACCGTCTGCAGGCCGCCGGCGTGGCAATCGTGTTCATCGACTTTCGCCGCGACCCGCTGGGCAACTCGGTCAAGAGCATGAATCTGCTTGGCCGCGTACTGGGCCGGGAGAAGGAAGCCAGCGACTTCGTCGCCTTCTATGAAGAACAGATGCGCCGCGTCACCAGCCGACTGGCAAGCGTGAAGAGTACGCCAACGGTGTTCCTGGAAAGCCGCGTCGGGCTCACCGACGCCTGCTGCGAGACCATGGCACACGGCATGATGTCCGGCTTCATCGATCGTGCGGGCGGCGACAATATCGCCAAGAAGGTGGTGCCGGGCGAAGTGGGCACGGTCAACCTCGAATACCTGCTCACGCAGCAGCCGCGCTATTACATCGGCACCGCCGTGGGCGCGCTCGACACCGTCGACAAAATGCCCAACCGCATCGTCCTCGGCGCAGGCGTGTCGCCGGCCGCCGCGCGCGCTTCATTGGTACGTGCCACCCGCCGCACCGGCATTGCGAACCTGAGCGCCGTGCGCGAAGGCCGGGCGTTTGCCATCTGGCATCACTTCTACAACTCGCCCTTCAATGTCGCCGCCGTCCAGGCCATCGCCAAGTGGCTGCATCCGGAACAATTCACCGACCTCGATCCGGATGCAACCTTGCGCACGCTGTATCAGCGCTTCCAGCCCTTTGAGCTCGACGGCACCTACTGGATCGGCTTGAAATGACATCGCAGCCAGCCACCGCCAGCCTGCCCGCCGCATCCGGTCTCATCGCGCGTGCTTACGCACGCATCAGCGCACGCCGCGCGGCCGTACTTTTTGCATTCACTTGCGCGCTGCTTGTGTCGCTGGTGATCGATATCGCTACCGGGCCATCGTCGTTTCCGATCGGAGACATCCTGCGCGGGCTGATCGATCGCGCCTCGCTGTCGGTGAGCCAGGGCGTCATCCTGTGGGATGTGCGCCTGCCCTACGCCGTGATGGCCGTGCTCGTTGGCGCAGCGTTGGGGCTGGCCGGCGGCGAAATGCAGACTGTGCTGAACAACCCGCTTGCCAGCCCATTAACGATGGGTGTGTCGGCCGCTGCGGCCGTCGGTGCATCGGTGGCGCTGGTGCTCGATCTGCACATCCCGGGCGTGAGTGGCAACTATCTCGTCGCCTTTAGTGCTTTCGCCTGCGCGGCGATCACGACGCTGTGCGTGCAATTGCTGGCCCGCGCCTTCGGCGCCTCGACCAACGCGGTCGTGCTGTTTGGCATCGCACTCACCTTTGCACTCAATGCGCTGCTGTCGCTCGTTCAATTCATGGCCGACAGCGACACGCTGCAGCAGATCGTCTTCTGGACCATGGGTGGGCTCACGCGCGCGACGTGGGACAAGATCGCCATCCTCGCTGTCGTATTCGTTATCTGCGGGGCGTTCTCGTTGCGCCGCGTGTGGGCCATGACAGCGCTGCGCGCGGGCGAAGAACAGGCGCGCAGCCTGGGCGTGGCCGTCGAACGCCTGCGCCTGGTCACACTGCTGCGCGTCAGCCTGCTCGCGGCAGTAGCCGTTGCATTCGTCGGCACCATCGGCTTCATCGGGCTGGTCGCACCGCACATGGCGCGCATGACCATGGGTGAGGATCATCGCTTCTACCTGCCCGGCAGTGCGCTGGCCGGGGCACTCGTGCTGTCGCTCTCGTCCATCGCCAGCAAGCTGCTGGTGCCCGGGCTGATCGTGCCGGTGGGCATCGTCACCGCGTTGGTGGGCATTCCGATGTTCATGGCACTGATCGTGCGCCAGCGGGGGAATCTATGATGCAGGGCCTGATCGTCAACGCGCTGCACGCCGGCTACCGCCGCCGCGAGATCATCAGCGGCATGGATTTGCCGCCCGTCACAGACGGCTCGCTCGTTGCGCTGCTTGGTGCCAACGCGGCCGGCAAATCAACGCTTCTCAAGGCCATCGCGGGATTGGTGCGGGCAGGCGGCCGCATCGAACTCGATGGCGAAGCGCTCGACCGCCTTCCGCATGCCGAGCGTATGCGGCGCGTCGGTTATCTGCCGCAGGCGCTGCCGCAGAGCACTTCGCTGGTGGTGTACGAAACCCTGCTCGCTTCTGCGCGTGCCACGCGGGCAGAGGTCGGCCGCGAACAATCCGACGCTGCCATCGAGACCGTGCTCGACACGCTTGGCCTGCGCGACCTTGCCCTGCGCCGGCTCGATGAACTGTCGGGCGGTCAGCGCCAGATGGTCGGCCTGGCGCAGGTGGTAGTGCGTGCGCCGCGCCTGATGCTGCTCGACGAGCCTACCAGCGCGCTCGACCTGCGCTGGCAGCTCAACGTACTGCAGAGCGTGCGCAACCTGACACGAGAGAGCCGCTGCGTGTGCATGGTAGCGATCCACGATCTGAACCTCGCACTGCGCTACAGCGACATGGTCGTCGTCCTGCACGAAGGCCGCCTGCTCGCAGCGGGAGAGCCCGCAAAGGTCATGAACAGCGACGTGCTGCGCGCCGCCTACGGCATCGAAGGCCGGGTCGAAGCATGTTCCTACGGCTATCCGATCGTACTCGCCGACCGCGCAGCCTGAAGTAACAAAAACTACAACCGGAGCGCCCCATCATGAAGACCTCGCAAGCCAGGCTCGCCACCCCGCTCGCACGCCGCTACCTGACAGCATTGTGTTCACATTTCACCCGCAAGATTCAGGTCGAGTACACCGACGAGCGCGGTGTGGCGACCTTTCCGCAGGGCGTGTGCGAACTGTCGCTCGACGGCGATGTATTGGTACTGAAGTGTCGTGGCGCCGATGATGATGCGCTGGCGAGCATCGAGCGCGTATTGAGTCTGCATATGCGCCTGTTCACGCGGCGCGACCCGGTGACGTTGGAATGGCGCCGCGACGAGGTCGAAAAATAGGCTACGAGGACTGGATTCGCAGCGCGCTATAGCAATGGCGCACCGCAACATAAATATTTTTGCTGGGATACTGGTTTTTTCTTATGCCTGACCCTGTGGAACCATTCACTTTCCAACAGACTTGGCTAAAATCGGCCACTCTGTAGTCTGACGGTGCGGCCCCTGCCCCGCAGGCATTATTTGAACTAGACGCCGTTCCAACAAGGATCACCCGATGTCTCTCAGCGTCCGGCTCGCGCCGCTCGCACGGTTTGGAGTGCTGCTGCCCACTCTGGCGTGGGCCGTCGCACTGGCCATATCGGCCTGGGTCGCTGCTACGTGGTATTGGCGCCTGGCCGGGCCTCGCCCGGAACAATCCACCTATACGAGCCAGACCGATCCCGCCGCCGCCGCGCGGGAAATCGCCGCGCGCCACATGTTTGGCGAAGCGCCCAAGGCACCGGCGCAGGTCGTCGAGGCAAGTCGCTTCCAACTGCTCGGCGTGGCTGCCAACTCCGGCCGTTCGCGCGGCTTTGCGGTGATCCAGGTCAGCGGCCAGACGCCGCAGCCGGTCATCCAGGGCGAAGAAGTCATGCCCGGCGTGCAACTCACCAAGATCCTGCCGCAATCCGTGGAACTCTCGGTCGGCGGCGTACCGCAGACCATTCGCCTGGCCGACCCGTCGGCAGGTGCCGTGCCGCCTCCGCCGCTGCCCGCGACGGCCCCGGCGCCTCAACCGCAACCCGCACCGGCGCCGCAACCGGCCAATGCGCAACCCGCGCAGTCGCCAGCAGCCGAAAACCCTGAAAACTGATGAGCAAGCAACTCGTGTCAACCGTTCACGCAAAAACTGCCGCTTGCCGCCTGTTGGCGTGCGCGCTCGCCGTCCAGACCGTCTGGACGCCTGCTCTGGCCCAACAGACGCCCGCCGCTCCCGGCGCCACGGCCGCCACCGCGCAGACCACCGGATCGGAGACCGGCGAGACCGTCTCGCTGAATTTCAACAACGTCGATATCGATGCCGTGGTGCGAGCCATCGGCAAGATCTCGGGCAAGAATTTCATCGTCGATCCGCGCGTCAAGGGCACGCTCAATATCGTGACCAACCAGCCGGTGCCGCGTGCGATGACGTATTCGATCCTGCTCTCGGCGCTCCGCCTGCAAGGCTATGCAGCGGTCGAAGGCAACGGTGTCGTCAAGATCGTGCCGGAAGCCGACGCCAAGCTGCACGCCGTGCCGGTCGGCAAGGATCGCGCAAACACCGCCACCACGGGCGACCGACTGGTGACCGAGGTATTCCAGATCCGCAACGAATCTGCCGCCCAACTGGTGCAGGTGGTGCGCCCGCTGGTGACGCCCAACAACACGGTGTCGGTCTATCCGGGCAACAACACGCTGGTGGTCACGGACTACGCGGAGAACATCGCGCGCATCGCGAAGATCATCGCCTCCATCGACGTGCCGCAGGGCGACGCGCAACTGCTGCCGTTGCGCAATGCGTCCGCCGTCGATCTGGCCAATACGCTCAACCGTCTCTTCAATGACGGTGGCCAGAGCGCGGACGCCAGCCAGAAGATGACCATCCTGGCGGATTCGCGCAGCAACTCGCTGCTCATCCGTTCGGAAAACCGCTCGCGCCTGCAGGCCGCACGCAGTATGGCGTCGCAAATGGACCAGCCTGGCATGGGCGGCAACGTCCGCGTGATCTACCTGAAGAACGCCGACGCCACCAAGGTCGCCGCCACGCTGCGCGCAGCCATTTCCGGCGAGAGCAGCGGTTCCGTGAATGGTGGCAGCAACAGCACCACCAGCAATAACACGAACAACCAGAACCAGAATCAGACCAACACGGCCAATACGACCACGACGAACAATTCGAGCGGCTCGAACATTTCGGGGGGCAACGGCGTGTTCGCCGACGCGGCGAATAATGCGCTCATCATCACCGCGCCGGATTCGGTCTACAACAACCTGCGCGGTGTGATCGAACAACTCGACCGTCGCCCTGCCCAGGTGTACGTCGAAGCCCTGATCGCTGAAGTCAGCTCCGACCGGGCAGCAGAAATCGGCATCCAGTGGCAGACCGGCATCCCATCCGATGGTGGCACGACCGTGTGGGGTGGCACCAACTTTGGTTCGGGCGGACAGAACATCATTCAATTGTCCAAAGACCCGACCCAAGCGTCGAACGGCCTGAACTTCATCGTCGGCAGCGGCCCGGTGACGGTCGCTGGCGTGACCCTGTTCAATCTGAACCTGCTGGCACGCTTTCTCGAAACCGACACCAACAGCAACATCCTGTCGACGCCGAGCCTTGTGACCGTCGACAACCAGGAAGCCAAGATCGTCGTCGGCAAGAATGTGCCTTACGTGACCGGGCAATACACCAACACAGGCAGCGGCTCGACGAGTGTCAACCCGTTCCAGACCATCGAGTACAAGGACGTCGGCCTGACACTGAAGATCAAACCGCAGATCACCGAAGGCGGATCGATCCGCATGGAGATCTATCAGGAAGCTTCTTCCATCCTGACAACGACCAGCGTCGGCCCGACGACGTCCAAGCGCTCAGTGCAATCGGTGGTGATCGCGGACGACGGCTCGATCGTCGCGCTCGGTGGGCTGGTCGAAGACAGCTACGCTGACGGCCGCGACAAGGTGCCGCTGCTCGGCGACTTGCCTTATCTGGGCTCGCTGTTCCGCTACGACACGCGCCAACGCAACAAGACCAACCTGCTGATCTTTCTGCGTCCCAAGATCATCCGCACGGCGGAGGACGCCAAGGCCATCACCCAGAGCCGCTACGACTACATCGTTGGCAAGCAGCAAACGCTCGACAGCAAGGATCGCCTGATGCGTGGCGAAGACTCGCCCGAGCGCATGCCGCCGGCATCGAACCTCGGCGCACCGGCCATCGCGCCCGCCATCGTGCCGACGGACCAACCTGCCGCGCCGACGCCCGCACCGACGCCGGTCAACTGAACATGGCTGCATTGACCCTGCCCTACATCTTCGCCCGCACGCACGGCGTGATGGTCGTCGACAGCACCGAGGATTCGGTCGAGCTGCTGGTGCGCGACGACATCACGCCCACGGCGCTGGCCGAAGCACGCCGGGCTCTTGGCCTGCCGATGCGCCTGACGCGCGTGGCGCGCGGCACCTTCGACGCGCGACTGGCCGACGCCTACGGCCAGGGCGACGCCAATGCATCCGACGTCGTTGACGACATCGGCCAGGACGTCGACGTCTCGCAGATGATGCAGGACATCCCGGTCGTCGAAGACCTGCTGGAAACGCAGGACGACGCGCCGATCATCCGCATGATCAACGCGCTGCTGCAGCAGGCCGTGCGCGAGAAGGCGTCCGACATCCACATCGAACCGTACGAGCGCTACTGCCTCGTGCGCTTTCGTCGCGACGGCACCCTGACCGACGTGGCGCGCCCGCATCGGGCGTTGCACGCGGCGATGGCTTCGCGCATCAAGATCATGGCGCAGTTGGACATCGCCGAAAAACGCCTGCCGCAGGATGGTCGTATCGCCTTGCGCCTGGCGGGCCGCACGGTCGATGTGCGCGTGTCGACCGTCCCGACCGCCCATGGCGAACGCATCGTGCTGCGTCTGCTCGACAAATCGGGCCAGCAGTTGGGGCTCGAAACCACCGGCATGGCAGCCGACACGCAGGCCGGCTTCCGCGAGTTGCTGGCGCACCCGCACGGCATCGTGCTGGTCACCGGCCCCACCGGCTCAGGCAAATCGACGACGCTGTACGCAGCGTTGCGCGAGATCGCAGGCCCCACGACCAACATCGTCACCGTCGAAGATCCAATCGAATACGACCTGCCCGGTGTCGGCCAGATCCAGGTGAACTCGCGCATCGAACTGACGTTCGCCAAAGCGCTGCGTTCGATCCTGCGCCAGGACCCGGACGTCATCATGATCGGCGAAATCCGCGATCTGGAAACCGCGCAGATCGCGGTGCAGGCCAGTCTTACCGGCCACCTGGTGCTGGCCACGCTGCACACCAACGACGCCGCATCCGCCGTCACCCGCCTGATCGACATGGGCGTCGAGCCCTTCCTGCTGGCATCGAGCCTGCGTGGCGTGCTCGCGCAACGACTGGTGCGCCGCCTGTGCCCGGAGTGCCGCACCTCGCGTCCGGCCACCGATGTCGACCGCGAAGTGATCGGCGACGACGCACCGGATATTGTCTGGACGCCGTCTGACACCGGCTGCCCGGCATGCGGTCGCACGGGTTACTCCGGCCGTACCGGCGTCTATGAGCTCCTGAGCCTCGACGGAGACCTGTCGCAGCTCATCCACGACAACGCACCCGAAGCGCAACTGCGCAACGAAGCCCGCCGTCGCGGCTTGCGCCTTTTGCGCGAGGACGGCATGCGGTACCTCGCCGACGGCGAAACCTCGGCCGAAGAACTGCTGCGCGTCACGCGCGACTGACGCGGGGAGACTGCATGCCCGCCTTCAGCTATCGCGCACTCGATGCCGCCGGCATCGAAACCAGCGGCAACCTCGAAGCCGACAACGCCCGCCAGGCGCGCACGCTCCTGCGCGAGCGCGGACTGTTCCCGACCACGCTTGAAGCGGTCGGCGGCGGCAAGGGGCCGGCTCGTCATGCGCGCATCCGCATTGCCGAACTCTGCCTGATCACGCGTCAATTTGCCGCCCTGCTCACCTCGGGGCTGACCGTCGAACAGGCGCTCAACGCATTGTCGGAGCAGGCCGACAAGGCCAGCACGCGCGCCACGCTCGCTGCCGTGCGCAGCGAAGTCGTCGCGGGCCATTCGTTGCGCGCAGCGCTCGATCGCTTCGGCAACACTTTTCCGCCCATCTACCGCGCCACCGTGGCAGCGGGCGAAAAGTCGGGACAACTGGCACAGGTCATGACGCAACTGGCGGACTATATCGAACGCCAGGACGCCCTGCGCCGCAAGACGCTGCAGGCGCTGCTCTACCCGGCCATCGTGGCAACCGTGGCGATCCTGGTCGTCATCGGCCTGATGACCTATGTCGTGCCGCAGGTGGTGGAAGTCTTCCAGCAGGGCAAGCAGGCATTGCCACTGCTCACCCGGGTGATGATCTTTATCTCCGACTTTCTGCGCAGTTGGGGCTGGGCGCTGCTGGTGGCGTTGATCGCGGCATTCGCGGCCTTTCGCTACGCTTTGCGCGATGCAGCCGTACAGCGACGCTGGGATGCGTGGCTGCTGAGCCTGCCGATACTCGGGCGCCACCTGCGCACGCTCGACACCGCGCGTTTTGCCAGCACGCTGGCGATTCTCGTCTCGAGCGGCGTGCCGCTGCTGTCCGCACTGGACGCCGGCCGCCAGATCATCGGACGCCTGCCGCTGCGCGATGCCGTGGGCGCGGCCGCCGACAAGGTGCGCGAAGGTATGGGGCTGTCGCGCGCGCTGCGCCAATCGAACGCATTCCCTCCGCTGCTGATCCACATGATCTCCAGCGGCGAAGCCACCGGTGAGCTCTCGCAGATGCTCTTCCGGGCTTCACAATTGCAGCAGACCGAGGTGGAAAACCGCACCGCACTGCTGACCACGTTGCTCGAGCCCCTGCTGCTGCTCTTCATGGGGGGCACCGTGCTGCTCATCGTCCTGGCGGTGATGCAGCCGATCATCGAGATCAACACGCTATTGAAATGAGCTCGTCCCGGGCCTGAACAGGAGACTGACACATGACATTGCAACGCTCGCTCGCACGACATACCCGTCGCACCGCACGCGGCTTCACGCTGGTCGAAATCATGGTGGTGATCGTGATCCTCGGCGTGCTCGCCGCCCTGATCGTCCCCAAGATCATGGAACGCCCCGACCAGGCGCGCGCCGCCGCGGCGCGCCAGGACATCCACACCATCGTCGAACAACTCAAGCTCTACAAGCTCGACAACCGGATGTATCCGACCTCCGAACAAGGCCTGATCGCGTTGGTGCAAAAGCCGTCGACCGAGCCCGTCCCCTCGGGCTGGAAGAAGTACCTCGACAAGCTGCCGAATGACCCCTGGGGCCATCCGTACCAGTACATCAATCCGGGCCTGCACGGCGATGTGGATGTGTTCAGCCTGGGCTCCGACGGTGAAACCGGCGGCGAAGGCGCGGCTGCCGACATCGGTTCGTGGGACTGATCCAGCGCCCCTTCCTCGCGTGCGCACGTCGTGGCGCACGCGGCTTCACCCTCATCGAAGTGATGGTGGTGCTCATCATCATCAGCGTGATGGCCACTGTCACGGCGATCTCCATCGAAGGCATGCAAAAGCGCGAGGCTCAGCACGAGGTCGACCGCCTGCGCCGCGTGCTCGAAATCGCCGCTGAAACGGCCACCGTACGCGGCAGCCCGCTGGCGGTCGACTTCCTGCCCAACGGATATCGCTTCTCGGCGCTCGACACCTCGGGCGAATGGCACCTGCTGTTCAATCCGCAAACCCTTCGCCAGCGTCCGTGGCCGAACGGCGTTTCGGTCGAATCGCTGGAAATCGACGGGGTGCCCGTCAAGCCACCGTTCCGCTTGCAATTCGGCAGCGAATCGCCGGAATTCCGCCTGCGCCTGCGCACCGAGGACGGCACGCGCACGCTCGTCGGCCTGATGTCCGGAGCGGTGGAATTCGAAATCCCCCGCCCCGCCAACGGATGAGCCGGCCCATGAAGCCCATGCGCCGCCCACGCGGTTTTACCCTGCTCGAAACGCTCGTCGCCCTGGCGATCCTCGCCGTGGCGCTGACGGCCGCCTACCGAGCCATAGGGGTCGCCGCCGGGCAGGCCGGCGATGTGCAGGATCGCCTGCTCGCCGAGTGGATCGCGCAGGACCGCCTGGCCGAACATCGTGCGCTGGATGACTTCCCCGAGGTCGGCGCGAAAGAAGGCCAGGTCACGCAGGGCGGTCGCCTCTTCCGCTACCGCGAAGAAACGACGGCGATGAACAACGGCTTGTTCCGTCGCATGGACGTGCGCGTGTATCGCCCGGGTGAAGAAGCGCCGCTGGCGCATCTGACCGGCCTGATGGCAAGGGAGGCGAACTGATGCGCACGCCTCGCGCCGCACGCGGCATCACGCTCATCGAAGTCCTGGTGGCCATCACCATCTTCGCCATTCTCGGTGTGATGTCGTATCGCGCCATCACGCAGGCTGTCGACAGCCGCGAGCGACTGGAGACCGAATTCAACGACTGGCAGCGCCTGGCCCGCGCCTTCGGCCGGCTGGACAATGATTTCCAGCAGGCCGCCACACGCTGGACCGGCAGCGCGGCCCGCGCCACGCCCGCCATGCAGGTGACGCGACAGGACGACGGCTCCATGCGCATCGTCTTCTGGCGCATGGACACCGAACAGGGCGCGCGCCTGTCGGGCTTCGAGATCAGCAACGGTTACCTCGATCTGCTGCGCTGGCAGAACACCGACCGTACGCTGGCACCCAAGCGCGAACACCTCATCGGCGGTGTGCGCGCTGCACGCTGGTCGTACATCGCGCAGGGCAGCAAGAACTGGACGCAGGACAAGTGGCCGCCGACCGAAGAGCGCGGCACCGAACTGCCCCTGGCGATCCGCCTCGAACTCGACCTCGACAAATTCGGAACCATCAGCCGTGTCTTCGTCCTCCACTGATCCGCGCCGCGCCCTGCCCCGTCGCGGACGCGGCGGCGCAATCATCATGGCGATCCTCACCGTCGCGCTGGTGGCAGGCATCGCCACGGCCATCCTCGGCGACTATGGTCACGCGGTATCGCATCTGTCCGGCCGCCACGACCAGGCACAGGCGCGCTGGCTGGCACGTGGTGCCGTCGACTGGGCGCGCAACGTGCTGGAAAGCCTCTATCGCCGCGGCGGCGCGAATCGCGTCGACACCCTCGCGCAGGAATGGGCGATCAAGGTACCGCCCACACCGGTCGATGAGGGTGAAGTCTCGGGCGAAATCGTCGACCAGTCGGGCCGCTTCAACGTCAACAGCCTAGTCTCGGATGCCGGCGTCATGGACACCACCCAGGTGGCGATCTTTGTGCGCATGCTCGTCGCCCTCGGCACCACCGAGGCCCAGGGCACCGGCATGGCCCACGCCCTGGTCGACTGGATCGACCCGGACGACACCCCCGTCAGCGCCGCCGGCGCGGAATCGAACTGGTACCGGATGCAAGGCAATGGCGCAAAACTGCCGCCCCAGGCGCCCTTGCTCGACGTCGCCGAACTGGCCGGTGTACGCGGCTTCGACGCTGGCATGTTGGAACGGCTCAAGCCCTACGTCACCGCCCTGCCCGGCACATACGCCAAGATCAACGTGAACACCGCGGCGCCCGAAGTGCTGGCCGGGTTCATCGACGGCCTGGACATCGACACCGCCAAGGCCATCGTCGCGGCCCGTCCGCTCAAGGGCTATGCGACCATCGAGGAATTCACGCGGAAGCTGCCATCCACGGCCAAGTACGACACCAACAAGCTGGTGCTGACCAGCATGTATTTCCTCGCCACCGGCCGCGCGAGCTGGGGCGATTCGGTCACGCGCATGGAAGTGCTGCTCAAGCGAGAAAAAGCCCGTCCCGATATCGTGTGGCAGAAAATCCTTTAACGCATCGATCCATCCAGCATGAAAACACTACGCCTGCTGATTGCCGAAAACTGGCCCGAACGCCCCGAGACGGCGTGGGTCCTGCTTGGCGAAGACGGCAAACCCGAAGCGCAGGGTACGTCCGATCCGCGCCACTGGCCGGCTGCACAGCGCACCGAAGCGATCCTGCTCGGCGCGCAGATCTCGCTGCACACCGTGCGCGTGCCGCGCACCAACGTACGCGAACAGACGCGGGCGCTCGGTTTCGCCCTCGAAGAACTACTGGTGCGCGAGGCCGACAGCCAGCACGCCACGGCCCTGGCGCGTGGTGAAGAACAATGGGCGGTGGCCGTCGTGGCGCGCGAGCGCCTGCGCCGGCTGGTCGCCCAGTTCGCCGCCATCCTTCGCCCGCTCGACGGCGCCTACGTCGTCGCACAGACCGTGCCGCTGCACGAGGGCGCGTGGACCGTTGCCGTGCACGACCAGGAAGCCTGGGTCCGCACAGGCCCTTGCTCAGGTTTTGCCGACGACGTCGTCGCCGGCACGCCGCCGGTACTGACGCTGGCCGCACTCGATAGCGCACGCGCCGCCGGCACGCTCCCGCATAGCGTGCACGTGGTCGAGACCGCCCCCGTCGCCGACCGCAACGCATGGACGGAAGCCTTCGGCGTCATGCCGCTGGAATGGGACGACGAATGGCAATGGCACCTGCTGCCGATGGACGCCGCCAACCTGCTGCAAGGCGAGTTTTCGCCGCGCCACCGCCGTGGCACGACGTGGAAGATGATGAAGATGGCTGCGATCGTGGCGGGTGCCGCGCTTGCGCTGCATCTCGTGCTCGGTATCGGCGACGTCCTGATCAAGCGCTCGCGCGTGACGAACGCGCGCGCCGAAATGACACAACTGCTGCGTAGCCAGATGCCGGGTGTGCCAGCGCTCGACCCCGCCGCCCAATTGCATCGCGAGGTCAACGTCCAACGCGCCGCACGCGGCCAGCTTGCCGACGACGACCTGCTTGCCATGCTCGACGATCTTTCGAACGCCCTGGGTGCGGACGCCACTTCGGCGGTACAGACCTTGCGCTTCGAGAACGGCTCGCTCGAAGTCACGCTCGTCTCCGGCAAGGCCGACCCCGCCGGCCTCATGCAACGCCTTGCCACGCGAGGCATCAAGGCCGCGTCGCGAGACAGCAATCCGCTGCACCTGGTAATGAGAAGGGAAGCCTGATGGCCCAGATGAATCTGCTGGCGCACGCGCGCCAATACTGGGCCGAGCGCAACCTGCGCGAGCGCCGCATGCTGGTCGCGATGGTGGCGGTCATCAGCGTGGCGATCCTGTGGGCGCTGTTCGACTGGCAGGCCTCGGAGCGCAAGCGGCTGGACAAGCTGTTGCCGCGCGTGCAGGCCCAGGTCAAGTCGATGCAGGACGACGCCGCTGAACTGGCACGCCTGCGCGTGGCCGCCAAACCCGCGACGCAGGACATCGCGCTGGTGGTCGAATCGCTCAAGAGCAGCGCCGCCACGCAGAACCTGGCGATTACCGTGCGCGGCGACGGCGACCGTATCCTCGTCAGCGCCGCGAGCGTGCCTTTTGACACGTGGGTCACATGGCTGGCCGGCGTACAGGCCCAGAACGCGCTGCGCGTGTCCGCGCTCGAGGCCACGCCCGCCAACGAAGGGCAGCGCATCGAGGCGCGCCTCGTGCAGGCTCGCTGACGGGGCCCGGCATCGATGCTGCGTCGTCTGCTGATCTGGGTGGTGCTGTTCCTCGCCGGCGTAATCGTACTGGCGCCGGCCGCGTGCTGGGATTCCGTCATCCGGCGCGTCAGCCACGACAACTTTGCCTTGCTCGCGCCCGAAGGCAGCCTGTGGCATGGCACGGCGCAACTGGCCGTGCTCGACCCTTCGAGCGGTCGCCTGCGTCCGCTCATGCCGCTCGCATGGAACATCAACGGCCGCGCGCTGTTCCGCGGCGTGATGCTGTGGGACTTTTCGATTGCCGGCAGCCCGCCCTTCTCGCTCGGCGCGAGCTTCGAGGGCGCCGCCGTGCGTGCCTTGCGGCTCGACCTGCCGGCGCGCTTCGCGATGGAGCGCATTCCCAACGCCGTCGGCCGGCTCGGCTGGCACGGCGACATGCGCATCGTCTCACCCACCCTCCGTTGTACCTGGGGCGGCGTGTGCAACGGCAGTGTGTCGGCCGACTGGATGGGCGCAGCGGTCGATATCTTTCCGGGGCGCCACTTGGGCGACTACAAACTGGCAGCGACCGCGACCGACGGCACGATCGACTTCGTGATGACCACCGGCAGTGGCGAGGTGCCCATCAGTGCGCAGGGCAAGTTGGCCCCCGGCGGCAAGGTGTCCGTATCGGGCAAGCTCTCGGGCGACCCGGCGTTTACCGATCGTCTGCCCAACATCGCGCGCGGCTGGGTCCAGCGCACCGAAACCCGCGGCGCGTTCACCTTCAACTACGCCAACTAGCAGGCGCCCAGCGGACAGGCGCATTCGGCACCGATCTGGGGCGCTCAACGCCGGCCGGTGCCCCTTCGCCCCATCCGCTGCCCGCCGTGGCCAACAACAACGAGACTGGCGTGCGACTTGCTCTGCCAGCATGAGACCCCAACCCTTGCACCTCGATGCTGCGCATCCTTCTCGTCACCGACACTGATAAGCCGATCGGCGAACTGCGCGACAGCCTGTCGCTGCATGGCTACGAAGTGCTGACCGACGCGGACAGTTCGGTGGCGCTGCTCGCGGCCGTCGAGCGCCAACGCCCGGACGTGGTCATCATCGACACCGAATCGCCCTCTCGCGACACGCTCGAACAACTGGCCGTGATGAACGGTGCAGCCCCGCGGCCGGTGGTCATGTTCAGCCACGACGCCGACCAGCAATTGATCCGCGCCGCCGTCGGCGCCGGCGTGACGACCTACATGGTCGATGGGCTCGAACCGCACAAGCTCTCGCCCATCGTGGACGTTGCGTTGGCCCGTTTCGCCGAAGAAAGCCGCCTCCGCCAACGCCTTGCCGATGTCGAACAGAAACTCGCCGACCGCAAGCTGATCGATCGCGCCAAGGGCATCCTCATGGACAAGCGCGGACTGAGCGAAGCGGACGCTTTCGAGACACTGCGCAGTCAGGCCATGCGCCAGGGCGTCAAGCTGGCCGACGTGGCCCGCCAACTCATTGCGATGGCCGATCTGCTCGGCTGATGGAGAACACATTCATGTCCACGTCCTCGCCCCTGAACGTTCTGCCGCCGACGGAGGGCGAATCACCCGAGAAGACCCACGTGCGCATTGGTTTCGTGCCGCTGACCGATTGCGCGCCGCTGGTTGCAGCGCGCGCCCTGGGGCTCGGCGAGCGCTTTGGGCTGGAAATCGAATTGGTGCGGCAACCCTCGTGGGCGGCCATCCGCGACAAGCTGCTGTCCGGCGAGCTGGACGCCGCACACGCACTTTACGGACTGGTCTACGGCGTGCAGCTCGGTATTGGCGGCCCTCAGGCCGACATGGCGGTGCTCATGACGCTCAACCAGAATGGGCAGGCGATCACCTTGTCGCGTCCGTTCGCCGAAGCTGTCGCTCATGGCACGACGCTGCGTGACGCGCTCGCGGCATTAGGCAGACGCCCGGTCTTTGCGCAGACCTTCCCGACGGGCACGCATGCGATGTGGCTGTATTACTGGCTCGCTTCGCAAGGCATACATCCGATGCACGACGTGAATTGCGTCGTCATTCCGCCGCCGCAGATGAGCGCGGCACTCGCGCAAGGCTTGCTCGATGGTTTCTGCGCCGGCGAACCGTGGAATGCGGTGGCCGAAGCCGAAGAGGTTGGCCGCACGGTGGCGGCCAGCAGCGAAATCTGGCCCGACCATCCAGAAAAGGTGCTGGCGTGTCGGCGCGATTTCGCTGCACTGTACCCCGCTACCGCACGCCGCCTGACGATGGCGATGCTCGAAGCCTGTCGCTGGCTCGATGTTGCCGAGAACCGCGAACGTGCCGCGGCGTGGCTGGCAACGCCGGAGGTCATCGGCCGGCCGGCCCGCCTGATCGCCCCGCGCATGCTTCATGCGTACGGCAATGACGGCGACCGTGGCGCGCGCCCCTTGCGCTTCTTTGACGGCGGAAAGGTGAACTTTCCCTACCTGTCGGATGGCGCCTGGTTCGTCAGCCAATACCTGCGCTGGGGGCTGATCGACTCGTCGCAGGCTACCGACGACATTGCCGCCAGCGTCAATCAGACCGCGCTCTACCAACAGGCGGCCCGGGCGCTCGGCATCGACGTACCCGTCTCTGCCAATCGCGACAGTGTGCTGATCGATGGACACCGCTGGCGGGGCTCGCGCCTTCAGGCGTTCGCTGAAGAGGCGGCGGTCAAAGCGTAGCCCTGCTCACATTGATCGAAAAAAGGCTCGTCGCGTAATACGGCGAATGCTCTTCGCCGACGCGCGAAGCAGTCTCATGACGCGAGAATTTCGCCGTTCTCGATCTGCACCTTGGCGCGGCTTGCCGTACGCGTGATCATGTCGATCGAGATCTTCTCCGCAGCCTCGACGTTCTTGTACCGGATGAAGTCGAAGAGGTCGCTGTGTTCCTTGATGGTCAGCGCAAGATGCGCCTTGTCCATCAGGAAGGTGTGATCGAAGATTGCGCGCTGCAATGCGCTCACCGCATCGCTCATCTGCTGGATGACCAGGTTGTGCGTGGCGATGGTGATGGCGCGATGGAACGCAATGTCGGCTTCCATGAAGGCCGGACGATCATCGGCGTGGCGCTTCATGTCGTTGAGCGCGGATTCAATGGCGACGAGGTCGACCGCGGTTGCGCGCTCGGCGGCCCAGCGCGAGATGACTGGTTCGAGCATGCTGCGCACTTCGATGAGCGAATGGATGAGGACCGGGTCATTACCTTTTTCCAGCGCCCATTCAAGCACGTCGGCATCCAGGTAATTCCATTGCTCGCGCGGCATGACCGAGAGCCCGCGGAATCGCTGGGCATCGATCAGGCGCTTGGTGGCCAGCACCTTGATCACTTCGCGCAGCACATTGCGCGAGGTTTCAAACTGCGTGCACAGATCCGACTCGGACGGCAGCGTCGTGCCGGGAGGATAGTCGCCGTGCACGATCGCGCGTCCAAAAGCTTCGATGATGCGGTCAGTCTTGGTGATTCTCTTGGTCACCACACATGCCCTCTTTGGAATTTAAGAAGCTTCCGCACTCGTGGTGATGTGCCGAGTGAAGCCCCGGCAAAGTGTACCTGCCGGGGCTGCATCCGCAAAATTACTTCTTGGCTGCTGCGAGCGCGGCCTGCAGATCCTTCACGACCTGCGCGTGTCCGTCGGCGGAGAACTTGTCCACGGCGGCGGTCGTCGTCTTGCGCATGCGTTCGAGTTCGGCCGGGCTGACGGTCGTCACCTGCATGCCCTTCTGCTTGAGGTCCTGTATCGCCTTGGCCGAGGCCTCGCGGCTGTCCTTGCGTTCAAAGTCACGCGAGGCGATGGCGGCACCCTGCACGGCCTTCTTTTCGTCGGCCGACAGACCATCCCACCACTTCTTCGAGGCCAGCACGATCCACGGGCTGTATACGTGATGGGTAAGCGACAGGTATTTCTGGACCTCGTAGAACTTGCTCGATTCGATCGTGGTCACGGGGTTTTCCTGCCCGTCGACGGTCTTGGTCTCGAGCGCGGCGAACAGTTCCGAGAAGGCCAGCGGTACCGCGTTGGCGCCGAAGCCCTTGAACATGTCGATGTAGACCGGGTTCTGCATGACGCGCAGCTTGATGCCCTGCATGTCTTCCATCTTGGTGATCGGATGCTTCGAATTGGTCAGGTCGCGGAAACCATTCTCCCAGTACACCAGGCCGACGAGACCCTTCTCTTGCAGCCGGTCCATCAGCTTCTGGCCGAACGGGCCGTCCAGCACAGCATCGGCTTCTTTCTCATTCGAGAAGATGAACGGCAGGTCATAGACGCCGAAGTCGCCGACGATGCCGACCAGCGTGGCAGTGGAGCCCACCATCATTTCCTGCGCGCCGCCGATCAATGCATTCTGCATTTGCGGATCGCTGCCCAGCGCGGCGGCGCCGAAGCCCTTGACCTTCCACTTGCCGCCGGTGCGCTTGCCGACTTCGTCCGCGAAGTAACGCACCGCGCGGCCCTGGTTGCTGTCTTCATTCAGACCATAACCGAAGCGAACGATGCGGGTGGAATAGTCGGCCGCGTGGACGACACTTGCGGCGCCTGCGACGGCCATTGCCACGACCGCTGCCTTGATAAAGAACTTCTTCATGCTTTTCTCCTCCAGATTTGGACATGCCAGGACCGGGCCACCGGGTTTTCGCCCGGCGGCCCGGAGTGGTTCAGTGGAACAGGTGCATCGGGTACGTGACGATCTGCGGGAAGATCACGAACAGGAACACAAACACGGTTTCGATCGCCAGGAACGGCCAGATCCCCTTGGTGGCGCTTTCCAGCGAGATCTTGGCGACGCCGCACACGACATTGAGCACGGTGCAGACCGGCGGATGGATCAGGCCGAGCGTGCCGACGAGGATGAACATCACGCCGAAGTACGTCGGGTCGACGCCGGCCATCTTCATGATCGGCATGAGCACGGGGCCCATCACCAGGATCGTGGGCGTCAGGTCCATCACGGTACCGACAGCGAGCAACAACACCATCACGACAGCCATCAGCAGGCGCGGCTCATGCATGACAGGGCCGAGCATGTCGGTGACCATCGCAGGCAGGTCGCCCAGCGTAACCATGTAAGAGGACACCAGTGCCGCTGCACACAGGAACATGACCGTGCTGGTCGTGCGCGCCGCGGCAACCAGCAGCCCCTTGAGCTGGCTGAACTTGACTTCGCGATAGACGAACAGACTGACGAGCAACGCGTAGACGGCAGCCACGGCGGCCGCTTCGGTCGGTGTGAAGAAGCCACCGCGCATGCCACCGACGATGATGACGGGCAGTATCAACGCCCACAGCGCATCCACGGCGGCCTTGCGGCGCTCGGCCCAACTGCACTTGGGCTGCAGCTTCACTTCCATCTTGCTGGCGAGCATGCGCCACACCAGCACGAGGCCCAACGCGCGCAACAGTGCTGGAACGATGCCCGCCACGAACAGGCTGCTGATCGAGGTGTTGGTGGTGACGCCAAAGATGATGAAGGGCATCGACGGCGGAACGATCGGAGCGATGACGCCGCCCGCGGCGATCAGGCCCGCCGAACGTGGAACGGGATAGCCGTTGTCGCGCATCATCGGAATCAGCAGCGTCGCCACCGCCGCCGTGTCTGCCAGCGCGGAGCCGGAGAAGCAGCCCAGCAGCAAGGTCGCAGCGATCGCCACGTAGCCCAGCCCCCCCTGGATGTGCCCGACCATACTGCTGGCGAGCGTGATGATGCGACGCGAAATCCCGCCTGCGTTCATCAATTCACCGGCCAGGATAAAACAGGGAACCGCCATGAGCGGATAGACGTCCGCCCCGGAGAGCATGTTCTGCGCGACGAGCTGCGCATCGAAGAAGTTGAGGTGATACATCAGCGCGATGCCAGTGAGCATCAGCGCGAAAGCGATTGGCATCCCCAGAACCATCAGGAAGACGAGAGAGCCAAGGAAGATTGCGAGGATCATTGCGCGCCCACCTCTTTCGTCAGCGGCTCGGCCGGTTCGTGGTGCGGCATCGGGTCACCCGGCATGCGTCCATCGGGATGGTTGGTGACGATGCGCCACAGGTTGACCAGAACGATGAAGATCATCGAGACAGAGCACAGCAGTCCGGACGACGCCATCAGCGCCATCGGGAATCCCAGCACGGTGGAATAAGTGTGCAGGCCGATGATGGTCTGATGCCAGCTACCGACCAGGAACAGCCACAGTGCATAAAGGATCAACACGTGGCTGATCACCGCACAGACGCGCCGTACCGAACGCGGCAGCATGGCCTGGACCAGCTCGATGCCGAGCAAGGCATGACGGCGCAAGGCCAGAATGGCACCGAGGAAGGTAATCCACACGAACATCAGCCGCGCCACCTCTTCCGCGGCCGGAATGCCAATGCCGACGTAGCGCAGGACCGAATTGCTGAAGACCGCGATCAGCAACACCGTCAGCGCAAGCGCCATCAATAGTTCAATCACGCCATCCAGGCGCGGTATTAGTCGTTTCACATTCGCCCCCTTTACAACATTTCCACGTCGGCGACGCGGCCCCCTTTTTTCTCGCCATCAAATCCCGATAGCGACATTTGTCAGTTCGACAAGTGCGGCGGATCGTATATCGAAAATTACGACTAATCCCATAGGTAGTTTCATCGATACTACAATCTGATAATTTCAATGGTACGATTTGGCCATCTCGCAGTGCGCAGAAGAGCGTCAGGCCTTCGGCGCCTGCCTTGCGGCTTCGGCAACGATCGAAGCGACTTCGAAAAACGAACCCAGTCCTGAGCCCATGAACGACATCAAGAATCCCGAGTTCGCAGAACTCTTCATCCAGGAGCGCTACAACCCCTACCGAAGCTGCATCCAGGGCCTGTCCAACGAGCCGATCACGGTGCGCGCCCTGCTCCAGCGCGCAGAAGCGCTCCTGTTGCAGGAGCCCGGCCAGGAAGGGTTGGGGGATTACTCGCTGGATGAGATCGTCGAGCGCCTGGCCAGCAATCGACCCCGGGTGTGCATCATCCAGGGCTCGCCGGACCACCCGGCGCACCTCTTCGATTACGAGCACGCGCTGCGCGCAGCAGCCCGTATCTGGCAGAACGGCGGCGTGCCATTCACGTTCGGCATCCCCGTCATCTGCGACGGCACGGCCCAGAGCAATATCGGACAGAGCTATTCGCTGGCGTCGCGCAACCACACTGCCATGGCCGTGAACATCAATTTCGAAGGCCACAGCTATCACGCCGCCTACGTACTGTCAGGCTGTGACAAGACGCCGACCGGCATCCTTGCAGGACTGGCCGCGGCGGACCGCGCGCGCCGCGAACCCGAACGCGGCACTGCGCCGGTCTGGGCCGTATTCGTGCCGGCGCACGTGCTCAAAGGCGGCACGATTCCGCCTCGCACGCGCAAAGCCTTGCGTGACATCCAGGAACTGGCCGTCGCCGCTGGCGACCGGCAACTCTCCGACGACATCGAGGAGAACTGCCACTACATTCTGCAATGCTCGTCAGGCGAGGCATTCCTGGGCCTGCTGACGCGTGCGGTCGAGCAGAGGCTGATCGGCCAGGACGTGGCAGATCACCTGCTCGACGAAATCGCCGCAGCCACGTGCGACGACAAGGGCGGCATCTGCGCATTCAACGGAACGGGCAATTCGTCGCGCACGCTCGTGGCAGCGCTCGGATTCACGCCGGCGCAGTCGGAACTGCTCACTGACGTACCCGCCACATCGGTTGTCGATGACAACGTCGACAAGCTCTTCCGCATGTTCAACAAACCCGAATACGCGGTCTGCGACATTCTGGAAAAGAACTATGCCAACGCCATCCGCATTCACGGCGCAACGGGTAGCTCATCCAACCTGATGCTCCATATGCCGTGCGTGATGCGGCACGCCGGTTTTGACGTCACCCTGTTCGATTACGAACAGGTGCGTGCAGCGCATCCGGTACCAGATGTGTTCGCGCACAGCCTGACCGAAGGACGCGACACCTTCGTGCTGGCCCAGCAAGCGCAGCAAGGCTTGCATCACGGCATGACAAGCCTGTTCAAGGTGCTCGTCGACCTCGGTGTGCCCATGGACCTGGACGCGCCCACGGTAGATGGGCAGACATGGGGCGAACGCGTCGGCGCCATCACCGTGGCCGTGTCGCCAGCTCTGCCGCAGGAGAAATCGGTCATCCGCATCAAACCGGTGCGCGACATCTCGGGCACGGACGTCATGCGCGGGAACTTCTTCTCGTCATGCACCCTGAAGGTCGCCGGCATGTCCACCGAGTCGTACAACCGCTTCGATCGCCGCGTATTCGTGGTGCGGTATTACGAGAACGAGGTGGAGTGCAACAACGAGCTGCGTTCAAAGGATCTGGTCGGTCTGCTGAGCCGCATGCCGGAACTCACGCCCGACCTGCTCGCAGCGCTTCGCAGCGCCAACGGCTCGCAAGGCGACGAAGACATCGTCTCGCTGATCAACAATGGGACAGTGGCGTTCGCGTTCGTCATCGCCGGGCAAGGCCCGAAAGCGTTCGGCATGCCGGAGATGTTCGCCCCCAGCCAGAACCTTCGCCATCACGGCGTGCTGGAAAAAACCTCGATCATGATCACCGACGGTCGCTACTCGGGCGTCACCAAGGGGGCCTGCGTTGGCCACATGACGCCCGAAGCGTACGAAGGCGGCGGCATCGGTGCGCTGGCAAACGGCGATCTGCTGTGGGTGCGGCTCAGCGACAAACGCATCGACATGCTGGACAAAACCGCCTTCCTGCAAGGGCAACTTGTCGCCCGCGACACCGACGCACTGACTGAGCGCGCCGATCTCGTCGCCCGCCGCAAGGCCGACATGGAGCACCGTCAATTGCAGGTGGCCGCGTGCAGCATCATGGACAACGTGACAGACGCCGAATATGGCGTCGTCCCCGCCGCCGTCAGCCGCCGCGCCACGCTACCGTGGCCTCGGGCCGCCAACGAACGCTGACAGCGCCTCGTCGACAACAAAAAGCCCGCATTGCTGCGGGCTTTTTTTCGGTTCAACGAGGAATACCGGGGAACGCCGCCTTGATTTTTAGGAAGAAGTATTCCTCGTCGCGGTAGCCGTAGGCTC